>PLFC01000020.1 GCA_003136655.1 Vulcanimicrobiota bacterium
TGGAAGCACGACGTGCAGACGATGATCGAAGGCCCGGGCCACGTGCCCATGCACTTGATCAAGGAGAACATGGACCGCCAGCTCGAGGTCTGCAAGGAGGCGCCGTTCTACACTCTCGGGCCGCTGGTCACCGACGTCGCGCCCGGCTACGACCACATCACGAGCGCGATCGGCGCGGCGATGNNAGATCGCGGCGCACGCGGCCGACATCGCAAAGGGACACCCGCACGCGCGTCATTGGGACGACGTGCTGAGCAAGGCACGCTTCGAATTCCGTTGGGAAGATCAATTCGAACTGGGCATGGATCCTGAGACGGCGAAAGCCTATCACGACGAGACGCTGCCCGCCGACGGCGCGAAAACCGCGCACTTCTGTTCCATGTGCGGTCCGCACTTCTGCTCGATGAAGATCACGCAGGAAGTGCGCGAGTTCGCCGAGCGCGGCATGGCCGAGAAGTCGGCCGAATTCGTGGAGAAGGGCGCCGAGATCTACGTGGCGCCGTGAGCGAGCGCGGTGAAGAGCCCGCGCGCTGGAAGTTCGACGGCGTGCGCGTGGTGACAGGCAGTGCGTTGGATTACGACACGCAGCAAACGCCCGGGATGCTGCGCGGCGCGGCCATCGATCGCGCGCGTGCCGGCGCGCAGAAGCTCTGGGCCGGCGCGGTGACGATCGAACCCAACGCCAAGACCGGCGCACACCATCACGGCGAACTCGAAAGTGTGATCTACGTGGTCAAGGGCCGCGCCCGGATGCGCTGGGGCGAGCGGCTCGAATTCACCGCCGAAGCGGGGCCGGGCGATTTCATCTTCGTGCCGCCCTACGTTCCGCATCAAGAGATCAACGCCGATCCGGGCGAGCCGCTCGAATGCGTGCTGGTGCGCAGCGGCGATGCCACGGTGGTCAACCTCGACATCCCCATGGTCGAGGAGCCGGAAAGCGTGCGCTGGCTCGACGTCACCCACACGCCGTAGCGCCGGAGGAATACTCGGCCGCTCGTTCGGGTAAAGCGGCGAGGTGCCGACCATTGAGGAGAAAGCCCCCAACGTCGACTTGACGCCGCGCGAGAAGCGCGAGGTCGAGCGGCGCGCGCCGCCGCGGGCCGCCGTCGTCTTCGAAACGATCCGCCGCGAGGCGCTCGGCGAACTGGAGCGCCCGGCGATCTCGCTGCTCGCTTCGGGCTTGGCCGCCGGGCTCGCCATGGGTTTCTCGCTGCTGATTCCGGCCGTGCTATACGCGCATTTGCCCGACGCGTCGTGGAAGCCGCTGATCGTCAACATGGGCTATCCGATCGGCTTCCTGATCGTGGTCATCGGTCGCCAGCAACTCTTCACCGAAAACACGCTCACGGTGATCTTGCCGCTCCTCGACGGCAAGGACAAGCTCAAGATACTCGGTCAGGTGTTGCGCTTGTGGGTGCTCGTGCTCGTGGCGAACCTCGTGGGCGCGGGATTGATTGCGCTCGCCTTCGCGCACTCCGGCGCGTTCGAGCCCGGAATACGCGACGCGATGGGCGCGCTCGGCCGTGAAGCCGCGGCGCCCGCCTTCAACGTACTGCTCTTGCGCGGCATCTTCGCGGGCTGGTTGATCGCCCTGATGGTTTGGCTCTTGCCCGCCGCTGAGAACCAGCGCCCGCTCATCGTGCTGCTCATGACGTATCTGGTCGCGATGGTGGGCCTCTCGCACATCATCGCCGGCTCGGTCGAGGTGCTCTACCTCGTCGCGACCGGCGCGATGCCGTTTCTCGGATATCTCCTGGGCTTCGCGCTACCGGTCTTCATCGGCAACGTGATCGGCGGCGTGGCGCTCGTCGCGCTGCTCAACTACGGGCAGGTCGTCGCGGAATGAGCGCCGGGCGGGCGTTA
The DNA here is from genome assembly GCA_003136655.1 of Vulcanimicrobiota bacterium. Taxonomy (GTDB): domain Bacteria; phylum Vulcanimicrobiota; class Vulcanimicrobiia; order Vulcanimicrobiales; family Vulcanimicrobiaceae; genus Hesperobacter; species Hesperobacter lustricola. Next base: position 1,864 of record PLFC01000020.1, read on the forward strand.
TTTCCCGAGCGTGCCGCGCAACACGGTGATCGACTCCGCCGGCAGCGTGTAGGTCGCGCTCGCGCCGCCACTCAGCGACGTGGAGGAGAAGGGGCCGTCGGGATTCGGATACCCGTTCGCGCCGTCGGAGTGCCAGACGTACTGCGCCGGACTCAACACCTCGCTCGCAACCGGTGAGGCGAAGTGCTGCGTGCTGCCGGATTTACCGAAGCTGACCGAGACCGTGTAGGCGTTGAGCGGGTCTTTGTTCACGAGCATGAGGGCCCACTGACCGTCGGGACGCTTCACCGCATGGGCCGCGACGATCGGACGTTTGTGCGGATCGAGGATGGTGCTCGCGGCGGGAAACGAGACGTGCGTCGCGTCGANNTCGTATTCGTAGAGATAGAAGCCGGACGCCCCGTTCTCCACGAAATCGGTCGCCGCATCGGCAAACCACAGCGCGCCGGGTAGCGCTTGAAACTCCGCCGACGTGTTGGCCGAATAGTTCGACTCGGTGACCAGCATCGGCGTGCCCGCGGGCAGGCCGTCGTTCTTCCAGGTCTGCACGATATTCGAGACCAGCTTCGGTTCGGCCAGCAGGTTCCGTTCGTAATCGGTGCTGCAGCCGTCGAACGGATAGTGTTCGAACGACATGAAGGTCAACTGTCCCAGGGCTCCGTGTGCGCTGAGGTACTTCAGGAAGCGATTGAGCCACGAGACGTTGCCGCTCGCGTCGGGCCAGGTCTGCACGTCGCCGTTCGAGCCTTGGAAGATCGGTCCGCCGAGTTGCAGCGTCGGGTCGACGCCATGCAGCGCCGCGGCCCACTGCACGTACAGCGCGCCGTAATCTTCGGGCAGGATGTACTGCCCGTCGGGTTCCTCGCCCAACTCGACGTGGCCGATCGCATAGCCGCGTGCCTCGATGTAGGCGATCTCCGCCGCCGCATCGGCGGGCGTGCCGTAGAGCATCGATACCGGCACGATCGCGGGCAAGCCGCGCGTGATGCCGCTCTGGTAGACGATGTCGAGACCCGCCTGTTCCTCGTCGGTGGCTTCGTTGCCGGGCGCGTGCCACGGATCGACCGACGAGGCATAGGTCACCGTCTGGCCTTTGTTCGGCTTGTGCACGACCAGGTCGTGGAAGCTCGAACCGGAGAGCGTGCCGATGCCGACTTCGTCGATGGCGAAGCCCAAGCAGTTGCGCGGGTCGCCGCTGCCGTGCGAGTCACAGGTGCCCGACGACGCGCTCATCAGCACGCGGACGAACTCGACGCGCAGCGGCGACGAGGCGAGTTGGATCGTCGCCGTGCCGCCGCTTCCCGACGCGATGGCGCCGCCGGCGAACGTCGTCCAGTTGCCGTTCGCGGGATCGTCGATCGCGTCGTCGCCGGTCCAATACTGCACGGCGTACGTGGTCGCATACGGGTCGGCCCAATTCAGACGAATCGCGTCGACGGGTTTTTTGGCGCCGAGATCCACGACGATCCACTGCGGGTGCAGGGTATCGCTCTCGCCGGTGAACGCCTGGTCGAGATACGGATCGCTCTTCCAATAGGACGAAAGATCGCCGTCGGTCAGACGCGAGTAGTCGTCGTCGTTGCCTTGGTCGTGCGTGAAGCCGCGCTCCGGTAAACGATAGCCGTACGAGTTCGTGACGGGAGGCGACTGCTGCGCGCTTGCCCCCGTCCAATANNCGATAGGTGACCGTTCCGAGGCCGGCGGTCAACATGGTGGAGATGTTCGTGGGCGTGTAGATCAGCGGAACGGCGCCCGCGTTCTGCGCGTCGACGCCCGAACCGAACGCGCGCAGCGGACTGAAGCTGTTGAGCGCGTCGCCTTGGTTGGTGTCGACGCTGATCGTGCCGGTCGAGCTCGCGGCCCGCACGGGCGCTTGCGGCGCGGCGAACGGCACGATCGCGTGGTGCGCGTGAGCGAGCGCACGTTGCGGGAGGCAGAGTGCGGCGAGTAAGGCTGCGCCACAGGTCACAATTCGGTAAAGCGACCATCCAAGGTGCGAAGCATCACTAGTTTTCCGAGCACTCAAGCGCGACAATTCCCACACTCACTTACCCGCCCGCTCACCGAGGGGAACAACGAGAACCATGCACAAGCATTCGCTTATGCTGGCGGCGCTCTTGTCGTCTGCAACGTTTTCGGCCGCCGCCGTAGCGCTGCCGGCTCCCGCAGCCGCCGCGCAAAAGGTCGCCCCGGCCGACGAATACTTCGGCCCGCTGGCGATGAGCATCCTCGGCATCCGCAACGCCATCAAAGATACGGCCGCGCGACTCGATCTCGATTCGTCCGCAGATCCCGAGGCTGCCCTGCGCCACCTAGCCCTGATCGAAACCTCAGTCCGCGACTGGGAAACCAAGTATCCGCAGGACGCATGGCTTCCGCGCACGGTGCTCGCGCTCCAGCATGTCTACGCCCGGATCCACACCGAGGACGGACGTCAGCATGCAACGGTAGCGGCGAGTTGGTTGATGACGAAGTACGCCCAGACCGCCGAAGCGCAGACGATGCGCGCCGAATTCGACGAGGCGATGAGCGGGCCCACCGGCTCCGGCAGCGCGAGCGCGCCGAGCGGCGAGGTCGCCGACCACTAAGCCCCCGGAAGCGGCCCCGAAAAGAAATCCGTCCGGCGCATTCCGATGCGCCCGGGCGGATTTCGCGTATCTGCGCGCCGCGGCTACTGCGCCGCGGCGGCCTCCGCGCGCAGGTTGAGGCGCGAGATGATCGGACCGATTGCGAGGCCTTGCGCGACGAGCGTCACGCAGACCGCGCCGAAGACGGCGTCGACGATCTGCGGGCGCATCGGCACGTCGTCGGGCAGGCTGACGGCCAACGCTACGGATATGGCGCCGCGCAGTCCCGACGCCGCGACCACGTGCCGCCACTTGATGTTTTCGCCGGCCACGCGCACCAGCGGCAAGCCGGCGTAGGCCAACACGAGGCGCGCGCCCAGTAACAGGCCGAGCGTGCTGACCACGAGCCAGGGCTCGTGGATGATGCGCGGCAACTCGATGCGCAGGCCCATCAACAAGAAGACCAGCGAGTTGGCGATGAACGCCGCGACGGCCCAAAAGTTACCGATCTCCGCATCGGCGTTCTTGGGCCTGGACAAGCCGAACGCGCGCAGGGCGATTGCCGAGGATATCGCGGCCAAGATGCCCGAGCAGTGCACCGTTTCGGAGAGCAGGTACGCTCCGTAGGCGGCGACGATGCTGGCCACGATCTCGAGCATCGCGTCGTCGACCAGCCGCATCGCTTGCGAAACCGCGAAGGCGATCAGCGCGCCGATCAGCAGTCCGCCGAAGGCTCCGGCCACGGCGATGGCTCCGACGGCCCACACGTTCGACGGTCCGGCCGCGGCGTGCGCGCCGCCGCTGAGGCCGAGGGCGGTCAGGGCCACGCCGTAGAGCACGACCGCGGCGCCGTCGTTGAAGAGCGACTCGCCCTCCACGATCGTGGCCAGGTCGACCGGCACGGCCAGGCGCCGGAAGGTGGCGATCACGGCCACGGGGTCGGTTGCCGACAGGATGATGCCCAGCAGGAGCGCGGGCGCCAGGGCCATCTGGTGCATGGCGTAGAGCCCGAAGCCGACGACGCTCGCGGTGAAGGCCACGCCGGGCACGGCCAGCATGGCGATCGCCGGCCACGTCCGCCGGAGCGCCGGACGCTCGAGGTTCCAGGCCGCCTCGAAGATGAGCGCGGGTAGGAACACCAGCAGCAGCCAGGGCCCGAACTCGAATTGCAGGTGCGCGTAGTAGAGCGGCAGCGACGCCACGAGCAAGGCCACGGTGTACGGGATCTTGGTTCGCTCGGCGACGATTCCGATGATCAGGGCCGCGACCAGGAGGGCGAGGAGAAAGGCAACCTGGTTGTGCAGCTCGTCCATCGCCCGCACGGTTCGCCCGGCGCGCCCCGACGCCTCGCAAACACAAAGCGGCGGTACATCGTACCGCCGCAAAGTGTCCGGAGTGCTTCGTACGTTCCCCAGGTACGAGCCACTCCACTACTCGACTCTTCGAGACCCGGTGACCGGTCGACGGTCGACGTCGTCAGTGCAAAACGACGCCCCCGCAGGCCCTTTGCTTAAGCCGTCAACCGGCCACCGAGTAAGATGATGGTACCTGGGAGGCGACCAGGGGACCACGCACAACCTATACGATGACTTGTACAGTTAGCGGTGCCATGGCGGTGCAGTGAGAGCCAGCGAAAGTACGACCTTCGGGACCCTCCTGCGGCGGCACAGGCAGGCTGCGGGCCTCTCTCAAGAAGAGCTGGCCGAGCTTGCCTGCTTGAGCGCCGTCAGCGTCGGCGCGCTCGAGCGGGGCACCCGGAAGGCGCCGTACCGCGAGACGGTCGCGCTGCTGGCGCGCGCGCTCTCGCTGACCGAGTCGGCCAGAGAAGAGTTCGAAGCGGCCGCCCGGCAGAACCGCGCGCCCGCCGATGCCCCGGCCGAGTCGCCGACCAACCTGCCTTCCCGCCTCACCTCGTTCGTCGGTCGCCGGCGCGAGGTGGCGGAGTTGGAGCGGCTGGTCCGTGGAGCGCGTCTGGTGACGGTAACGGGCATCGGCGGGATCGGGAAAACCAGTACGGCCCTTCAGGTGGCTGCCCGCCTGCTGCCGACGTGGCGCGACGGTGCGTGGCTGGTGCGCCTCGCGCCTCTGCGCGACGGCACCCTCGCCGCCAACGCGGTGGCCGCCGCCGTCGGGATTCGGCTGCCGGCCGACGGCGACCCGGCCCAGGCGCTCTGCGAGGCGCTGCGCTCTCACAGCCTGCTCCTGGTGCTGGACAATTGCGAGCACGTCGTCGCCGAGGCCTCGGCCTTGGCGGCCCAATTGCTGGCCGAGTGTCCGCGGGTCCAGGTGTTGGCCTCGAGCCGCGAGCCGCTGGGCATCGCCGGCGAACAGACCTACCGCCTCCCGGCCCTCGAATTGCCGCTGCCGCGCGAGCCGCTCGATCCGGAGGCCGCGCGCGGCTTCGGCGCCGTCGCCTTGTTCGTGGACCGCGCGGTCGCCGTCGACAAGCGGTTCGTGCTAGGCACCGACAACTTGGGCGCGGTCGTCGAAATCTGCCGCCGTCTCGACGGCATCGCGCTCGCGATCGAGTTGGCTGCGGCCCACGTGCGCTCGCTCAGCCCGGCCGAACTCGAGCGCCGCCTCGACGAGCGCTTTCGCATGCTCACCGACGGACGGCGCGACGCGCTGCCGCACCAGCAGACGCTGCGCGCCGCGATGGATTGGAGTTACGACCTGCTCGACGAGTCCGAGCGTGCGACCTTTCGCCGGCTGGGCGTCTTCGCCGGCGGTTTCACGCTCGAAGCGGCCGCCGCGGTTTGCGCGGATCTGCGCTTCGACGAGTTCGACGTGTTGCGGCTATTGACGTCGCTCGGCGACAAGTCGCTGGTCGGCACGCTCGTCACCGACGCCTCGACGCGTTACGATCTGTTGGAGACCACGCGGCTCTACGCGCTCGAGAAACTGAACCGCCACGGCGAACGCGAAGCCTGCGCGGCGCGGCACCTCACCTATTATCGCGAGGCCTTCGAGCGCGCCGACGTCGCCCTCGAAATGACGCTGCAGGACGATGCGATTCTAGCGCTTTCGCCGGAACTCGATAATCTGCGCGCGGCGCTGGGCTGGTCGATCGAGTCCGGCAGCGTGACCGAAGGTGCGGCGCTCGCTTTCGCGAGCGGACGGCTCTGGCTCGAAAAGGGTCTGGTGCACGAATGCCTCGATCGCATCGAGACGTTGATCGAGGCCTGCGGCGCCGACGGCGACCCCGGCTCGATCGCCTATTTGTGGACGAGCCTGGCCTATCTCAGCGGCGACAGCCTGCGTTCCGCACGCGCCTTCGAAGCGGCCGATAAAGCGCTGTCCGCCGCGCGGCGTTCCGGCGATGCGCAAGCGCTGCACTCGCGCTTGCTGTCGTACGCGGTGGAATGCGCGCGGCGGCTCGACGTCGACGCCGCGGCCTTCGCGCTCGCGGAGGCGGAGGCGATCGCGGGGATCCAGCCCACGCCGCGCCAACATTTGCGCATCCTCAACACGCGCGGCCTGATCGCCATGCAACGCAACGACATCGATTCCGCCGCGGCCGCGCACGCCGAATCCTTGGCGCTGGCCCGCAGCGTCGGCGCGGTGTACGCGCGTTTGGCCGCGACGCTCAACTTGGCCGAGCTCGAACATCAGCGCGGCAACACGTTTCGCGCGATCGAACTCGCCAAGGAGGTCGCGCCCGAAGTGGCCGTGCGGCTCGAGTTCTACACGATGGTCACGCTCTTGAACAATCTCGCCGGCTACCTCGTCGCCGTCGACGACGTGCAGGGCGCGCGCGAGGCCGCGGTCGAGGCGCTCGGCCGGCTCTCGCATGCCGATGCGGGCTCGGGGCTCGTGGCAGCGGCGCTCGAGCACTTGGCCCTGGTGCACGCGCTCGAGGGCGAACCCGAGCGGGCCGCGCGCATCTTCGGCTGTTGCGAAACGTCGTACGCCAGCAGCGGCTACATTCGCGAGTTCACCGAGCGCAAGACGCACGAACGGTTGACGCAGTTGTTGCGCGAGCGGCTCGGTGAGGAACGCTTCGAGCGCTTGCGGCGCGAGGGCGCGAGTGAGGCCCACGAAGCGATCATGGAAGAGGCCACCTCGTAGCCGATGGAGCGCGATGAGGATTCGGCGTTCGGGCGCCTGCTGAGGCGACACCGCATCGCTTCGAATCTCTCGCAGGAAGCGTTGGCCGAGAGGGCTCGGATGAGCGCGGTGGGCATCGGCGCGCTCGAGCGCGGGGCGCGCCGCGCGCCGTATCGCGAAACGGTCTTGCTCTTGGCCGACGCGCTCGCGCTGAGCGGCGAAGAGCGCGCCGAGTTCGTGGCGGCCGCAAAACGCAAGGCCGGACGCGCGCGTAGCGGCGTGCACGGGCCGGCGAAGCCGCCGGCCGCGGCCGCGCTGCCCGTGCGTTTGACCTCGTTCGTGGGCCGCGAGCGCGAAGTCGGAGAGGTCGCGCAGCTCTTGCGCGACGGGCGCCTCGTCACCGTCACGGGCATCGGCGGGATCGGTAAGACCAGCGTCGCGTTGCAGGTGGGCACCGTCGAAGCGCCGCGCTGGGCGGGCGAAGTGTGGTTCGTGCCGCTCGCCGCGCTACGCGACGGCAGCCTGGTGCCGAGCGCGATCGCTTCGGCACTAAACCTTCGCTTGCCCGCGCAGGGCGATCCGGTGTACGCGCTGTGCGAGGCCCTGCGCGAACGCACCGCGCTGCTGATCCTCGACAACTGCGAGCACGTCGTGGCCGACGCAGCCGCGGTGGCGGCCGCGCTCTTACGCGCCTGTCCCGGGCTCAAGCTGATCGCCTCGAGCCGCGAGCCGCTGAGCATCGGGGGCGAAGCGGCATACCGCTTGCCGGTGCTCGACGTGCGCGACTCGGTCGACCTCTTCGTCGACCGCGCGGCCGCCTGCGACGCGCGGTTTCGCCTCGACGAGCGAAACGCGCCGGTCGTCGCCGAGACGTGCCGCCGTCTGGAAGGCATCGCGCTCGCCATCGAACTGGCGGCCGCGCGCGTGCGCCTGCTCGGGCCCGCGGGACTGCTGGAACGGCTCGACGAGCGTTTCTCGCTGTTGACCGGCGGCCGGCGCGACGCGCCATCGCATCAGCAGACGCTGCGCGCTACGATGGACTGGAGTTACGGCCTGCTCGACGAGCGCGAACAGGCGGTGCTACGCACCGCCTCCATCTTTGCGGGCGGCTTCGACCTGCACGCGCTCGTTGCGGTGACGGGCCGCGTTCTCTCGACGAGCGAGAGCCTCGACGTGTTGCAATCGCTCGTCGACAAGTCGCTGGTCAACGTCGACGTCTCGACGGTGCAGCCTCGGTATTCGCTCTTGGACTCGACGCGCGCCTACGCCCTGGAACTTCTCGATCGGGCCGGCGAACGCGAAGCGTGCGCCGGCCGTCACCTGGAGCATTACCTCGGCGAATTCGAGCGAGCCGAGGCCATGCTGGAAGCGACCTTGAGCGACGACGCAATCGTGGCCTTACTGCCGGAGCTCGAAAACGTGCGCGCTGCGCTGGCCTGGTCGCTCGCGGGCGGCGACGTGGAGCGCGGCGTGGCGCTGGCCATTGCGAGCGGGCGCCTGTGGTTCGTGCTGGGCTTGATGCACGAGCGCATCGCGCAGTTGGAGACGTTCATCGCCGCCTGCGGCGACGACCGGCTTGCGGCGCGCGCGCGGCTGTGGACGTCGTTGACCTATATTGCCGGCGATAGCCTGCGCGCGGCGCGCGCCGTCGAAGCCGCGGGCGAGGCCTTGACGACCGCGCGCCGCGCCGGCGATGCGGTCTTGCTGCATCACGCGCTCGTGGCCTACGCGTTCGTCGCCGCGCGGCGTCGCGACGTGAGCGCGGCCGCCGCTGCATTCGAAGAGGCGCAAGCGCTGAGCGGATTCGAGCCGACGCCCCGGGAGCGCATGCGTCTCACGAGCACCCGCGGTCTGATCGCCGCGCAGCGCAACGATCTCGACGATGCCGCGGCCGCGCACGAAGAGGCTTTGGCCGTGGCGACGTCGCTCGGGAACGCGCATTGGCGCATGGTGTCCATGCTCAACCTGGCCGAAATCGAACATCAGCGCGGCCGCACGCAGCAAGCGATCCGGCTCGCCCGCGAGGCCGCGCCCGAAGCGGCAAAGCGACTCAGTCCGAACGCCTACGTGCACCTGATGAACAATCTCGCGGGGTATCTCGTCGCGATCGACGATTTGCCCGCGGCGCGGGCGTCGGCGCAGGAGTCGTTGGCGCGCCTCGCGCTTGCCGATCCCAAGTCGGGCTTGAGTTCGATCGCGCTCGAACATCTCGCTCTGATCATCGCGCTCGAGGGCGACGCCGAGCGCGCGGCCCGCGTGCACGGCTTTTGCGAAGCGGCCTATGCCGCCGCGGGCTACGTGCGCGAGTATACCGAGCGCACCTCGAGCGAACGGCTCACGGCCCTGCTCGAGAGCCGTCTCGGCGCGCGCGAAGCGGCCGCGCGGCGCGCAGCCGGCGCGACCGCGACCTTGCAACAAGCGCTGGAGGAGGCCACGCGCTAACGCCGGAACCGCGGTCTGCGATGCTCCTCACACGTATGGTTTCTTGCGCGTTTCTGCTGGCCTTGGCCGCATTTCCGGCGGCGGCGAACGCCGCAGGCGAACGGGTGAGCGTGCCCGCGACGTTCCGCGATCTCGGCCCCGCGCAAGCGAACCTTCCGGTACGGATCGCGCTGACGTTGGCCTACCGGCATCAGGCCGAATTGGACGCGCTGGTTCGGGCGCAGTCCGACCGCACCTCGCCCGCGTTTCACCACTATCTCTCGAGCGCTCAATTCGCCGCCTATTTCGCACCGGATGCATCGACGTACGCGTCGGTCGCGCGCACGTTGAACGCGGCGGGATTCACGATAGCGCAGACGTTTCCGAATCGCACGGTCATCGATGCCGTCGGCCCGAGTTCGGCCGCCGAGCGACTCTTTGCGACCGAAATCCATGCGGGCGTGCAAGCCGGACACGGCGCGCGCTACGTAAACCTCATCGCGCCGACCATCCCGGCGAGCTTGCGCGACGTGGTAACGGCGGTCAGCGGCCTCGACGACTTGGTCTCGCTCGCGCCGCGTTACGAGCTGGGCCACGGCGGCGCTTCGGGCGACGCGCTGGGCGGCCCGCTCAAGGGACCCAAGGGCGGCGACGGTCCGCTGGCCTTCGCGCAAGGGTACGACGAACCGATCCAACACGGCGCCTACGACGGCTCGACGCGTTCGATCGCCAACGTGATGGCGGGCGACATTCGCACCTCCGACCTCGCGACGTATCTGCAACAATTCAACATCACCCCGGCCTATCAATTGCAGCGCATCGCCGTCGACGGGGGCGCGATCGGCAAATACGACGTCGAGACCACGCTCGACATCGAAGCCATGACCGGCACCGCGCCCGGAGCCCAAGTCTATCTCTACAGCTTTCCCGAGTTCACCGATGCCGACGCCGAGGACGCCTACAATCAAGTGGTCAGCGACGATCTGGTCGACGCGGCGAACTCGAGCTGGGGCGGGTGCGAGGCCGATAAGAAGGGCGCGCTCGGCTACTATTTTGCGATCGCTTCCAACTCGATCTTCGAGCAAGGCGCGGCCGAGGGCATCACCTTCCCGGTCGCCACCGGCGATCAAGGCTGGCGCACCTGCGTGACCGATCGCAAGGTGAACGAGACGACGGCCGATTCCGACTCGTACGCTTTAGCGGTCGGCGGTACGACGCTGCACGTCGACCGCAAGGGCAACTGGAAGAGCGAACGCGCCTGGGACGGCAGCGCCGGCGGCGTTTCGGTCGTCTTCACGCTGCCCGCGTATCAAACCGGCGTGCCCAACGTGATCGCGAGCGGGCGCAACATTCCCGACGTTTCGCTCGACGCCGATCCGGCCACGGGCATGGCGGAGTTTTTGGACAACCAGTGGTTCTACGTCGGCGGCACCTCGATGGCGAGCCCGCTCTGGGTCGGTCTCGAGGCGCAGATCGACCAATACGAAGGTACGCGCATCGGCTTCGTCAATCCCGAACTCTATACGCTCTTGCAGGGCTCGCAGTACTCGACGCTCTTCCACGACATCACGGCCGGCAGCAACGGTCGCTACGATGCCCTGCCCGGTTTCGATCAGGTCACGGGCGTCGGGACGCCGTCGGGTTGGGCCCTGGCACAAGCGGGACTTTGAGCCGTCTCGCGATGTAAGCTGCCTGACGGCGCATCTTCACCGCGCCGCGCTACGTTATCCGGAACATGATCGGCGAATGGAGTTCACGGTGACCAGAGGCGGTTTGCTCGGCGCGGTCTGCGCCTTCGCGCTCCTGCCCGCGGCGGCGAGCGCCGCGGCGCCCGCCCCGTACGTGCTCTCGGATGCGGAGTGGCGCAAGCGGCTTTCTCCCGAGGCGTACGATGTGTTGCGGCAGCAAGGCACCGAGGCACCGTTCTCGAGCCCGCTCGACCACGAGAAGCGCGCGGGCCGTTATCTCTGTGCGGGCTGCAGGCTGCCGCTCTTCTCTTCGAAGACGAAGTTCGACAGCGGGACGGGCTGGCCGAGCTTCTGGAAGCCGCTGCCCAACGCCGTGTCGACGACGAGCGATCGTTCGCTCATGATGGAGCGCACCGAGGTGCATTGCGCGCGTTGCGCGGGCCATTTGGGTCACGTCTTCGACGACGGACCGCCGCCGACGGGACTGCGTTACTGCATGAACGGCGTGGCGCTCGCGTTCGTGCCCGGCAGCGCGTAGGCACCGCTAGGCGAGCGCCTCCGCGGCGGCGCGTTCCTCCGACCAGAGCGCGCCTTCCGAGCTGAGCGCGGCCAGGAGCTTCGCGTCTAGGTCCGCTTCGAGCGGAGCGCGCAGGGCGTCGTACAGGCGTTGCTCGATGCGATCGGGCACCAAGGTGGAACGGAGCGCGGTCGCGTCGATGTAGCCTAGCATTCGCGCGGCGATTTCCAGCCGGCCGCGCCGCGCGAAGACCGCGCCGCGAGCGGCAAAGGCGCCGAGCGTCGCCTGTTGGCTGCCCGCTTGCCGCCCGGCTTCGATTGCCGCGAGCGCGTAGCGGGTGGCTTCGTCGAGGTCGTCGAGAGCCAAGCAAAAGAGCGCCATCAGCGCGTTGTCGATCGCTATGTTGGTCGCGTACTTGCTGACCTTCCGGATCTCGTGCGCCTCGCGGGCTAGGGCGAGCGCCCGCGCCGGATTGCCCTGCAAGAACTCCAGTTGCGCGAGGCCGGTGAGCACCGACGCGACGCCGCCCTCGCTGCCCAACGCGCGAAAGAGGGGCAACGCCTCCTCGTACGAGCGTCGCGCCCCGGCGAAGTCCTCGACCTGCGTCGAGATGGCCGCGTCCATGTCCAAACAATTTGCGAGGTTGCGCTCGTCGCCCGAAGCGCGAAAGAGTTCGAGCGCGCGCCGGTTGGTCGCGAGCGCCTGGTCGTAGCGCGCCAACTGCGCGTGACCGAGCGCCATCAACCGCTGCGCGTCGCCCATGCCCTGCGTATCGCCCAGCCGCGCGTACAACGCCGCGGCGGCCTCGGCTGCGGAACATTTTTCGTCGCCTACCTCGAGCCACGCGCGGGCGCGATGGAGTCGAGCCGCGATGGCCGGTTGCGCGGTCTCGTCGATGCGCTCGATGGCGAGCTTGATCCAATTCCGGCCGTCGACTTCGAATCCGCCGTTGAGCCAAAAACGTTCGAGCGCGCCTGCGATCGTCGCGCCGGTGACGACGTCGTGTCCGTCGCGCAACGACCAGGTGAGGGCTCTGCGGAAATTATCGGTTTCTTCTTCGAGCGGCGGTAGCCAGAGGCTCGTCTTGGTCGATCCGTACGCGGCGTCGGCGAGGCGTGCCGTGCGTGCGAAGTGTTCGGCGTGCCGGCGCGACGCGAGGTCGGATTCGCCCGCTGCGTCGAGCCGCTGCAGCGCGTAGGCGCGCGTCGATTCGAGCAGGCGAAAACGTTCGACTTCGGCATCGGTATCGGCGATGATCAGCGACTTGTCGACCAGCGACGAGATCAAGTCCAAGACGTCGAATTCGTCCTGGCCGTCGTCGGCGCAAACGGCGGCGGCCGCGTCGAGCCGGAAGCCCCCGGCGAAAGCGGCCGAGCGATTCAGTACGCTCCGCTCCGCCGGACTGAGCAGGTCGTAGCTCCAGTCGATCAGCGCGCTCAAGGTGCGTTGACGCGGGAGTGCCGCGGCGTCGCCGCCCGTCAGCAGGCGCAACCGGTCCTTGAGGCGCTTGGCCAGGCTCGTGACGCTCAACACGTTGAGCCGCGCCGCGGCCATCTCGATTGCCAGGGCGATGCCGTCGAGCTGCGCGCAGACGTCGACGACGGCCGGCGCGCTCTCGTCGTCGAACACGAAGGCCGGGTTGACGGCCATTGCCCGGTCGACGAAGAGTGCGACGGCGCCGTACTCGCGCGCGATTTCCGCGCGCGGCGCGTCGCCCGCTTTCGGCACCGCCAGGCTCGGCAGACGATACACCGCCTCGCCCGCGACGCGGAGCGGTTGGCGCGAGGTGGCGAGGATCGAGATGCCGGGGCACGCGGTCCGGATGGCGCTCGCCAGACGCGCGGCGGCGGCGGCCACGTGTTCGCAGTTGTCGAGGATCAGCAAACCGCGCTTTTGCCCCAGTCCGAGCACGACCGACTCTTCCTGCGAGCCGTCGCCGGCTTGCGGGATGCGGGCCGCTTTCGCGACCGCGCCCGCCACCTCGTCGTCCGCTCCGAGGGGCGCGAGGTCGGCAAACCAGATGCCGTCGAGATCCGTGCGTGCCGTCGCGTTGGACGCGAAGGCCAGGCAGAGCCGCGTCTTGCCGATGCCGCCGGCGCCGGCGACGGTGACCAGTTTGTGCGCCGCAACGAGCGCTTCGAGTTCGCCCAGTTCGCGTTCGCGCCCGCGCAAGCTCGTGGCGGCATGCGGTACATTATTGGGCACGCGGACCGGCGTGGCGCCGGAAGCATCGGGCTCGAGCGCATCGGGGCGGGGCAACCGGCGCGGCCTGCGCGCTGCGGCATGGAGTTCCGCGCGCTGTTCGCCGGTCGCACCGAGCGCGGCGGCGAGCATGTCGACCGTTTCCCGGTACGGTGCGCGGCGCGTTCCGCGTTCGAGGGCGCCGATGCTGTCGGGACTCAGTCGCGCCGACTCGGCCAGCCGTTCTTGCGACAAGCCCGCCTCGAGCCGCATGCGTCTGAGAGCTTCACCGAAAGGGGAACGCGAGGTCGGCGCCATCGTTATGCAAGTGTCCGGGGAAACCGTACGGCTGTCGGTGGTTGCCGGAGCACGCTCCGATCAGAATCTAAGCAATGCCGTTGGGGATCTACCGTTCGGCTACGGTTCCGCGAGCGAATACCCTCTCTCGCGGCTCTGCGGTCCGTGCAGGAGTATGTATGCTTTCGGAAGTCGAGCGCGAAAATCTCGCCGTCGTCAGGCGTGGCCTCGCAGCCCTCGCCTCCGGCGACATTCCCGAATTCGCGCGGTGCATCCACGCCGACGCGGTGTGGCACCTCGCGCCGGCCGGAACGCTGAAGGGCCACTATCGCGGCCGCGATCAGATCCTCGGGTTCTTCGCGCACGTGCGCGACGAGACCGCGGGCACCTTCGTGGTCGAGCCGTTGGCGATCGCGGCCGCGGGCGATCGGGTCTTCGTGCAGCACGCCGCGCGCGCCACGCGCAAGGGCCTGACCACGGAATGGCACTCGGTGCTGGTCTTCACGCTCGCCGCCGGGACGGCGACCGCCGTGCACCACTACTCGATCGATTACCCCGCCGTCGCGCGGTTCTGGGATTGAGGAACTGTCCGGGTGAAGCGTCCGGCTCGTCCGTGGCGTCCGCGGGGCTCCGGCGCGATGATGGTCTCACGAACCACCTTCCAACCAAACGGAGATACTGATGCTCTTCCCCTCGAGTCCCAAGTCCGTGCGACCGCTCGTAGCCGCCGTCGCGCTCGGCGTGACCGTTCCGATGCTCGCAGCGTGCGGAGGACAGACGTCCTCGAGCGCGGCGCTTCCTTCAGCCCTCCAATCGCAGAACAGGCAGGGCGCCTCCCAGAACGGCCGGAGCGCGGATGCCTCCGGCGAGTCGGCCAAGGGCTATTCCTTCACGACCCTGGACGACAATGCGGACCCGGCCTTCAACCAGTTGCTCGGCATCAACAGCAAGGGCGTGATCGCGGGCTATTTCGGAAGCGGCGTCGGCGCGAGCAACCCGAATAAGGGCTACACGCTCGCACCGCCCTACACGCAGAGCAACTATACCAACGAGAACTACCCCAACTCGGTGCAGACGCAAGTCACCGCGATCAACAACAAGGGCTACACCGCGGGCTTCTGGGTCGACGGCAACGGCAACAACTTCGGTTTCGTCGAATGGAACGGCGTTTTCACGAGCTACGCGGATCCCAAGAAGGGCACGTTCACGCAATTCCTGGGCATCAACAATTCGGGTTTGGCCGTCGGCTTCTACACCGACAGCAACGGAAATAACCACGGCTTCGAGATCCAGCAGGGGACCACGAAGTACGTGCCCATCACGCCGCCGAATTCGGTGAGCGTCACCGCAGCCGCAGTGAACGATCTCGGCGACGTCGTCGGGTTCGCGACGAACTCGAGCGGCGCAACCGTCAGCTTCCTGTACAAGAACAAGACCTACACTGAATTCTCGTATCCGGGATCGGGCTCCACCTCCGCTACCGGCGTGAACAAGAGTGACGAAATCGTGGGCGTGTACACGGATTCGGCGGGCGCGATGCACGGCTTCACCGTGACCAACGTGTTGAAGAAGGCGAAGTTCACGAACATCGACGACCCGCTCGGCGTCGGCACGACGACGGTCAACGGCGTCAACGATGCGGGCGATCTCGTCGGCTTCTACGTCGATAGCGCCGGGAACACCGACGGCATGCTGGCCACTCCGTAACCGAGTCGAGGCACGAACCAAACGGCCCGGGAGACGCAGCGCGCGGCCCCGGGCCGTTTCGTTCGTGCGGAGCTGCGGGACGCGCCCGAGTCGCCGCAAAATGTATCTCGCGATGATGCACGAGACGCGCGCTCGATCCACGAATCCTATCTGAGCAGCCTGAGCCCGGGCGGGGTGCTCAGCTCGACGCTTTGAGGTCGACCGCGTCTTCGAGCGAGAGCCGTTCCTCGCCGGCGTCGTACTCGAAGAGTTCCGCATANNAGATCCTTGGCGCGCAGGATCGTCGTGGTGGCGTAATCGCGGCCGATCGGCGTCACGTGCACCCGGCCGTCGCGCACCTCGGCGAAGCCCAGCAGCGTCGCGGCCTCGAGAATCGAAAGAAAGTCGTCGACCGGCAGCGCGAGGCGTTCGGCGACGCGCGCCACGTCGTGGCCCTCGCCCATGTCCACGATCAGTTCGATCAGGCCGCTGATGGTGCCGACGCGCACGTGCGGCAACGGGCGCGCGAAGGGCGACGGCGTCTTTCCGCCGCTCGGCAGGGCCTGCGCCGCCACGACCCCGGGACCGGACTCGACGGTCATATCGGGATTGGTCATAACCGTATACAGATATTCGGTGAGCCGCTTGAAGACGTGGTCGTTGCGGTTGTGCGGCCTGGGCATGTCGATGGCGACTTCGCCGCGCACGTGGCCGGGATTGGAACCGAGCACGATCACGCGATCCGCCAAGAAGACCGCTTCCTCGATGTTGTGCGTCACGATCAGCACGCTCTTGGCCGGGAAGTGACCGGCATTCCAGAGGTCGTCGATCTCGCCGCGCAGGTTCTCGGCCGTGAGCACGTCGAGCGCGCTGAACGGTTCGTCCATGAAGAGTACCTTGGGCTCGATCACGAGCGCCCGCGCGAAGCCGACGCGCTGCTTCATGCCGCCCGAGAGTTCTTTGGGATAGGCGCTCTCGAAACCGTCGAGACCCACGAGGTCGATCGCTTTGAGCGCGCGCTTAGTGCGCTCGGTGCGGCCCACGCCGCGGGCTTCCAGGCCTAGCTCCACGTTCTCGATGACCGTGAGCCACGGCAAGAGCGCGAAGGATTGGAAGACCATCGCCACGTCGCCGTTCGCGCCCGTCAGCGGCTTGCCGCTGCTGACCACGCTACCGCTCGAGGGCGGGATCAAGCCGCCCATCACGCGCAGCAGCGTGCTCTTGCCGCTGCCGCTGCGACCGAGCAGCGCGACGACTTCGCCCTCGCGCACGCTCACGCTCACGCGATCGAGCACGGTGAATTCGCCCTTGCCGTCGGGCAGCGGAAAGGCCTTGGACACGGCGTCTACGACGATGAGGTCGCGTGCGCTGTCGTTCATAGATGATACTTTCGTTCGGCGAGGGCATAGAGCCGCCGCCACAGCACGCGATTGATGGCCACGACGTACAGGCTCATGATGCCGACGCCGAGCGTGATGCGCGGCCAGTCGCCTTTGCCCGTCGCATCGGCGATGTAGGCGCCGAGACCCGCCGCGGTCAAGGTCGTGGACCCCCAGGTCACCACTTCGGAAACGATGCTCGCATTCCAGGCGCCGCCGCTTGCGGTGATGCCGCCCGTGACCCACGAGGAGAAGATGCCCGGCACGATCAAGCGCCGCCAACGTTGCCGGCCGGTCAGCCCGCAGTCGGCGGCCATCTCGCGCAGGTCGGTCGGGATGCTCTGCGCGCCGGCGATCGAATTGAAGAGAATGTACCACTGCGCGCCGAGCGCCATCAGCAGCGTGCTGCCCAGATCGATCGGAACGTGGAGCCGGATGAACGCCAGCGTCGCGAACGGGAAGATGAAGTTGGCCGGAAACGAAGCCAGAAAGAGCGCGACGGGCTGCGCGATGCGGGCCAGGCGCGGGCTCAACCCGATCGCAACGCCGATCGGCGTCCAGACCAGCGTGGCGAACGCCAATAAGACCATCACGCGCAACAACGTGTAGAAGCCCAGCAGGGCTGCCTTGCCGACTTCCGCCACGCCGACCGAGCTTATGATGAAGCGCGTGCCGACGCCGACGAGCGCGATGACCAGCACGATCAACACGACGTTGTAGACGACGTCGAGCGCCTTCGAGCCGGGCGTGGGCGTGCCGCGCGGTTTCGCACGCGTCAACCGTGAAAGCAGGGCGTTCAACGCGCCGGCCGGGGGCGACCACAGCGCGCCCAGCACGCGCTTGAGTTTCGAGCCGCGCAGCAGGTCGTAGAGCCACGACTGCGGCGGCTCGGCCGCGGCATTTTGTTCCAGACGAAACCGGTCGGACCACGCGACGATGGGGCGCCAGAAGAGCTGATCGACCGAGAAGATCACGACGGCCATCGTCAACACGGCCCAGCCGAGCGCGGGCATGTTCTGCGCGGTGACCGCCGTCGCCACGTACGAGCCGATGCCGGGCAGCGTGTACGATTTGTTGAGCACGCTGATCGCCTCGCTCGCGGCGAGGAAGAACCAGCCGCCGCCGAAGCTCATCATCGCGTTCCAGACCAGCCCGATGGCGCCCGCGGGAAGCTCCAGCTTCACGAAGCGTTCCCAACGGGAGAGTCCGTATGCCGTCGTCGCCTCTTCGAGGTCGGCCGGCACCGTGCGCAGCGATTGATAGAACGAGAAGGCCATGTTCCACGCTTGCGCGGTGAAGATCGCGAAGATCGACGCAGCCTCGAGGCCGAACAGGCTGCCCGGAAAGAGCGCGATGAAGCCGGTCACCGTGATCGAGAGAAAGCCCAGCACGGGCACCGACTGCAAGATGTCGAGCAACGGCACGAGGACGCGTTCCGCATAGCGGCTGCGCGCCGCGGCGTAACCGTAGGCGAACGTGAAGACCGTGGAAGCCGCCAGCGCGACGAACATGCGCAGCGTCGAGCGGCCCGCATAGTAGGGAAGGTTGCGCGGGTCGAGGTCGATCGACGGCAGCGTCTTCGGCGGCACGAACGAAACGAACGCGCCCGCACCGACTTTTGCGATCAGTGCGAGCAAGACGAGCGCGCCGAGAAAGACGACGATGTCGGAGAGGCCGAACGAAAGACGGCGCAGCGGTACTGCGGCGGGAAGGACGCGCTGCAACATTTGCGCCCCTCGTTAGACGTGCCGCAGGCGCGCTCCCTCGGGGGTTAAGGTTCTTTAAGAACGCGACGAGGCCGTCGAACGGGGNNGCGTGGGGCAGGGCCGGGAGCTGCGAGACGCCCATCCGCTGATTCGCCGCGCCGCTGGGAGCGGCCACGATGCGATAGTCGAACGAGAGCGTACCGTGTCCGCCTTGGGTTTCGCGCACGACGAAGCCGCCGGGCGACTTCTGCGCGACGAAAAGACCCTTGGTATCGCCGTTCGGGGTCAGGAAGACGCGATACGCCGAGTGCAGGTCGATCGTCTTCGCGAAGGTCGGATCGAGCGAGACGCGGCCTTGGCCGTCGACGATTTGCGCCGTGCCCGTATCTTCGATCGTGCGCGTCGCAGCCTGCGCCGTGTAGGCCAGCACCGGCTTGTTGTCGTTGGTCTTCATGAACTGACCGATGCTGCCCGTGTAGTACACGTCGCCGTCGCCGTCGATGAAGAACAGGTCGTCGCCGCTCTGGTCGGTCGCGACGAACGGGTAGCCCGACGTGCCGGCCGCGGCGCGGCCGATGACGCCGATGTACGTGCCGTTTGCGTCGATGCCGTCGCCGCCGGCGGCGGTCGACTCGACGTAGAGCGCTTTGCCTTCCCCGACGGTCTCGGCTTCGAGCGCGGCGCCCGTGGACTTGTTTTCGAATACTTTGCAGACGCCGGTCGACGAGCACGCGGTGGTCGAATCGGTGTGCACGCCCGCATGGGCGACTGAGACCGCGCCGAAGGCGGCCACGACGGCGGCGAGTGAGATCGCGCCGAGGGTACGAGTGGGACGTAACATTGCTTTTGCCTTTCGAATGACCCGCAAGCGGGAAGTTGCATGACTCCGGTTCCGGAGTCGAGTGACGCCGGCAAGGGACGCGCGGCTCAAAGGCATCGTAGGCGGGGTGCGTCTCCGGAGCGTCTCAGGCCCGGGGCGCGACGCGCGACGAGGGAGGGGCTCCCGGAGGCCGCTGGAAGAGCGAGCGGCCATGCTGCGCGTGCGACTCTTCGGCAGCGGCCGGCTCTTTGACGGCGACGCCGAGATCAAGCTTCCCAGCCGTCTGTGGACGCTGCCGCTGCTGTCGTACGTCATTTTGCATCGCGGCGAGAGCGTGCCGCGCAGACGCGTGGCGTTCGCGCTTTGGCCCGACGAGCCGGAGGAAGAAGCCCTCCAAAACCTGCGCCGCAATTTGCATCGCTTGCTCAAGGCGTTGCCCGCGGCGCCCGAGGCCAATCCTTGGATCGCGAGCGACGCCGAGAGCATCGCCTGGAACGAATCTTCGGATTGCGAACTCGACGTCGCCGAATTCGAGCGCCTACGCGCCGACCCGGCGACGGTGGAACGCGCGACGTCGCTCTACTCCGGCGACTTGCTCGAGGATATCTACGACGACTGGGTCGGGGCGGAGCGAGAACGCCTGCGCCGGCTCTATCTCGAGGATCTCACCGGCCTCGTGCTCGCCGGTCGCAGCCGGCGCGCCTTCGCGGATGCCGCTTCGTTCGCGCGGCGTCTGCTGGATGCGGATCCCTGGCGCGAGGACATCGTGCGCCAAATCATGTCGGTGCGCTACGAGGCCGGTGATGCCGCCGGCGCGCTCGGCGAATTCGACCGCTTCGCGCGCGCCTTGCGTGCGGAGATGAACGTTGCGCCGATGCCCGAGACGATCGCGCTGCGCGAGACCATCGTGCGCGGCGAGCCGATTCCCAGCGCCGCGCCCGTGCAGGGTGCGGCGCGCCACGGGGCTGCCTCCGCGCCGTTCGTGGCGCGCGAGGACGAATTGGCCCACCTTCGCGCGCGCTGGCAACGTGCGGCGAGCGGCGCCGGAGGCTTGGTCTGCGTGCGCGGCGAGGCGGGCATCGGCAAGAGCCGGCTCGTCGCGGAACTCGCGCTCATCGCCGAAGCGGAAGGCGGACGCGTGCTCTCCGGCATTACGAGCGCGCCCGAACGCGATCCCTATCAGTGCATCGCGGCGGCCGTGCGTTGCGCGCTGCCGCTGCTCGCCGGCGTCTCGCTCGATCGCGCGTTATTGGCGGCGGTGGCGGAACTCGTGCCCGAACTTCGCGCCTACCGGACGGATATTCCGCCGCTCGCGCGGCTCGATCCCGAAAGCGATCGCGCGCGCAGACTCGACGCCCTGGCGCAACTGATCGTCGCGTTGGCGCGCACGCGTCCGGTCTTGATCGTGCTCGAGGACGTCCATCGCGCCGGGGTCGAAACGCTGGCTGCGCTCGGGGAGATCGTCCCGCGCTTGGCTCGTGCGAGCGTTCTGATCGCGGCGACGTATCGCGACGACGATCCGTTGCGCGCCTCGAGCCTGCGGGCCCTCGAACGAACGCCGGGCGCCGGCGAACCGCTGGTCGTCGCGCCCCTCGACGCGCGCGCGATCGGACTCTTGGTCGAAGCGATCGCGCCCGGCGTGCCCGCGACCGGCGAGTTCCTCGCGGCGCTGATCGAGCGTAGCGCGGGCAACCCGCTCTTTCTCTCCGAACTCTTGCGCGACGTCGCGCGCGCCGGCTCGCCCGTACCTGCGATTCCGCCCAGTTTGGTCGCGATGATCGACGAACGTCTGGCGTCGCTTGCGCCCGGGAGCCGCGCCGTGGCCGAGATTGCCGCGGTCGTCGGTGAGGCCTTCAGCGTCGGCCTGTTGCGCGACGTGGCCGGGCTCTCCCACGCCGACCTGCTCGACGGCATCGACGAATTGCTCGATCGGCACCTCGTGCGCGAGTCGTCCGAACGCGCTCGCTTCGAATACGCGTTCACCCACAATCTCGTGCATTCGGCCGTCTATCACGGCGTGCCCGAAGAAACGCGGGTGCGGCGGCATCGGCGCATCGCGCGGCTGCTCGACGAGCCCGGCGAGCCGGGCGCGCACGAGCGTTCGGGCGAGATCGCGCTGCACTACGAGCGCGGCGGCGAGGCCGAGCGGGCCGCCTTGCACTATGCGCAGGCCGCCCGTCGAGCGGCAACCTTGAACGCAAACGTCGAGGCGCGCGCTGCGCTCGATCGCGCGCTGCGCCTGGAAAGCGACGACGGGCGGCGTTTCGAGCTGTTCTCGTTGCATGGAAAGATGAGCGCGCGTCTTGCCGATGCAGCGGCCGAAGCAGCCGCTCAAGACGAACTCGAAAGCCTCGCGGCGCGCCTCGACGGCGACGCAGCCTGCATCGCGCTGATCCGGCGCATCGAACTCGAGTTCGGGCGGGGCAATCCCGACGCCGAGTTGGCCGCGATCGAACGGCTCACGCAACTGGCTACGGAAGCCGGCGGCGAACGCTGGCTCGCCGCTGCTGCCGAAGCGCGCGCGCGGCGCGAACAGAGAAATTCCCGGTGGGATGCGTCGGTCGCGAGCGCCCTCGACGCGCGCGAGCGCTACGGCCGGCTCGGCGACGAGGTGGCGAGCGTTCGGGCCGCCGCGCTCGCCGCACAATCGTGCGGCTTCGCTCCGGAGCGCGCGGCTGAGGCCGACCGGCTCGCGGCGGAGGCGATCGCGCTGGCCGAGCGCAGCGGCGACGCCGAGATGCGCGTGTGGACCCTGCGGGTCGCGGCTTCGGTCGCGCACGAACGCGAGGATTTCGGGCGCGATGCCGCGTTGAACCGGAAGGCCTTGGAACTCTGTCGTGAATTCGGCGACCGGCGCGGCGAGGTGGCCTGTCGCGGCAGGCTGGCCACCGTGCTCTGGGACGCCTGGCAGATCGATGAATCGTTCGAGCAATTCCGCGAGGCGGTGCGGCTCGCCGAAGCGCTGGGAATCGCGCGCATCGCGCCGATCGTCTGCAATCTCGGCGGTCTCTTTGCCGATGTCGGTGACTTCGCGAGCGCTCGAGCCTGGTGCGAACGTGCGGAACGCCTCGCGACGGAGCATCGCAATTTCGGCGTCGCCGCCGTGGCCTCGCTGAATTTGGCCAAGATCGCGTGGCTCAACGGCGAGGCCGAGGGGTTGGCGCTGATCTTAGAGCGTGCCGCGGAGGTCGTGGCACGCTTGCCGGGCTCGCGCCACGAGGCCAATTTCGCGAAGAATCGCGGACGGCTGTTGCGCTGCCGGCGCGACTTCGCCGCATCGCTCGCCGAACTCGACAAGGCCGCCGCGCTCTATGGGCGATACGGCCGCCCGGCCAATGCGGCCGAGGTATTCGATGAGGTGGCGCTGACGCATTTGGCCGCCGGACGCCCGGAGGCGGCGAGCGAGGCTTTGCGTCACGCGGAGGGGGCCGCGCGGCAGAGCCGACGCGGGACGTTGCCCGATCCGATCGTACACCACTGGATCGACGCCTGCGTCCGTCGCGCCGGCGAGGATCCCGACGGTGCCCGACGCGCCTTGCGCTGCGCGGCCGAGACCTATTCGGAGCGGCGCGACGGTTTGCGCGATGCGGACGTGCGCGCCTCGTTCGAGGCGCTGCCGGTGCACCGCGCGCTCGCAGCCGCGCTCGAAAACGATCGCTGGCCCGCGGCCGATGCCGCCTGCGCGGTCGCGTTTGCACGATAGCAGCGCGCCGAGCGCGGAACGCCGCCGAGACGCGCACCTCCTATGCTGGGCCGGAGGTGACGATCTGCGATGCAAGACGATAGCCAAGACGCGAGGCCCGCACGCCGTTTCGAGCGGCTCTTCACATTGCGCGTGTGGCGCGAGAACGGCGGCGAGCGGACCGGCGCGTTGCGGGGCAGCATCGTCGAGGTCGGCACCGAACGGCGCTTTTACTTCACCGAGTTGGCCGACCTCAGGGATTTTCTGAGCCTTCGGCTCGCCGCGTCGTCGCCCGATGGCGAGTAGTTCCGATTTTTTCACAGATGTCTTTGAGGCCGGCACCGTAATCTGGGGGTCATGCTGACTCTTCCCACGGCGGCGCTCGCGCTGCTGCTGGCCGCCGCGTCCGCGGCGCCGCCGCTTTCGGCGAGCATCGTGCCTCCGATCGGCGGTGTGGTCCGTTTCCACATCGTGCGCACGACGCAAGATGCGGCCGGCGCGCAGACCGCATCCAGCGACGTGACCCTCCGCCGGAAGGCGGCCACCACGGCGACGCTCGAAGGCACGATCGCCGGACACGCGGCCGATTTGACGGTGTTGAACGTCGGCCGCGACGGGTCGCTGTATATCCCCAAGAGCGACAAGGTCGCGAGTCAGGACGGTGCGACCGTCGACGTCGTCAGCGGCCTCAACAGGCTGACCGAACTCTTCGCGGGCCAGACCGGCGCACCAAACCCCGACGGTTGGGCTGCGACCCTCGCTTTTCCCGAAACGCATGGCGCGACGGCCTCGATCGAGGTGCCGATTGCGGTCGAGCACGTCGCCGGCACCGATTTCGACCTGCGCGGCGACGGCCAATACGCGCCGCCGCAACCGGTCGCGCAACCCGGCTCACACCGCGGCGGCGGTCGGCGCGCGGAAATGCCCGAGCCCGTCTTCGGCGCCCCGGCGAAATTGCCGTACGGCGTCACGGTCGGCATCCAGGGTCAAGTCCGGCGCGGCATGGTGAGCAAAGTTACCATCAACGAAGTGCGCACGGTTACGGTCGACGGGCTGCAGTTTACGAATGTCAGCGGTTGGACGATCGAGGCGCTGCGCTAGCCGGACTCGAGCGTGCCGGTGCGGGTTTACGCGAGTCGTTCTCAGTTTAGGCGAACTACCGATATAGTGACGGCGGTCTTCATTTTCCGAAGGTCTGCGCCGGACGGATAGAGGATACTCGCAAACCCCAGCTGGCCCGCCGGTTCGAGGAAGTTGCAACTTCCGCTTAAAGCCTTGCCTCGAGGCCTCGCGCATCGAACTGTATTTTTCTCTCCGCGCACTCGCGCGGAAGGAGTCAGAGTCTTGAAGCCTGTCCACTTACGCGTTCTCGCGCTCGGCGCGACCGCGTTTGCTCTTTCGCCCGGCCTCGCGTCGGCCGCCGTGGGAGCCGCACCGTCGGTTGCCGACGTGCCCCGCGTCGCGGTCTCCGACCTCGGGCTCGCCCCGTCGAACGGACGCATCAATCTGGCGATCACGTTGAAGTACCGCAACCAGGCGCAACTCGATCAACTGGTCGCGTTGCAATCGAACCCCGCCTCACCCGCGTACCATCAATTCCTGACCAGCAGCCAATTCAACGCGGCGTTCGCGCCGACGGCGGCGCAGTACGCGCAAGTGGCGGCCGCGCTGCAACGCGGCGGGTTCAGCATCACCAACACCTTCTCCAACCATACGGTCATCGACGCCGTCGGCACCATCGGCGCTGCGGAGAAGTTCTTCTCCACGGAAATCCACCGCGTCAATCAGCCCGGTTACGGCGAGCGTTACCTCAACGCGCGTCCCGGCGTTGCGCCGGCCTCGATCGCCTCGCTCGTTCGCAGCGTCGACGGCCTGCATAACCTGCGTGTGGTCAGCACCGACATCGCGCGCGCTCAGCCGCAACCGCAAGCGCCGCTGAACGAAGGCCTCGATCCCGATCTCGTCGGCCAGCCCCTCAAGGGGCCCGTGAGCAGCGCAACGCACCTCTCGGGATACGGTCCGCTCGGATTCTCCGGCGGTTACGATTTGCCGCAGCAGCACAAGATCCCGAAGGAAAAGGGTCAGTACTACACCGGCACGGGCCGCGCTTCGGGCGTCGTGATCGATGCCGACTTCCTCGATAGCGATCTCAGCGGGTTCCTGACGTACTTCAATGTGACGCGCACCGGTCAGGCGACGACGCGCATTCCGATCGACGGCGGTCCGCCGGGCGGCGACGGCAGCGGCGACTCGCTCGAGACGACGCTCGACGTCGAGACGATCGTTTCGAACGCACCGGGAACCAACTTGTACGTGTACGAGTTCCCCAGCTTCAACAGCCTCTCGTACATCACCGATGCCTACAATGCCGTCGTCAACGCCAACGTGGTCGACACGGCGAACTCGAGCTTCGGTGGCTGCGAGACCGGCATCGGCGGTTCGACCGCCGAGGCCTGGGACAACATCGCCGAACAGGGCTCCGCGCTCGGCATAACCTTCCACGCTTCGTCGGGCGACTCGGGATCCGATGGCGGTTGCGTCAGCGCGCCGGCCAGCGGCCCGCACTTCGTCGCCGTCGGCGGCACCTCGCTCATCGACACGACCAAGGGCAAGTGGTCGTCGGAAAACGCTTGGAACGGCAGCGGTGGCGGCGTTTCGACCGTCTTTGCGTTGCCTTCGTATCAGAGCGGCGTTTCGGGCGTCATCACGAGCGGCCGCAACGTTCCCGACGTGGCCTTCGATGCCAATCCCGACACTGGTGCGGCGTTCTACTACGGCGGCTCGTGGAACACCGACTACAATCCGCTGGGCGGCACCTCGCTGGCCTCGCCGATCTTCGGTGCGACGTTGACGGAGATCAACGAACTCCTCGGCGCGCGCAGCGGTTACTTCAACCCGACGCTGTACACGTTCTGGGGTAAGAACGGATACGGCACGAAGAAGAAGCCGTTCTTCCACGACATCACGTCGGGTAGCAACGGCGAGTACACCGCCAAGGCCGGCTTCGACCAAGTCACGGGCATCGGCTCGATCGACGGCTACCTCACGGGCAAGGGTCTCTAAACCCGAACTCGCGTTCCATCAGGGGCCGAGCCGGATTGCGATCCGGCTCGGCTTTTCTTGTGCGCGCTACTCGACGGCGGCCGGGTCGCCCGAGGCGTCCTCGATTTGCGTGATCCGGTCGGCCTGGTCGATGCGCGCCTGGATGGTTTCACCACCCTGTTGGATCGGGTCGGAGACCACGAGGTAGGCGGCACTCGACGCGACCGTGTCGGCCTCGCGATGGAGCGTACCGGCCAGGATACGGCCGTCGGCCAGGGTAACGCGTACGGCGCGTCCGACGAAAGGCTTCACTTCATGATCGGTCATGATTTCTCCATTCCCCGGTTGAGTGCCGGGCTAACTTGGGTAGCGATTTCGACGTGAAGAAACTCGTCGCATTCGATCTCGACGGCACCTTGGCCGAAAGCAAGTCCGCAATCGACGCGGAGATGTCCGGACTGCTGGGAGGCCTGCTGCGACTCCTCAAGGTCGCGGTCATCTCGGGTGGCGACCTGGCTCAGTTCCAGACCCAATTGATCGCCAACCTTCCCCAAGGCGCACCGCTCGAGAACCTCAGCATGCTGCCGACGTGCGGCACCAAGTTCTTGCGCTATGCCGACGGGGCGTGGCACGAACTCTATTCCGAGAATCTTTCGGTCGCGCAAAAGCAGAAGATCACCGCCGCATTGGAAAGTGCGGTCGCGGCATCGGGCTTCGGGGCGCAAAAGGTATGGGGCGAAGTGATCGAGGATCGCGAGAGCCAGATCACCTACTCCGCGCTCGGTCAGCAGGCGCCGCTCGATGCGAAGAAGACGTGGGATCCCGATTTCGCCAAGCGCCACAAGATCAAGGAACTCTTGGACGTGTCGCTGCCCGAATTCTCGGTACGTCTGGGCGGCTCGACATCGATCGACGTGACCCTGCCCGGTATCGACAAGGCTTACGGCATCGGCAAGTTGCGCGACATCCTGGGCATTGCCACGACCGACATGATCTACGTCGGCGACGCGCTCTTTCCCGGGGGCAACGATTATCCCGCGCGCGGCACCGGCGCGGCGTGCATCCAGGTCCGGGACCCGAACGAAAGCAAGCGGGTGATCGAAGCGATCACCGCCTGCTTTTCGTAGTCGGCTCTATACTGCCGAGGACGCGGTCAGCGAGCTTCGGAACTTCACGATGTCGTTCGCGAGTTGGCTCAGCACCCGCGGGCCGGCCGACTCCAACAACGGAAATGCCTGACGTTCCTCGACCTGCACGTGTTCGAGAATTGCGTTGGTCAATTCTTCGACGCCGGCTTGAAAAGCCGCTTCGTCGTCGCGTGCGCGCGCTTGCGACAGCGAGAACACGAGGATGTCGGCTTCCGCGGTTTCGTGAAACAGTTCCAGGGCCTGATCGCGGTCGCCGGCGATCTTCGCGAGCGCCGGATAGACGATGTTCTCCTCGATCGCGTTGTGCAGCGAGAGCAGTTTCTTGAGGGATTCAAAGTGCGCCGAACTATCGGCCGGGGTCGTGCCGTTGAGTTCTTGCAGCATGCGGCGGATGATGCGGTGGTCGTTCTTGAGCCACTCGATGGGGTCCGCGTTGGTCAAATCTTCGGTCGTGACGCTCATGGCCGGTTCGTACCCACGCCGGTGCGTCGCCGATTGACGCTTGCCCGTTTGGCGCGTTACGGCTTGGCCGTGACCGGCGTCTGCGTTGCGGGTGCCGGCGCCGCTTTGAGCCCGGCTTGGAGCGCGGTACCCTTGATGCTGCCCAATCCGGTGACGGCGTCCCAACCTGCGCCGACCGCATAGCCCGTCACGCCGTTGTACGAGTTGTTCGCCGGTCCCGGCGGGCTGACGATGTCGCTGAAGGCTTGCGCCGCGAGCGCGTACAGGATCGGATTGATGAAGCCGAAGGCGCGACCCAGGTTGGCGTTGACGATCGCGAGCAGGCCCGCGTAGAGCGGCGCGACCGCACTCGTTCCGCCGACGGGCCCGGACTGCCCGTTGATGAATTGCGGATAGCCGCTATCTTCGTTAGCGTTGCCTGCGAGGTCGGGAATGCCGCGTCCGGCCGCCTTCGTTCCGTTTGCGACGGGCAGCGTAAGACTGCTTTGATAGCTCGGCACCGGATAGCGCGCGCTGATGCCGCCGCCCGACGCCCCGCCGGTTCCGCCGTTGTTCCAAGCGTATTCGTCGAACGAAGCGCCGGCGATGTTTCCCACCGTGGTGCCGCCGCAGGCGATGACCCAGGGTTCGGTCGCGGGATAACTCGCTTGGGCTTGCGTCGTGCTCTCGATGAACGCACCGGAGTCGCCCGACGAGACGAGCACGGTGATGCCCAGGTTTGCCGCGTCTTGGAAGAGCTGATCGAGTTGCGCGTATTCGGCGGCGGAGAATGCCGCCGCGGCTTCGTCGTCGGGTCCCCAGCCGTAACTGATCGAAACGATCGTCGGCTGCGGATCGCCGGCGCCCGGATGAAACATGAGCTGCAATGCGTGAATGATGTTCTGCGCATCGCCGCCCGTAAAATACACCGCGAGTTCGGCACCCTGTGCGATCGCGCCGGCGACGGTGATGTCGAGCCCGGTTTCGCCGTCCGACTTTCCGGAGTTGGTCACGCCGTCGACGGAGACGTCGACCGGTTTGGGCACCTTGAGGTTGCCGCCGAATGCGGCGATCGAGTCGGCGAGATCTTGCGTGGTGTATCCCGCCGGGCCGTCGCCGGTCTCCATCTCATAGATGCCGATGGTCTGCCCCGCGCCGTCGCCGGGCGGAAAGTCATACAGGGCCGCGATCTGCTGCGGGGTGACCGGCGCGGTATTCGGTGGATTGGTCGTTTCCGGGCTCGCGCTCACCTTCTTGCGTTTGGCCGCGTAGTGTTGCGCGGGCACCTTGCGGTTATCCAAGCCGAACACCGCCTCGACGACGCCCGCCATGCCGGCGGGCATCGAAAGTGCGCCGGCGTATCCGCGATATTTCCCGCGCGGCGACCTATAGTCGTGCAAAGCCACGCCGAAGGCCGCGTTCAGGGAGGCCACCGTCCCGTTTACGACAACCGAGCGGCGTGCCACGTCGCTTTCCACGACGGTCAGGCCGTGGCCGCGAGCGAAAGCCTCGACCTGGGCGATGTCGGCGGGATCGGCGCCGTTTTGTGCCGCGAAGTCTGCGCGCGAAAACGGTTCGGGGTGCTCGCCGGGGCGACCGCTGAAGTCGGTGAGTTCGAGTAATTTCGAACCCGCGCGCCGGCGTACGACCAGCGTCACGGTGCCGGACTCGGCCGGATCGCTCGCACCGAGCAGCGCGTGATCCGCCGGGTGCGCGTGTTCGCTTCCTTCGAGAAGACGATACCCTGGCAGAGCCATTGTCGGTTCCTCCGTGACGGACCAAAACCAGAAATGCGTTTAGCCGGACTCCGATGGTACGTCGGCTCTCGCCGAGCGTCAAGTGACCCGGCAAGGAGGCAAGCGCCGGGTACAGAAGCGCAGCGCTTCATGCTCGCGCTTTTGCTCGCCGTCCTCCTGGCCGATGCGTCGCCCAGCCCGACGCCTTCACCCTCGCCCTCGCCGACGGCAGAACCGCTCGACGTGAATTCGCGCCCGGAAAATAACGACAACGCGCCGATCCACCTGTATCGCACCGCGCTGAGCAACGCGAGTTCGTTTCGTTACTACCAGTGCATCTCGTTTCGCAACGTCTCGACGAAAGTGGCGACCGACGTCGACCTCCGCTTCGTCGTGACGAACCGTCGCGGCGAGACCGAAGCCGATTGGAATCAGTTGGATAAGGGCACGTTCACGCCCCCGACCAACATCGACAATCATTGCTGGTACGGCAAGCTCTGGCCGGCGCGCGTCGTGCGCCGGATGACCGACCAGAGCGTGCGCATCGAGCGCGTCGTGTTCGCCGACGGATCCTCGTGGATTCCCGGCGGCGACTTCATGCGCGCCTACACGAACGAAGGCCAGCCGCTGCCGGCGCCGGTCGCGGTGGGCAACGGCGGCGGTTCGGGGAACGTGCCGCCCGCGCAATCGACCGCTCCGCTTTCGCAGCGGATCGGCTTCGGCGCGATCTACTACGAGCCGGGCAGCTTCGCTTCCGGCTCGGCCGTCGACCGGCCCACGGCCGACGCGGCGCGCGCCGACGCGCGCACGGCGTGCAACGCGCAGACCAACGGGCGGAACGACTGTCTGCTCGGCATCGAATTTTCGAGCTCGCGGTGCGGTGCGCTCGGCGTGCTCGGCCAACAAGTAGAGTACGGCACCGGCGGCAACGAGCGCGATGCGCGCGCCATGATCGCAGGCAAAATCCCCAACGGCCAGGTGATCACCGTGGCCTGTAACGCGGGGCGCTAGCGACTCTTCAGTTGTCGGGCGGCCACGACGCCGGGCCGATGTGCGACTTGAGCACGGCGACGGCGTGGAATGCGCGCACGCCGGGATTGCCGCGCACGTGCACCGGACGGCCTCTGGTCAAGAGCACGACGTGCTGGAGCGCGCGCGCTTCGCGCAGGTCGACGTCGAGCGTCCGTCCCGTGCGCAATTGCAGGCTCAGCGTGTCCCCGCGGACGCCCAAGACCGTGCCGTAGACGTCGTGCGCGGGCGGCGCGACCTCATCCGGGCCTTCTTGCGCGATGCCGGTACCCGCCGCGGCGGCGAAAACGAGCGCGGCCAAAGCCGCGCTAGAAACGAGACGGCGCATCACTTTCTCTTCCCCTTTGCGCGGCTGCCCTGGTCGAGCAATCCGAAGATCTGCAGCGTCGAGTTAGCGGCGACGTAGACGCGCCCGCCCGCGACCGTGGGCACGAGGTCGGCGTTGCTGTTGACCGCATGCCGCCACGTTCCGGCTTGCGCGCTGAAAAGCGGCCGGCTCAGGTTGGTCGGGTCGAAGGCCCAGAGGGTGACGGGCGTGCCGGGGGGACCGTCTTGCGACGACTGCGGACGCTGAACGAACCACACCACCGCGCTGCCTGCGGTCGTTCCGTTCGACGAGATGACGGGTAACGTGCCGCCGTCGTCGGGATAGCCGCCGACGTACCCGGAACCCGTCGAACCCTGCTGCACGAGCTTCGGCGGGCTCGTCTGGAGGAGCCAGACGGTGACGCCGTTGCCGCCGCCGGTTACGATGCGCGGGTTGCCGTCGCTGCCTACGTAGTACGCGGGACCGCACCAACAACTGCCTTCGTTTTCGGTATCGAGCACCTCGTTGGTTTTCTTGTGGAAGCCGCCGAGATTGTCGCGGTCGAGCAGAAAGACGCGCCCATCCTTGCCCCCGGCGATGGCCAGATGCGGATAGGAACCGCTCTGCGCCGGCACCACGAGCGTGCCGCCCGAACCGAGGTCGACGTCGCCTTGGTCGAGGCTAAAGTAGTCCGAGACCGTGAAACTCTGCAGCAGCGTCGAGAGGTCGGGCGAAAGCGCCAGCACGCTATCGGGATAGTTGACGTTCTTCGCGTAGCTGGCTTTGCTGCCGTTGCTGTTGCCCGTGGTGAAGAAGATGTTGCCGTTCTCGTCGGTCGCGGGACCGTAACCCGACTGCCAGATCGAGGACAGGTAGAACGGCGAGTACTTCTCTATCTTCTTGTTGGTCAGCACGGCGTCGGCGGGCGCGAGCGTCTGCGCGTTGTACGCCAGCATCGTGCCGCGCGAGATGGCGGGCACGGCGTCGCCGGTGCTGCCGAAGGCGACGTAGATGTTGCCGTTGGCTTCCAGCAACGCCGGGCGGTTGAGCTGGTGCTGGGCTTGGAAGATCCAGTCTTTGTGCTTGTTGAGTTGCTCGGTCGCCCCGATCTGCACCGGCGTAACGCTGTCCGAACCGTTGCCGAGCGAGATCGAATGCAGCGCGAACGTGTCGCTATAGTTGTCGTAGGTGTCGGCCACGACGAACATCACGCCGAGGGTGCGATCGATGACGGGCGTGCTGAGGATGCCCATGATCGGGTAGACGTTGTCGTCGTTGTCCTTGTACGTGTAGGGTACGGAGGCACCGAAGTTGCGCGACCAGAGCGTCGCGCCCGACTTTGCGTCGAGCGCGTAGACGGTGTTGTTCTCGGTGGCGACGTAGACCACGTCGTGGGTGCCCGAACCGTCGATCGCCTGGCCGAATACGACCAGCGGCTCCGCATCGACGCGCGCGTCCAGCGTCACCGTCGTTTGCAAACCGAACGTGGACGGTCCGACGTTGGCCGGAGTGAGCGTCGTCTCGGCCGGAAACCAGCCGGTGCGATAGGTATCGTTGTGATATGTCAACACGTCCTGGGCCGAGGCCCGGCAGGCGACCGGTGCGAGCGCCGCGGCGAGCGCGATGCCGGCGGCGAGAGTCGACCGGTGCGAGCGAGCAACGAATACCAAGAAGAACCTCCAGCAGGACGGCGCACCGGCGACCGGCGCCCTGCGGCCTTGCTTTACGTCCGGTTCCGGTTCCTTCTGGTGGGGTACGATCGTGCGACCGCGAAGCCGCCACGATGGAAATAACGGCGCTCATCGGCAGCGAACTCGGCGTGTCACGCTGGATCGAGATGTCGCAGGAGCGCATCGACAGCTTCGCCGAGTGCACCGAGGACCGGCAGTGGATCCACGTCGATCGCGAACGCGCGGCGCGTGGCCCCTTCGGCACCACGATCGCGCACGGCTACCTGACCTTGTCGCTGGTAGCGGGTACGCTCGCTGAAGTCGTTGGAGACCGGCTCGGTTCGGCAATGGTGCTCAACTACGGCATCGATCGTTTGCGCTTCATCACACCCGTGCGTTCCGGCGCCCGCGTGCGCAATCGCGTCGTGCTGCAGTCGGTCGAGCCGAAAGGCGCGGGCAAGGTGCTCTATTCGATGGCCTGCACGATGGAGATCGAGGGCGACGATGCTCCGGCCCTGGTCGCAACCGTGCTCGGCTTGGCGGCGGGC
The DNA here is from genome assembly GCA_003136655.1 of Vulcanimicrobiota bacterium. Lineage (GTDB taxonomy): Bacteria > Vulcanimicrobiota > Vulcanimicrobiia > Vulcanimicrobiales > Vulcanimicrobiaceae > Hesperobacter > Hesperobacter lustricola. The sequence goes on from PLFC01000020.1 coordinate 34,776, forward strand.
TGAATGTGTCTTACGCCGCGGTCAGGCCGCCGTCGATCACGAACTCGGCGCCGGTAACGAATTGCGACTCGTCGGAGGCGAGGTAGACCAAGAGGTCTGCGATCTCGCCCGGCGTGCCGAAGCGCCCGAGCGGCACGGTGGCCAGGAGCCGTTCTCGCGTACGCTGCGGATCGGCCGTGCCTTCGAGCATCGTATCGACCATCGGCGTCTCCACGAACGCTGGGTGCACGGAGTTGCAGCGGATGCCGTAGCGCTTGCGCGCGCAATGCAGCGCTACCGATTTGGTCAGCAGTCGCACGGCGCCCTTCGAGGCGTTGTATGCCGCGAGGTTATAACCGCCCACGAGTCCCGAGACCGAGGACAGGTTCACGATCGAACCGCCGTGCGCTTTCATCGCGCGCACCGCGTTGCGGCAACCGAAGAAGACGCCGTCGGCGTTGACCGCCATGACCCGTCGCCATTCGGCGGTCGTGCAGGTTTCGATGTCGCCCACGGTGCCGATGCCCGCGCTATTGACGAGCACGTCGAGCCGGCCGAAGCGTTCGAGCGTCTCGTCGACGACGGCGGCCCAGCGCGTTTCGTCGGTGACGTCGAGTTGCGTCGCATGCAACGCCGGGTCGGCCGCCGTAGCGGTGCGTGCGGCGGCCGCATCGATATCCGCGATGACGACGACGGCACCGTGCTCCGCGAAGCGCCGCGCCGCGGCTAGACCGATGCCGCTGGCGCCGCCGGTGACGAGCGCGATCTTGCCCGCCAGTCTCTGTGCGTTCATGCCCGCCGCGTTCGCGGCGGCGGTAGGCTAGCCTGTCGGCCGGAGTCTGAACGCGAGCGAAATGCGAGCGTCGGCGTGGCCTCGCGTCTTGGGAATGCCGTGTTCCCAATGGCGCTGCGAGGCGCCCGCCATGAGCAAGACGCTCCCAGGCTCGAGCGCGACGTCGAAGGTTTGGCGCGGCAGCGCCTTGCTATGGATGCGCATGCGCCGGGTGCCGCCGAGGCTGATCAGCAGCACCGGTGAGCCGTCGATCAACTCCGCCGTATGATCGTTGTGCATCGCCACGCTATCGTTGCCGTCGCGGTACAGATTCAGGCCGGCGCTATTGAAGCGCACGCCCGCGAAACGCTCGGCGACGCGCTGCGCCGCGCGCAACGGTTGGGGCCAGACTGCGCCCGGTCCGAAGTGCGCGGTCAACCGCGGCACGTCGACGATGCGATCGTACATGGGCCGGCGCTCGTGTTGCCAGTCGATCGTGTCGCGGAGCAGTGCGAACCAGCCCGCGGCCGTTTCCGGCGCGACGATGCCCGGGGCATAGACGATCTTGCCGGACGCATCGTCGACCAGGGTGCGCGGGCCGCCGTCGAGCCCGAAGCCCAACTCCAACTGTTGCATGCCCGATGCAAGACCGGACCGGGGGCGCCGGAGGTTTCGCGGCATGCGTCGGGCGGGCCGGCCTGGAAACAGCCTGCGTGAGCGATACGAGCGAAACGATCGAGCAGTCCGGGCCGGCGTTTGCCAAGGCCAACGGCGTCGAACTCTGCTACGAGACCTTCGGCAACCCCGCGCATCCGCCGCTCGTGCTCGTGATGGGCCTCGCCGCGCAGATGATCTTGTGGCATGAGGAATTCTGCATCGAGTTGGCGCGCCAAGGCCGCTGGGTCGTGCGCTTCGACAACCGCGATATCGGACGCTCGACGCGCATCGCCCGCGACGCCACGCCGAGCATGCCCGAGATCTTTGCGGCGGCGGCAGCGGGCAATCCGTTCCCGCCGAGCTATACGCTGCTCGACATGGGCCGGGACACGCTCGGGCTTTGCGATGCGCTCGGCATAGACAAGCCCGACGTCGTCGGCGCATCCATGGGCGGCGCGATTACCATGGAGTTGGCCGTGTCGTTTCCCGAGCGCTTGCGCACGGCCACGTTCATCATGGCGCCGACCGGCGATCCGCAAGGGGCACCGCCCACGCCGGCCGCCCTGGCCAGCCTCATGGCGCCGCGTTCGACCGACCGCGAAACCTTCGTGCGCAACTTCGTCAAAGCGTGGCGCGTCCTCGCGGCCGAGCACTTTCCGTTCGACGAAGAGCGGGTCAGGTGGGAAGGCGAGACGTCGTTCGAGCGGGGTGCCGACCCCGACGGCGTGTCGCGGCAGATGCTGGCCATCATCGCGTCGGGCAACCGGCTTCCGAAGTTGCACGGTCTGCGCGTGCCCGCACTCGTCATTCACGGGACGCTCGATCCGCTCGTTCCGCTGCAGCACGGTCTCGACGTGGCCACGGCGGTGGCCGGTTCCACGCTCGAAGTCGTTCCGGGCATGGGCCACAGCTTGCCGCGCGGCGCGTGGCCGCAGATTCTCGAGGCGATCCGGGAACACGCGCCGCCGGCGAACGCTGCGCGTTGACCTATTACATTTTCGATTCAAACCCGTGGATCTTACCGGTCGGGCTGTTCGTCGTGCTCACGCTGGCCGTCGAACTGCCCTATCAAGTATTTCGCGGTTGGGACAAGGCGCCGGTGTCCGACGAAGTCTGGAACGTGATTCAGGGCGCGGTTTTGGGTTTGGTGGCGTTCGTGCTCGGGTTGTCGTTTTCGCAGGCTGAAGCGCGCTACGACGTGCGCCGCACGCTCGTGGTCACCGAGGCCAACAGCATCGGCACCACTTGGCTGCGTTCCGATCAACTCCCGCCCGCGGAGTCGCGACGTTTTCGTTCGGTGCTGACCGACTATACGGCGCTTCGGCTGCACGCCTATCGCGAGCCGACGTCGCTGCAGATCAAGCACGAACTCGGGCCCAACAACGACGCCTACCAACGGCAACTGTGGAGTATTGCCTCCGGCGCCTTGCGCCGCGATCCGCGCAATCTCGGGTATTCGCTGCTGCTGCAAACCCTCAACGAAACGATCGATCTTTCATCCGAGCAATTCGTGGTGTTGACCAGCCACGTTCCGACCACGATCGTGACCATGACGCTCGGCCTCGTCTTGCTCGGCGCGACCTTGATCGGGTTCGGCTTCGCGCGTTCGAAGAAGAATCCGCGCGTGCTCGGACTCGCGTACACGCTCGCTTGCGCGATCGTGGTCAACATGATGGTGGACCTCGACCGGCCGCAGACGGGCTTCATTCGCGTCGACCTCAACCCGCTGGCGTCGCAACTCGCCGCGATGCGTTAGCGCGCGCTCCCCGAGCTACGGTGCGATCGAGAAGACGATCCCGCAGCCCGAGAGGCCCATCCGATTGACGCAGCCCGTGCTGCCGTAGTCGGTCGTTCCGTAGAGCGCGCCGTTCAAATACGTTAACCCGCTCTGCGGATAATCGCCGTCGGAGGGATACCCTTGGAACGAGTAAAGCACGTTCTCCTTGCCCGACGGCGTGACGCTGAAGACCGTGCCGTAGCCGAACGCGCCGCCCTCATATGTGGTGCCGTACAGCGCGCCGTTGACGTCGATCAGCGGAGCCTCGGGATTGATGCCGTCGCTGCCGCCGTGAAAGCTGTAGACGACGTTTTCCTTGCCGGTCGTCGTGATGGAGAAGACCGTTCCGCTATTGCCCGAGCCGCCGCCGACCGTCGTTCCGTAGAGCGTGCCGCCGACGTTCAGCAACGACGCCTCCGGATAGTAGCCGTCGCTGCCTCCCTGGAAGCTGTGCAGCACCGTCTCCTTGCCGGACTTTTCGATCTTGAAAACCGTTCCGAGCTTGTTCGTTCCGCCCAGGCGCGTGGTGCCGTAAAAGGCGCCCTTCACTTCCACCAGGCCCGCATCCGGAAACGAACCGTCGTTCGGTTCGCCCGCGAACGTGTGGAAGACGCTCTCCGTTCCCGCGCTCGTTATCTTAAACACGATACCGCAGCCGAGGCTGTAGCACGCGCTGTTGCCGCCGATTGCGGTCGTGCCGTAGAGCGTGCCCTTGTCGTCGAGGATTGCACCGTACGGGCTGTTGCCGTCGCCGCTCGCGCCGAAGCTGTGCACGACCTTTTCCTTGCCGCCCGCGATCTCGAAAACCGTGCCCGCGCTATTCGTGCCGCCGGCATACGTCGTGCCGTAGAAAACGCCGCGCGATTCGGTCAGGCTCGCGAACGGTCCGCTGCCGTCGGGGCTTCCCGTGAAGGCGTACACCACGCTCTCGGCGCCCGACGTCGAGATCTTGAAGACCGCGCCGTTGCCGTCGCCGCCGCCGACCGTCGTGCCGTACAACTCACCCTTGACGTCGATGAGACCCGCAAAGGGGTTTGCCGCATCGGGTGAATTGAGAAACGTGTACAGGATCTTGTAGCTGGAGGCGTTGCGCGACGTCGTGCGTGGCCCCAACGGATCGTGCAGGTTCGCGACGCTCGAGGCCGGGAGCGTGCCCGGCAGCGAACCCGTGGCGCCTCTCGAGCAGCCCGCAATGACCAGGCAACAGATCACCGTGAGAACGAATCTCATGGCCCGTCCTTCACGCGGACGCCCGTCGTCCCCTCATCGGTGGGGCGGCGCGGTGTAACTGAGTTCGGCGTGGTTCCAACCGCCTGCGCTGCCGCACACGCCGTAAATCGCGTCGAGAAAGGCGCTCAATGCAGCCGCGGGATCGGCCGCCGCGCGCACCGCTTCGTAGGGTAGGATCCATTCGCGCAGCGCGGTCGACCACACGGCGTCGGGCGGTGCGAGCGAGATCGTCTCGCAGCCTGCCGGCTGCGGATAGATGTAGCCGTAGAATATTGCCGCATTCGCGTCGTCGCCGGGATAGAAGCCGACGTTGAGCATCTCCGCGTCGAGATCGTACTTCATCAGGTAGCCGCGATCGGTCGGCGGCTCGACGTGTTTTCCGCTGAAAAGTAACAGCGCGAAATCGAAGGCGCCCCACCAGAGCTGAATGCCGCTCCGGCCGAAGAATCGCGCGCGCCACCGTTCGAAGATTGCGTTGCTCGCGGTCACCACGCTCAGCCAGCGCTGCGCGTCGTGCCGCTCGAATGGAGCCGGCCGGTCGTCGCGATCGAGCGGCGTTTGGTCGGGAATCTCTTGCGGCACGGGGTCGAGCGTCACGTCGACGTCGAGCCGGCGCAGCGCCGCGGTGAAGTCGGCGTAGACCCGCGCCACCGTTGCCGGCGTTTCGTCGAGCGCGACCGCTGCGCTGCGGCCGTCGCTGGTCTCGAGAATCAGCGTGGCATCGAAGACGTCGATGCGGCCGAGCACGGAGCCGGCGGCGTGGGGTACGAGGCCCGTGCTGAAGCCGCGAGGCGTCAGCGCCAGCGATGTGTGCATCCAATTGGGCTGCGGCGGAGCGAGCGCGAGGCGCAATTTGCCCAGCATCTGCGCGTAGAGGTGCAGGCTCCGCTTCGTCGCAGCCCACGAAGCGTATTCGAGCGACGGCCAAGCGTTCGGTGATGACATGCTGCTCGACTCCTCATGAAAACGCCGACAACCCTCCTAGTGAGGCGTGATGCCGAGCTGACGGTCTACGGTCAATTGGTCCCAGAAGATGCGCAAGCGTTTGATCTCGTGCCGCGCATCGTACACGATGTACATCGCCCCCGGATGATCGAAGGCCTTGCCGTTGGGTTGGGCGGTCTTTCCCGTCGTGGGATCGGTGTAGACGCCGCGCCAGTGGCCCGTCACCCGTTCGATCGTGACGGCTTTCCAGCCGTCTAGTACTTTGTCTTCAATCGTGATATGAAAGTCCGGATACGCGCGAAAGATCATCGAGAAGAACGTACGCAGAGTCTTGGCATCGAGAGGTTTGGGGTTACTCGGCTGATCCACGACGGCGTCGGAGCTGAAGAGCGCGACGACCTTGTCGATGTCTGCGTCCGTCGCCCCGGAAGCGGTTCTCGGCACGGGCGCCGTGATGCCGGCGCCGAGGAGCCCCGGCAGCAGGAACGCGGCCAAGCGTCGCATGCTCATGGCGGCGTACCTGCCGCGATCCAGCGCTGCAGCACGCCGACGCGCTCCGGGCTCCACGCTCCGTCGCACGGCATCGCGCCGCTCTGCACCGCGTGGAGGATGGCCGCGGCGTGTTCGACCACGTCGTCGTAGCTCCAGAGATCGAAGGCGCGCTGCATCGAGTCGCGATCCTTGGCGCGAAAAAGGGGCTTCACATCGGTGACAAAGCCCGGAGCTGCTGCATCGAGATCCATGTGTGTCGGTTCGCCGGCACGCAGCGGCCGGCCTCAGGCCGATCTTTCGTACTTTGTGGATGACGGTCGCCGATGCGACGCTCGTGATTGCGCCGCGTGTGTCCGGGCAGGGAGAGCGCGCTGGAGATTAAGGATATTAAGATGCCAGGTTGCTCTCCGTAACGTCGAGAACGTGCTCGTCCTTCCGAAATGTCCCGATCTTCCGTGGGTGCGGGGAGGTTCGCCTTGGACGCGTTTCGTCGTTTGCGTGGCATGTTGAGCGTTATTGCGGCTGTGTCGTTTCTCGCGGGCTGCGCCGCGTCGGGAAGCTCGCCGCTTCAGCAGGGCGCCGCGCAGCAGAGCATCGCCCGGCAGGGCGCCGTCGGCGGTGCGTTTGCCGGCACTCCGGCGCAATTGCGCGCGCGCGGACTGCCCGAACCGTCGCTCGCGGCGCAACGCGCTCTGCGCTCGGCCCAGACCGGCCATCACACGTCGTGGATGTCTCCGGGCGCCGCGAAATCTTCGACGTTGCTCTACGTCGCGGATGAAGATAGCAACGACGTGTACGTATACGAGTATCCGTCCGGCAAGCTCGTCGGGACGTTGACCGGCTTCAACGCGCCGTCGGGCATTTGCTCGAATAAAGCCGGCGACGTCTTCATCCTCAACGGCGGCGGCTCGACGGTTGAAGTCTACGCGCACGGCGCTACGAGCCCGCTGCGCACGCTCGATTTACCGGGCTATCCGGAACTGAATTGCTCCGTCGATCCGAAGACGGGAAACCTCGCGGTTCCTTCGCTCGACGCGACCTGCGGAGACTGCATCGCGATCTTTCAAAACGCGCAGGGCACGCCGACGCTCTACACGCCCTCGGGTCAGGAAGGCATCCCGGGCTGCGGCTACGACGACGACGGGAACCTGTTCTGCGACGCTTTCGCGAGCGGCACGCGAAAATTCGAGCTGTTCGAACTCGCGCGAGGCAGTTCGACCCTGACGCAAGTCTCGGTCGACGCGTCGAGCATCGATCCCGGGCCCCTGCAATGGGATGGGGAGTATCTCGCCGTCGGCTCGGGCTCGAGCGGAACGATCTATCAGATTCAGTTATCAGGCACGACGGGCAGCGTCGAAGGCCAGACGCAACTCGACGGCACGGGCTGGGTTTGGCAATTCTGGATCCCGGATACGCAGGGCACCAAGAAGAAGCCTCAGGCGACCACGCTCATCGCGCCGACCTACGCGGGCAGCGCGGGCGCCGAGGCCGCGTATTGGAAATATCCCGCCGGCGGGAATCCCACCAAGGCGATCACGGGCTTTCAGCAGCCCGACGGCGCCGCGCTGAGCAAGGGTAAGAGCTAGAGTGTTTTCCTCACGTTGCGCGTTGGCCGCGGCAGTGTTCGCGTGCAGCAGTTTCGGCATCTCGGTCGCCCAGACGGATACGTCGAGTGCGATCGCCGGCTTTCGTGCGATCGATACCGATCGGGATGCCAAGCTCGACCGGCGCGAACTCGCCGCGGCCGCGCGCCTCGACTTCAAGCATCTCGATCTGCACAAGAACGGCTTCTTGACGGCGGCCGAATTGGCCAACGCGCGGAGCGATAAGCTTCTCTTGCCGTTTCCCGGCCGATTCAGCACCGCAGCGGCCTTCGCTGCGGTCGATACCGACCACGATCGCAAGATCAGCGAGCAAGAGTATGAGACCGCCGTGGTACGCGCCTATTTGGCCTGCGATGCCAACCACGACGGGACCATCGAACTCAGCGACCTGCGCCGCTGCAGTAAGTAGCGGGCTCGGCGCCTCAGCTTACCGGCCAAGCGTCAGGAAGCGGTCGCCCAGGTAGTTGACAACGCATAACCGTTCACTATACTTAACGATATACGACGCCGAAGTAAGGAACGAGCATGAACACAACCGCCACCCGTGTCTACACGATCGATGCGAAGCACACCAGCATCGGTTTCTCCGTCCGCCATCTGATGATCGCGAAGGTTCGAGGAACGTTCGGCACCGTTGCCGGCACCATCGAACTCGGTGAGAGCGGTCTCATTCCGACCGCCGTAAACGCCGAGATCGACATCGCGTCGATCGATACGCGTGAAGCGCAGCGCGACGCGCACTTGCGCTCGCCCGACTTCTTCCACGTCGAACAGCATCCGGTCATGCGCTTCACGAGCACCGGCATCGAAGCCGAAGGCGACTCCCGTTTCCGCCTCACCGGCGAATTGGAAATTCGCGGCGCCAAAAACACCGTAACGTTCGAAGCCGAAGTCGGCGGCCACGGCCCCGACCCGTTCGGACAAGGCCAGCGCGTCGCGTACGAGGCGAAGACGAAGATCAAGCGCAGCGAGTTCGGGTTGACCTACAACTCGGTGCTCGAAGCCGGCGGCGTCGCGATCGGCGACGACGTCGAAATCACGCTCGATGTCGAAGCCGTCGGAGCCGCGACGGCCGCGTAACGTTTGCGCCCGCGTCCGTCGCCGCATGGGCATGTGCGGCGGCGGACGTGCTCCGTATCACACCCCCCGTCCACAAAATGAATATTTAAAATCCGGCTACGATGCCGGATTTTTTCCGTTATACCGAGCCTATGCAGAAAAAACGTTCGAACCTTGGAGGGCAACCCAGGGATGCCTTTCATGCCGCCGAAGGGCGCGCAACTGCATTCGGACTGCCCAGCGCCGTCACGGTGTAGTTCGCCCGCACGGAGAGGCTCTCGGCGTGCGACAGGATGTCGGAAGGTACACGCTCCGTAGAGCTGTTCCGTACTTTTTTGTAAGGAGGCACATGCGAAGATCATCGCGCGCGATCGCTTCACTCGTGGGGCTATCGCTTTCTCTCACCGCATGCGGTGGGCATACATCGTCGGTCACGCCGGGTTTCGGCGGCAATCTGGCAACCAGTTCCGAATCGAGCGTGAAGGAAGCGGTTTCGACTTCTCCGCTCATTTCGGTGCCCCACACCACGGGCGCGCTCGGCTTCACCGATGCGGGACGGCGTACCGGGAGTGCGCCGGTCAGCGTCGTGTTGACGCTGCGCTACAATCACCAGCAAGAACTGGACGAGTTGGTCGCTAAGCTCAACGCCCCGTCATCGGGGCCGCGGCAGTTCCTCTCGGCGCAGCAATTCAACGACTATTACGCGCCGACCGAACAGCAAGAGAACGCGGTGGTACAGTCGCTGCAGAAGGCCGGCTTCACGATCACGCACCGGTTTCCGAACCGCACGATCGTCGACGCCAAGGCTCCCAGCGCTACCGTCGAGCGCTACTTCAAGACCGAGATCCACAACGTCAATCAGGGCAAGTACGGCATGCGCTTCACCAACGTGACGCCGGCTACCGCACCCGCCGAAATCGCGCCGATCGTGCGCGACATCTCGCTCGATAATCTCGTCATCGCGCGCACCGTCGTCGACCAAGAGGGCGGCGCGGTACAGCCGCGTACGGCTCCGCAATTCGGCACCGACGCACAGGGCCGCACGGTTCTGCCGCTTCCCACGCAGATCAAGCCGCTGGCGAACTCGCAGATCCAAAACGGCAATTTTGCGACGGGCTCGCTGAGCCCCGGTTGGATCAACGAGAGCACGACGCGAAAGAACTACGTGGCGGTGACCACGGCGCAGTCGTACGAGAGCACGTACTCGGCGTTCATGGGCACGCTCGGACCGCCGGAAGTCAACGGCTGGTCGTCGATCGCGCAAGAAGTGACGATCCCCGCCAACGCCACGCTGAGCTTCTGGGTGTACCAGGGTTCGAACGAAGGCCAGCTCGGATACGGCACGACCTATGCCTGGCAAGCCGGTTATCTGTTGAACTCGAAAGGCTCGATCCTCACGACGTTCTACAAGACCGTCAATAATACGAACGGCTGGGTCAACTACACCGTCAACCTCAGCGCGTACGCCGGGCAGACCGACTACGTTTACTTCGGCGTATACGGCGACGGCTACAGCCAGACGTACGTGTATCAGTACGTCGACGACGTAGCCTTCACGGGTGCGACTCCGGCGCCGACGCAGGCTCCGACGCAGACCCCGACGCAGGCGCCGACGCAGACTCCGACGTCGAAGCCGACCCAGACTCCGACGCAAACGCCCACCCAGACTCCAACGCAAACGCCCACGCAGGCTCCGACCCAAACTCCGACTCAGGCGCCGACCCAGACCCCGACCCAAGCTCCGACTCAGAGCCCGACGCAAGCACCGTCCGGCTGTAACGGGGCGGCGGCGGATAACGGTCCGCTGACGAACTCCAGCGGTACGCTCGCGACGGGCGTCGCGAAGCCGTTCGACTTCCCGGTTCAGCACGGCTGTAACGGAGCCGGTTACACCGCGGCCATCGCCATCGATGATCCGGTGAACACCTCGTATCTCGCCTCGTACCTCGCGGCAGCGCAAGTGACGCAGACCGGCACCGTGACCAACGAAGCGGTCGACGGCGGCGGCAGCGGCGATGACGCGGAGACCGACCTCGACGTGCAAACCATCGCCGGTCTCGCGCCGGGGGCCAATATCATCGTCTACGATATGGGTTCTCTGGGTGACCAGCAGATCGAAGACACGTACAACCAGGTGCTCTCCGACGGTAAGGCGAGCGCTGTGAACTCGTCGTTCGGCGGTTGCGAATCCAGCGATCCGTCGTTCGCCGACTCCACCAATTCGATCGCCGAGCAAGGCGCCGCCGTCGGCGTCGAGTTCTCGGCATCGTCCGGTGACTCGGGAAGCAGCGAATGCAGCGGTAGCAAGGGCGTCAGCGCTCCGGCCGGTGGTCCGTACTTCTCGTCCATCGGCGGCATCGACTTCACCGATACGGCCCAAGGCGTCTTGGAGACGGTCGTTGAGGGAAGCGTCGACGGCTACTCCGGTGGCGGCGGCGTCTCGACGGTGTTCGCACTGCCGAGCTTCCAGAGCGGCATCGCGGGTGTGATCACCTCTGGTAGAAACCAGCCCGACTTCTCGCTTCCGTTCTATCCGGTGGCAGTGTACACCGGCGGAGCATTCGGCGAGTATCTCGGCACGTCGTGGTCGTCACCCGCATCGGTGGCACTCGTCCTCGAAGCAGACGAACTCCACGGTTCGAAACTGGGTTGGCTCAATCCGACCCTGTACAGTCTGTTCTCGTCGACAGGCTACAGCACGTACTTCACGCCTTGCACGTCGGGCTCGAATGGAGCCTACTCGTGCAGTGCGACGGAGTACAACCAAGCCGCAGGCATCGGTGCCCCGAAGGGCTGGGCCTTGGCCAACGCACTCTAGACCGAACGAAGCGTTTCGTTCACGGGGAGGGGAGCCGCAAGGCTCCCCTCTTCCTATTTTGGAAGCGCGACGCGCTCGGCGCCGAGCCACGCGGCCATCGCTTCGAGGCGCTCGCGCAGGGCGGGCAGGATGGTGCGTCGCGCGACGCCTTTCTCGACGTGGATAGCTTGCGCGCGCAACGTGCCGGCCGCGCGATCGTGTTTGAGGTCGACGCGCGCGACCAGCCTATCGCCTAACAAAAACGGCAGAACGTAGTAGCCGTGGATGCGTTTGTGCGACGGCGTGTAGATCTCGAGTCGAAAGTCGAAGTCGAAAAGTTCGCTCGTGCGTTCGCGGAACCAGATCAGCGAATCGAACGGCGACAGCAGAGCAGCTACGGAGATGCTGCGCGTCAGGCGCGCGTCCCGATGCAGGTAATGCGGACCGCGTACGCCCTCGACCGTCACGGTCCGGAGTTCGCCGGCCTCCACGAGTTCGGCGACGCGGGCCCGTGAGTCGGCCGGTTTGAGCCGGAAGTAGTCGCGCAGGTCGCGCTCGGAGGCGATGCCGAGCGCACGCGCCGCAACGCGCGTGAGTTCGCGCTGCGCGTCGGCCTCGCTCGGCGTCGGAACGTCGAGGATCGCTTGCGGGATGACGCGTTCGGTGAGATCGTAGATGCGTTCGAAATTGCGGCGCCGTAGCGTCGTGATTTCGCCGCACCAAAAGAGCGCCTCGAGTCCGCTCTTGACGTCGCTCCAACCCCACCACGAACCCGTTCCGCGCGAGCCCTCGAAGTCGCTTGCCGCGAGCGCGCCGCGCTCGGCGATCGTGGCTTTCAACTCTCGGAGGTACTGCGGGCGCTCCACGAGCATCTTGCCGATGCCCGGCCACGTACCGAGCGCGCGGCGGGCGCGTTCCATGCGCCAACGCAGGTGCGGCTGCAGTGATAGGGGCGCGAGTGAAGCCATGTGAGCCCAGTATTCGAACAGCGAGCGTCGCGCGCCGTACGCTTCGCGTTCGAGCAGGGCCGGGTCGTAGGCGCCTAAGCGTGAGAAGACCGGCAAAAAGTGCGAACGGACCAGCACGTTGACGCTATCGATCTGCAGTACGCCGACGCGCGACAGCACGCGAGCCAGCGTGCGCCGGTCGACCGTACCCCGCGGAGCCGGGTCGGCAAAGCCCTGAGCGGCGAGGGCGATCCGACGCGCTTCGTCGCGGGAGAAGTCGGCTTTCACTCCACGAGCGCCGGATTGCGTCGTTGCATCGTGCGCGCGTTCGCTGCACCTCACGAGCCCTCCGGCCGGCGCACCCATACGCGGGGCCGTTCACCGGCGGCGTAGAAGCCGCGCCCCACAGATTCGACCCTTGAGGACGCGACATGCGGTTGCACTTGTTCGGTTTGGCTTTCCTGTTTCTGCTCGCGACCGGCTCTCCGGGAGCGGACGCCCGCGTTTTGCACAATTCCGGTGCCCCGGCGAATTGTCGCGAGCGTTCGAACGACACCGTGGCCAAACTCGAACAGTGCATCGTGCGGTCCGAGTTGTGGGGCGAACTTGCTCAATTCCAGCGCATCGCCGACGACAATCCCGACGCGAAGGGTCACGGCAATCGCGACACGGGGACGCCCGGTTATGCGGCTTCGGTCAAGCACGTCGCCGATCTCATGCGTGCGGCCGGTTATGCCGTGACGATCCAGCCGTACGAGTTCTCCGTCGACGAGTTGAGCGGTTCTCCTCAGTTCGCCGCGGGTAAGCGTGCGTACGTTCCGGAGCAAGACTGGTTCGTCGCGAGGCTTTCGGGCGCGGGTTCGATTACGGCACCCGTCGAGCCGCCGAGCGGCTCCGCCTCGGGCTGTGCGCCCACCGACTTTGCTTTCTTTACAGCGGGCAACGTTGCGCTGCTCGAGCGCGGCGACTGCACGTACGATACGCAGGTGGCGAATGCCCGAGCCGCCGGCGCGGCCGCGGTCGTCCTCTACGACTCCGAGGCCGAGGCCGGCGCGTACGAAGCGCGGCTGACCGAACCCGCGACGATTCCCGTGATCGGGATGGCGACCTATGCGGTCGGCGAGGAGTTGCTGAACCGCTATCGATCCGACGCGGGGCAGACCGTTCGTATCGAGGTCCGCACGGAGCACAGGTCGGGCATCGATTACAATCTCCTCGCCGACTCGCCGTACGGCGATCCCAGCCACATCGTCGCCATCGACGGACATCTCGACTCCATCTACGGTGCGGGCATGCTGGACAACGCGTCGGGTTCGACGACGATGCTCGACATCGCCCTGAACCTGGCCAAGACGCCCACGAAGAATCGCCTCCGCTACATCTGGTTCGGCGGGGAAGAACTCGGCTTACTCGGATCTCACTATTACACCAAACACCTCACGCAGTCGGAGTTACGCGACTATGCGTTCGACGTCGACGTCGACGTGACCGCGACGCCCAACTTCGATATCCTGATAGCCGATCCGAATTTCGCCTCCAACGTCAGGCGGTTCCCGAAGAACGTCGTGCCGCACTCTGCAATCGGGAACGACCTCTTTGCCGACTACTTCTCCGGCGCCGGCGCCGTCTCGCAACCGGCACGTTTCGGCAACGACGGCACCGATTCGAATTCTTTCAGCCTGGTCGGCATTCCGAATAGCGGCATCCTGACGAATCAGGATTGCTGCAAGCACGGCTGGGAGACGGCGATCTGGGGCGGCGAACTCGGCAACTACGAGGGCAAGATCCCGAGCTTCAACGGCGGCTGCGTCGATTATCCGCACCGCTGGTGCGACAACCTCTCGAACAACGACCCGGCACTGTTCGAGCTGGTCTCCCGCGGGGTGGCCTACGTCACGCTCAACCTCGCCAACGCGACGTTTCGGTGACGGACGTCCGCAGCAGAGGTTGAGAAGCCTTCTCGTTCGCGCCGGCCGGCTGCCGAAGAGCGGGCGAGTTACCCCACGATAGGTTCTACCTATGAATTCAATCGGCTGAATCGTCTGGACCGATGCGCGCCGAAGCGCTACCATCGTGGGACGTGTGACAATGCACAAGATGATCGGAGCAAACCAAGACATGCAAGATACGGTCGGCGAGAAGCTCACCGAAGGCTGCCCGGTAAACGGGCACCTCAAGCGTACGATTGTGGGCACCAGGACGAATCAGGATTGGTTCCCCAACCAATTGAACCTGAAGCTTCTCACCCAAAACTCTCCCCTATCCGATCCGAACGGCCCGGAATTCAACTATGCCGAGGAATTCAAGAGCCTCGATCTCGACGCGCTGAAGAAGGACGTCTTCGAGGTGATGACCACCTCGCAGGACTGGTGGCCCGCCGACTACGGCCACTACGGCCCGCTCTTCATTCGGATGGCCTGGCACAGCGCGGGCACCTACCGGATCGGCGACGGTCGCGGCGGCGGCGGTTCGGGCGCGCAACGTTTTGCGCCCCTGAACAGCTGGCCCGACAACGTCAACCTCGATAAAGCGCGGCTCCTGTTGTGGCCCGTCAAGCAGAAGTACGGCCGCAAAATTTCCTGGGCCGACCTGATGATTTTCGCCGGCCACTGCGCCCTCGAATCGATGGGGCTCAAGACGTACGGCTTTGCCGGCGGTCGCGAGGACATCTGGGAACCCGAAGAGAGCATCTATTGGGGATCCGAGGATACCTGGCTCGGCGATAACCGCTACACCGGCGACCGCCAACTCGAAAATCCGCTCGGCGCGGTGCAGATGGGCTTGATCTACGTGAATCCGGAAGGTCCCAACGGCAAGCCGGATCCCAGTTCGTCGGTGCGCGACATCCGTGAGACGTTCGCACGCATGGCCATGAACGACGAAGAGACCGTCGCGCTGATCGCCGGCGGACACACCTTCGGTAAGGCCCACGGCGCCGCGAGTGCCGACCAGTACGTCGGCCCTCCGCCCGCAAACGCCGCCATCGAAGAACAGAATCAGGGTTGGAAGAATTCGTTCGGCAGCGGCAACGGCGCTGCGACGATCACGAGCGGCCTCGAGGGCGCGTGGACGCGCAATCCGATCAAGTGGGATAACGACTACTTCGATCACCTCTTCGGTCACGAATGGGAATTGGTCAAGGGTCCCGGCGGCGGTAACCAGTGGCAGCCGAAGAACGGCGCGGGTGCGGGCACGATTCCCGACGCCCACGATCCCGCGAAGAAGCACGCGCCGATGATGTTCACCACCGACATCGCGCTGACCAAGGACCCGAGCTACGCGGCGATCTCGAAGCGATTCCACGAGAACCCGGCCGAGTTTGAAGAGACCTTTGCCCGAGCGTGGTACAAGCTGACCCATCGCGATATGGGTCCCGTCTCCCGCTATCTCGGTTCGCTCGTCCCGGCGGAGCCCGAGCTGTGGCAAGATCCCGTTCCCGCCGTTTCGCACAAACTGATCGAAGCGCAGGACATCGCCGCCCTCAAGGCTGCGATCCTCGCGTCGGGACTTTCCGTCTCACAACTGGTCACGACCGCGTGGGCTTCGGCCGCATCGTTCCGCGGTACCGATAAGCGCGGCGGCGCCAACGGCGCTCGGATTCGCCTCGAACCGCAGAAGAACTGGGAAGTCAACGAGCCCGCGCATCTGAACGCCGTGCTGCAGACGCTCGAGAAAGTCCAAAAGGACTTCAACGCGACGCTGGGCGACGGGAAACAGGTATCGCTCGCCGACGTGATCGTGCTCGGCGGGGTAGCGGCCGTCGAGAAAGCGGCGAAGGACGCCGGACACGACGTGCAGGTGCCGTTCGCACCCGGTCGCACGGACGCATCGCAGGAACAGACCGACGTGCACTCGTTCGCAGTGCTCGAACCGACTGCCGACGGCTTCCGCAACTACCTCGCGAGCGGGCATCCGAACAAGCCTGAGGAGTTGCTCGTCGAGAAGGCGCACCTGCTCACCCTGACGGCGCCGGAATTGACCGTCCTCGTCGGCGGCCTGCGCGTCCTGGGCGCGAATTTCGGACAATCGGATCTCGGCGTCTTCACCAAGCAACCGGGGAAATTGACCAACGACTTCTTCGTGAACCTGCTCGACCTCACCACGCGCTGGTCGGCCAAGGGCAACAACCTCTACGAAGGACACGACCGCCGCACGGGCGAGCACAAGTGGAGCGGCACCGCCGTCGACTTGATCTTCGGGTCGAACTCGCAACTTCGCGCACTCGCCGAAGTGTACGCGTGCGACAACGAGCAGTTCGTGAACGCATTCGTCGCGGCGTTCGCCAAGGTAACCAACCTCGACCGCTTCGACCTCCGCTGATTCAAGACAGCCCCGGATAACAAAGAGGGCGGCGTTTCATTCGAAACGCCGCCCTCGCGTCGTTGTGGCCGGGCTAATTTCGGTTGGTGAAGTAGAAGATCTCTTCGACGTAGACCGCGTCGTCGTCGCTCGGGCCCGAAAAGCCGGCGGTGCTCGTTTTGTGGGCGCCGCTTCGGAGCGGGCCTCGCGTCACCGCGGTTTCGAGTAACTCGCCGCCGGCGTCCTGAAGGAGCTTCTGCGCTTCGCTCGGGTTGCGATCTCCGGGCCTTACTGTAACGATGGTCTCGCCCGCGGTAATCGCGGGCTCGATGCCGGTTGCCGTCTGGGCTTGCACGCCGTGCTCGACGAGCGCGTCGACCAAGTTCTGCGACTTCAGCGAAAAGAATCCAGGCGCTTCGATCGCGACGACTTGGTCGCCGTCCTTCACGGCCAGGCTCGTAACGCCCGTCCAGGTGTGCGTAAAGTGGTTCTTGTGAAGCGCGGCAATCGCGCTCCGCGCGGCGTCGCGCGACTGGAAGATGGCGCCGATCGCAGGACCCGACTTCGCGTCGTGGTCGGCGGCGTGGGCTGGTAACTTCGTGTCGGATGTCGTCATGGTACGTCCGACGTACCCGCATTTGGGCGCGCTGACCCGGCACGATGACGTCTTTATCGCGCTCTCCCGCCCGGGGCTCAGCCGAGCGGCGACGACCTCGGATGGGGTTGCCAACAGCTGCCCAAATGGCTAGGAGCGCGACGAAACCGGCAGTACTCCGAGCGTGGTTCATGCGGACATTGCGCTCAACGATCCGGAGGCTTTCGCGTGAGTTTCCCGCTGCCGACACGAGATAATGTAGCCATAATCTTCCTCGACCTTCAGACGGAGATCGTCAAGAACAGCCGTACCGTACCCGTCGAGCAACTTCGCGTTCGCGCTGCGGGCCTGGCGAAACTCGCCGCATTACACGGTCTGCCGGCGTACGCATCGAGCGTTCCGCCGGGCGGCGAGTATCTCGCCGACGTCCTCGAACCGCTTGCGGGTTTGCAGCCTCGGCCGCGCACGGAAACGACGGCGTTCGCCGATGCCGGACTCGTGGAACTCCTCCGGGCCGGCGGCCGCTCGATCTTCGTGCTCTCCGGCGTGGCCTCCGAGATCGTCGTCCAGCGGACCGCACTCGACGCACTGGCCGCAGGCTTCTCGGTTCACGTTGCGGTCGATGCCTGCGGCGGCATCTCCGAGCGCACCGAAGATGCCGCGTGGCGTCGCATCGTGCAAGCCGGCGGCGTGACCACCTCGACGACCACGCTGATAGCCGAACTCGCCGGCGACTTCACCACCGAGCTCGGCGGGAAATCGCTCGGGCTCATGTACGAAACGCTCGCGGGATAGGCGTGTCGTCGCTCTCGCCGGCGCAGGCGGTGATCGCGGCCATGATTACGCCGGCGATACTGATCCTCGCCTCCGCATCGTTGATTGCGACCGCACTCGTGCGGCTGACTCGCATCGTCGACCGGATTCGGAAGCTCGCGGAAGTGCGGGACGGTTCGAGCCTGGATCGTTCGAAGGAACTCGACCGCCACGAGCGACGCCGCCCTTGGACCCGTCGGGCCATCCGCGGGGCGCTGCAGTGCGAAGCGATAGCGGCGTGCGAAGCGTGAGGTCTACTTGGCGGCCGCCTGCGCGATGCGGCGGGCCATGTTGCCGAAGATAAACGAGTGGAAGGGCGAGACGCCGTACCAGTAGAGGTAGCCGAAGATTCCGCGAGGCTCGAAGAACGCCGTCTGGCGGAGCGTGGAACCTCCGGACCCGTCGGGCACGGCCTCGAATTGCAGCCACGCTTTGCCGGGCAGTCGCATTTCGGCGCGCAGTCTGAGCAGGCTCGCCGGGTCCCAGGCCTCGACGCGCCAGAAGTCGACCGCGTCGCCCACCCGAAGGTCGGTCGCTGAACGGCGGCCGCGGCGCATGCCGAAGCCGCCGACCATGCGATCCATGAGGCCGCGGATATCCCANNACCTCGCGCGGCGGAGCTTTCGACTGCTCCTCGCGCCGATCGACGAGCATACCCTCCGACAAGCCGGCGAACTCTCCGGGCAGCGCGCGGGCGTCGAACGCGTCGAACCACGTCGTCTGCGGGCCCGTGGTTGCCGAGCGATCGAGGGCGCGGCTGACGGCTTCATCGTAGCCCAGCGGTCGAATGCCCGGGAATTCAGCGTCGGCTTCGTTATGGCGTACGATGACTTCATTCAGCAAGCCGTCGATTAAGGGCCGCGCTATCGCGGAGGGGATCGGCGTCACGAGGTGCACCCACGCCGACGATAGGCGCGGCGTAAAGAAAGGGACCACGACGATGTGCCGCGCCAGGCCGCGAATGCGGGCGTAGCGGAGCATCATTTCACTATAGGTGAGCACGTCCGCGCCGCCTATCTCGCGCACGACGCTCCCGGTCCGCTCGAGTTGCAACTCTTCGACGAGATATGCGAGCACGTCGCGGATCGAGATCGGTTGGCAGCGCGTGCTCACCCACTTTGGCCCGATCATGATGGGCAGCCGTTCGGTGAGATAGCGCATCATCTCGAAAGAAGCGCTGCCCGAGCCGACGATGACCGCCGCACGAAATTCCGTGACCGGAACGCCTGCCGAGCGCAAGATTTCGCCGACCTCGTGACGGCTCTGGAGATGGTGCGACAGGTTCGCGCCGTCGACGCCGAGTCCGCCGAGATAGATGATGCGCTTTACGCCCGCTTCGCGCGCCGTGGTCGCGAAGAGTTTGGCCGCGATACGGTCGCTGGCCGCAAAGTCGCGCGGGTTGGCACTCATCGAGTGCACCAAGTAATAGGCGACGTCGACGCCTTCGAAGGCGCGCAGCAGGTCGTCGCGATCGAAAACGTCGCCCGTGACGATTCGCGCGCCCTCGAAACGACCTGCCAAACGGCTCGAATCGCGGGCGAGGCAGGTCACGTCGACGCCGCGCGCGAGGAGGCGCGGCACGAGCCGGCCTCCGATGTACCCGGTGGCTCCCGTTACGAGGACGTTCACGGCCGGCGTTGTTTCGGAAATAACTCCAGGTGAGGTATGCGTAAGAGCGTTCCCGAGAGCGTATTTCCGATCCCGGCACCGACACGCGCGAGCGGCGAGCCGCTACGCGTGACGGTCAGCGTCATGCCGTGCTCGAAGAGTGCCGCCGCCGCGGCGCGTAGCAACCGGTGGCCTGCTGCCGGCGAACCGAGCGCGCGGAAGACGCGCCGCGGTCGCTCGACGTCGGCGCGGATGTTCTTGCCCTCGGCGGTCACTTCGATGTCTTGTTCGTCGACGGTCACGCGAAGCGCGCCGCTGAACTCGATCACGACTACTTCGCTTCGCTCGTGCGAACGCGCAGCGTACCGTTGAGCCGCCACTTTGCGGACGGGGAATCGGCCGACGCGGCGCTGGGCACCGAAATTTCCATGTTTTCGAATCCGTACTCGATCGTTGCGCCGCGTCCGGTCAAGAATCCATACAGGCCCTCGGCGAGTTCGGGCCAGGTCGTCGTTTGTTTGTTTTCAATCATGCTCACTCTGAGGCCGCCGGAGCGCCGTTCGTTCCGCCGAGCGCTGTGCCGAAGGTCACTAATCCAGGCGGTCCGTCGATGCGTGACCATCGACCGTCGTCTAAGGTTGCTCGCCTTCTGTCGATGGTGTTGTCGCTACGTTGCCGCCGAATNNAAGGGCTTGATGCTGCCACCGTCCGAGAACAAGATCACGAGTAACATCGACGTGAGAATGAGCTCGTAATTCCATCCCAATCCGTCTTTGCCCCAGAAGCCCGTTTTCCAGACGAAGATCTTCTTTTGAATCGCGCCGCCCATGATCAAACTCAGGCCCGCTGCGGCCGGTTTGATCAGAACGCCGGTCATGACCGCGACGCCGCCCAGAACTTCGGCGGCCCCGAGCAATTGCGTAGCGGCGCGTGGCAGTTCGATACTCTTGCTGCGCGCGTCGGGATCCTTGAGGTCGGCCACGCCGCTCGCGGAAAACACCAAGCCGGCCATGACCCTCATGAAGAGCAGCGCGATATCTTCGCTATCCACGCGCACTCGGTCTGGTCGCGCGGCCGTTGCGCGAGACGAGGTAGAGTTCGGGGATTGCGAAGCGACACAGGGTCAGGGCTTCATCCCCGCTCAAGCGCAAAGCGGACGCCAGACGGTAGACGAATCGCGGCGAAACGCGGATCGGCCGGCCACTCTCGAACCAGCGATACCAATCGACGGTCACGCCCACGAGTTCTGCAACCTCGCCCCGCCGCAACCCCGGCACGCGCCTACGCTTGGTGAGCGGTAAGCCCACGTCGCCGGGAAGCAGTCGCGCACGATAGCCCACCAAGAGGGCCTGCAGCGCACGGCGGCGTTCGCGATCGAGTTCGGGCGCCTCCGCCTCGAGATCGGGGTAGAGATCAAACTGTACGGCCATGGCGCCTCCAGCGTCGCACCTTCGGACCAGTGGGGTCTTGTAGGTTTTTGTGGCCTTTACGTGTGTTCGGAGGCGTGGCCGTACCTGTGGGGGGAACAGGCGGTTACTCCCTGCGCAGCCTGCGCTTCGCGAAAATATGCGCGTGAAGGCCTCGCTCGTGACCGCGTACGGCGGGTCCGGAAGCCGGGCGTGGGCGCGGTGCTCGTCGAGGCCGCCGGCATCGGCATCAANNGGAGTCGTCAGTGAGCGAAGTTGAAGTCGAGCACAAGGGGTACGAGATGCCGCCGCGCGAGGGCATTTCCATCGCGCATTTCATCACCGTCACCGACATCGAGCGATCCCTCGAATTCTATGCGAAGGTCTTCGGCGCCGAAATCCTGAGCCGAGGCGATACGAAGGGTGCACCCGGATACATCCGGCTCGCGAACACGTGGCTCATCGTGAACGTCGGGGGCGGTCCGACGCCCGATAAGCCCACGGTGACGCTCAGCGTCCCGCCCGACCCCGATAAGGTGAGCAGCTTCCTGAATATCCGCGTNNAAGCCCGAGTTCACCTACGGGTGATGCGAAAGCGCCCACCCGCGTACTGGAGCGCGCGGAGCCGCCCATCGACACGGCCGAACTGGCGCGGTTCTGAAAGGGACCGCTTTGGCTCGGATAACACCTTCGTCAGCGGGCCGCTCTCGCTCAACCGCGGATCTTACTGCGTGCTCCAGTCGATTTGCAGCGTTGCGAAAGCGGGCCGCTGCGTCAACACGTTCGGGTTGCCGACGGCGATCGAGTTCAGGCCGTACCAGCCTTCGTCGTTGAAGCCGTCGGGAAAGTTCTTATTGACGACGCCGTTGGGCAGATGCGAACAGTTGTCGCCCTTCTCGGCCTTCCACCATTCATCGCTCCATTCGAAGATGAAACCGCCGGAATTCACGCCGCCGTTCGCGGTGGAGTTCTGGTAGAGATCCTTGTCGAGTCCGCTGATGTAATCCGTCATCGTCGCGACTTTGCCCGCCGGCCATTCCACGGCTTTGTTGGGGTCGCCATTGGGGTGGTACGCTTCGGGCGCACCCCATTCGCCGAGCAGGAACGGTTTGGTGGTGTACTGTTGGGCTTGCGTCCAGAGGTTGGCTCTTGCAAACGACTTGCCGCGGTAGACGTTGATGCCCCAGGCGTCGATCTTGAACCCGTACTGCTCGCCGTAGGAGATCGGATTCCAGATCTTCGTGTCGCCGTTATAGCCGTCGACCATCGAGGTCGTGATGATCTTGCGGGCCCCGGCCTGCTGCAAGCCCTGGCGTGCGCCGTCGGCGATCGCGTTCATGCCCTGCCAGAAGGCGGGTTGGGTGACGAGGTTGTCGGCATTGACCTCAGACCCGATGGAAAAACCGAGCACCGCAGGCGAGGCGCCGTAGGTGCTCGCCAGGCGTTTGTACTGATTGGCGAGATCGGCCACCGCACCGGAATTGAGCGCCGCCGCACCGGGGAAGAAGATCGAGAGAACCACGTACACCGGCTGGTTTCCGCCGTTGTAGGCCGCGGTCAGAAAACGATCGATCGGGCCGACGTTGAGGTCGACGTTGTAGACCTTGACCGCGTTCGCACCGAGATTGCGGAGTTGCGGCAGATCGCGTTGCCAGAGAGCGCTTTCGTTATTGCCTAGCGGATTTCCGATCGAGCCGCTACAAATCGGTGAGGGCGCGTAATCGACGCCCTTGATGAAGAAGTTGGTCGCCGCGCCGCCGTTCCGGGTAAACCGGATGTTCCGGCCGTTGGCGAAAAACTCGGTCTTGTCGACTGCCGGGGTGCGTCGCGAGATCGACTGCTCGAGCGACTGCGCGGCGGGCGTTGCCGGCTGGAGGCCGCAGCCGGTGAGGCTCAGGACGGCCGAGGCAGCGAAAATACGACGAGCGAGCTTGTCCATGGGGGCCTCCCAACGAGCACGTTGGCGCTTCTGGTTCGCTTCGCGCAGCACGCGTCCTCGGGTGGAGTGTTAGGCCGGCGAAGGCTGGGCGGGTTAGACTATTCGCGGCTCGGGAGGCTCGACTCGGGCCGGCTGCGGCCATCGACTTGGATCCGGACCCCGAGATCGGTATACAGCAGTCCGTTATTGAAGTCGAGGTAGACCACATCGTTGCGGGTCTCTATCGGCGTGCGTAAGGACGTAGAACCTGCGCTAACCCAACAGTTTCGCACGGTTTCGAGCGCATCGGTCGATGCGGGAGTCAGTTCCCGATTTTCGGCGTAGTGAACCATGACCGACGAATAGTGCTCGCAGTCGAGGTCGATCAGGATGTGCGAGGCGTCCACCGCTCTGGCGCGTGCCGACGGCGGGGCATAGGGCAATGCCCGGCGCGAATAGGTTTTGCCGCGGTAGACGACATCGATTCTCCCGAGTCGGCGCTCGATATCCGGTGCCGTGGAGACATCGGCCATATACGTCAGGCCCGGACTCGCATCGGTCGCGTACGACGTGCGCCGATCGAAGAGTACGCGACCGTCGCGAGCGTAGCCGACGAAACGGGTGTCGCCGACGTCGCTCGGCGGATTGGCGACGCCGCCGTCGAGAACGGCCGCAATCGAATACGTCCAGTGGCCCCCACGCATGCCGCGCGGCCCCTCGGTGAAATAGAGATGCAGCGTTTGCCGTGCCGACTTGCCCACGGATGAGGGATCGTATGTGCCGACGTGACGCACGAGCGGCCGCGTGGAAACGCGCAGCATGAGAAAGACCTGAGCGGCAATGCCTATGGCCGCCAGGAGCGCCGGAATGAGCCAGGGCGAGCGGGTTGCGGGCACGCTTCTCCTTTTGGTTCTTATCGGGGAAAGCGCGGGGGTGGATGAGGAGGCCTGCGGCTCGACGAACGCGTGCGACGTGATCGTCCATCTCATCGACGGCACGTACGAGCTGTTCCGGCATTTTTATGGCCTCCGTCGGGCTCCCAAGGGAAGTGGCGGGCGCTACGGCGCGGTAGCCGGCGTGCTCGGTACGGTGCTGGGGATGGTCGAGGACGGTGCCACCCATATCGGCGTTGCGACCGATCACGTGATCGAGTCGTTTCGTAACGAACTCTGGGACGAGTACAAGACCGGCGAGGGCATCGATCCGGCGCTCCGCGCGCAATTCGAGCCGTTGGAAGAGGCCCTCGTTGCCATGGGTGTCGCCGTTTGGCCCATGGTCGACCTCGAGGCCGACGATGCGCTGGCCTCGGCGGCTCGGATCGCAGCGCCGGATCCTCGCGTCGAGAGAGTCTGCATTTGGACGCCCGACAAGGATCTCGCGCAATGCGTGCGCGAGGATTTTGTCGTTCAAGTCGACCGCAGGAGCGGTGTCGTCCGCGACGCCGACGGCGTGCGCGCGAAGTTCGGCGTGAGTCCGCCGCTCATACCCGACTACCTCGCACTCGTCGGCGACAGCGCCGACGGGTATCCGGGAATTCCCCGTATCGGCGCCAAGGGCGCAGCGGCCTTGCTCGCGCGCTACGGCCCGATCGAAGACTTCCCGGCGGACGTGCTCGGAGAACGCCGCGAACTCGCGCTACTCTTCAAGCGCTTAGCGACGCTCCGAACCGACGCCCCGCTGTTCGCCGACGTCGACGAACTGGCATGGCGCGGACCGACCGATGGCTTTGCGGCCTGGTGTGAACGCCTCGACAATCCCCGTCTCGCGGCTCGGGCCGAGGCGGCCTTGACCCACCGAACGACGATTCCGTAGGGAGCCGAACGCGGCGCAAATAGCCGCGTTCAGCCTATGACGAAGTCGTCGCCTTTTTCGTTGAGCTTGACGTTGTCGAGGATGACGGGCAGGACGGGCCATGTCTTTATATGCTGAAAGGCGCGCACGGCGAAGGCTCGAAAGCCCGCGGAATCGACGAGCCGGTCGACTTCCATCTGCGCGAGCAATGGGCGGAGCGCGATGTATGTGGAGACTAGAGGGGTCCCAAGGCGACCGAAATATAGTTCGTCAATCAAGAGATGGTGTTTCGAGAGGTCTTCAACCCACGAAAAATAGTTTAGTAGACGACGTATCTCGTTCTGCTCCTGTTGGTTCGACCAAAAGCGATCTTCGATGGGCACGCGTGTTGAACCCGCGGACGGTAAGAAGTTCGGGTAAATGAGGCGTGAGTGAATTTCTTCCAGGCCGCTCTCGAACCGCTCTACTTGTTCTTCCGTGCGTTTAGCTCGCTCCGTCGTCTGGAATGCGTCGAGATTTTCTTGTGCGATTTGCGCGACGTGAGCTGCGGACCGAGACGACTTGTGCGCGAAGAAGACCGCGACTAGGGTTGCAACCAACGCCAGGGCGGCTACGATGGCGAGCCACCAGGTGGCGACGGCCGTCTGCCATTCCGCGGTGCCGCAACACGGCGCTTGGGTCGCCATACTGATGAACGTCATCATGCTCTCGTCCGCTCCTCAACGTGATGCTCATGGGCCGGTCGACGTAATCGCCTCATCCGCTGTCAGCGGCACCACCTCATGCAACCTCGTCTCCCGGCACCTCTACGGCAGTACCGGGATCCTCGTTGCGGACGAAGCGTACGACGGGCATCACGACGCTCGACTGGGCAGGACGTTGGACATTCGTCCTTGGTTACACGGCGCTGCTTCGCGTGGTTCACCGAGCACCATCAACCATCAAAAAAGCCCGTGGTTACGGGCTTTGAACGTGGTGGAGATGAGGAGACTCGAA
>PLFC01000056.1:0-48134 GCA_003136655.1 Vulcanimicrobiota bacterium
ACGAACATTTCGACGAAGTCGGAACCGGAGATCGAGAAGAACGGCACGCCCGCTTCGCCCGCGATCGCGCGCGCCAGCAGCGTCTTACCCGAGCCCGGCGGCCCGAGCAGCAGCACGCCCTTGGGGATGCGCGCGCCCAGCGCCTGGAACTTCTTCGGGAACTTCAAGAACTCGACGACCTCGCCCAGCTCTTCCTTGGCCTCTTCGATGCCCGCGACGTCGTTGAAGGTGACCTTCGGACGGTTCTCGTTGAGCAACTTCGCGCGAGAGCGGCCGAACGAGAGCGCCTGACTGCCGCCGCTCTGCGCCTGGCGCAAGATCAGCAGCAGCAACAGACCCATCAGCACGAACGGGATGAAGTTGACGATCAGGCCCACGATCGGCGTGGTGCTCTGATTCTCGAAGGTGATTTCGACGTTGTGCTTGCGCAGCTCGGGGATCAGATCGCGATCGCCGTCGGAGACGGTCGTGACGAAATGCGCCTCGGCTCCCGGCGGCTTGCGGAAATCGCCCGCGACGTCGTGACCGGCGATGGTGACCTTGCTGACGTTACCCTGCTCGACCTGAGCGTAGAAATTCGAGTAGGTCAGCTTTTGCGCCGGGGACTGCTGGTAGACCAGCTTCTCGACGACGACGATCACCACCGTGAAGATCAGGAGGACGACGACGATCGAGCGGATGTGCTTTGTCAACTGCGCTGAACTCCGAAGATACGATTCCCCTATCCTTCGGAGGCTCGAACGTCGAGCTTCGCGAGATAGGGGAGATTGCGGTACAGTTCTTGGTAATCCAACCCGTAACCTACGATGAAGGCGTCCGGGCAGGCGAAACCGGCGTACTCGAGGGTCACGTCGACCGAGCGCCGGTACGGTTTGTCGAGCAGCGCGCACGCGCGCAGCGAGGCCGGCTTGCGGCGTCCCAGGTGACCGCGCAGGTACTGCAAGGTCAACCCAGTGTCGACGATGTCCTCGACGATGACGACGTGTTTTCCGGCGAGATCCAGACTCACGTCCTGGACCAGTCGCACCTCACCGGCGGATCGAGCGCCCGCGTAGCTCGAGACGGCGAGGTAGTCGAGGCGGGCATCCACCTGCGGCGGCAGTGCCCGGGCGAGATCGGCCGTGAGAAACAACGCTCCCTTCAACACGCCCACCAGCACGATGGGTTCGGACGGCAGATCGCGAGCCAAGCGCTCCGCCAGGCCCGAGACCGCCTCAGCAATCTCATCGGCCGTGAACAGTATCGCCCCAACGCCGGCCCGCGTGACCGGACTCACCTCGATCGCCGCACGATCACTTCGACGTCCTCGCGCACGAAATGTCTCCCCTGGCGGCCCCGCTCGACGGCGCGCGCGACCGCGTCGACGCGTTCGAGCCCGATATCGCGCAGATCGCCGAGGGCCGCCTCCAGGCCGCCGCGCAACTCGCGGCGCAGCGCGGCCCGGCCCGCGCCCGCACGCTCGGCCCGGGCGATGGCGGCGAAGCGCGCGACCGAGGCGTCGAGGCCGGGGAAGCTCTCGCGCAACGTCTCGAGCGCTCCGCGCAGCGCGTTGCGGCGGTAGCCGGACTCGGCATTGGTCGGATCGAGCGCATACGGCAGCCCGCGCTCGGCGCAGTAGGCCACGAGCCGTGCCTTGGGCACCTCGAGCAGCGGTCTGACCAGGCGCAAGCCGCGAGCGATGGACCGGTCGGGCGCCATGCCCGCGATGCCTTGCGGTCCGCTCCCGCGGAAGAGCGCGAGCAGCACGGTCTCGGTCTGATCCTCGGCGTGGTGGGCGGTGAAGACGCGCGACGCGCCGGCTGCGCGGGCCAGCCCCGCCAGCGCCGCGTAGCGCGCCTCGCGCAGCCGCGCCTCCGCCGCCGGACCGGGCGGCAGGCGGCGGGTCAGCACGCGCGCGCCCAGCGCCGCGCCCAGGGCGAGCACGACCGCCTCGTCGCGATCGGCCGTCGCCCGGACCGCGTGGTTGACATGCCCCAGCACCAGACGCGCACCCCGGCCGGCGACGTGCCGGGCCAAGAGCGCGGCCAGCGCGCCCGAGTCGGGACCGCCCGAGACCGCGGCCAGCACGACCTCGCCGGGCGCCGCCGCAACCGCCGCCGCCAAGGCGCCTTCGAGCGCCCGCTCGGGACGCGCCCGCCTCACCGGCCGCGAACCTCCCGGGCCATGTCGCGAACGGCCTCGCGTTCCTTGGTCTCGCGACGCTTGTCCCAGAGCTTCTTGCCGCGGGCCAAGGCCAAGTCGATCTTCACCTTGCCCCGCTTGAAATACAGCCGGGTCGGGAC
Organism: Vulcanimicrobiota bacterium; assembly: GCA_003136655.1. Taxonomy (GTDB): domain Bacteria; phylum Vulcanimicrobiota; class Vulcanimicrobiia; order Vulcanimicrobiales; family Vulcanimicrobiaceae; genus Hesperobacter; species Hesperobacter lustricola. Next base: position 2,283 of record PLFC01000056.1, read on the forward strand.
GATCGTATAGCCCTTCTCCGCCGTCTTGGCCGAGAGCCGTACGATCTGCTCGCGATGCAGCAGCAGTTTGCGCGGCCGGTTCGGCTCGTGGTTCGAAAAACTGCCGGCCTTGTACGGTGGAACGTGCATGCCCAGCAGCCAGACCTCGCCGTCGCGCACGCGTGCATAGGCTTCGTTGAGACTGATCTGGCCGGTGCGAATGCTCTTGATCTCGGTGCCGGTCAGCGCGACGCCCGCTTCGAAGCGCTCGAGCCATTCGTATTCGAAGCGCGCGCGCCGGTTGTCGATCGTCGGCTCCTGCGCTTCCTTCGGCTTCGCGCCGGCTTTGGTGCTAGCGGCCATCGTCAGGCTTTTCCGGAAAGCGCCCGAGACGCTGCCCCGGCTCGAGGGTTCCGCGCGAGACGAAGCGGCCCTCGCCCGCGGCGAGCACCGCGCCCCCGGCGTCGACCACGTCGGCGCTCACGCCGAGCACGTTACGGCGTTGCCACTCCACGCGTCCGCGCACGAGCAGCGGCGCACCGAGCGGGACGGGCGCGCGAAAGCGCATCTTCAATTCGGCGGTCACGCCCAGGTGGCCGCGCGACGCGGCCGCGTAGGCCATGCCTTCGTCGAGCAGCATCGCGACGATGCCGCCGTGCGCGACGCCGCGCCAGCCTTGGAAGTGATCGGCCAAGGTGATCTCGCAGGCGACCGAGTCGGGACCGGTTTCCTCGAAACGCATGCCCAGACCCGATTCGGCGTACGGCCCGCACGCGAAGCAGCGGCCGTCGTCGACCGGTCGCGCATCCATCAGTGCGGCTTCGACGGTTGGGCCGGCTCGGGTGAGGGCGTGCTGTAATCGCCCGCCTTGATCTTGGCCAAGAGCGTGCGCGCGTAGATCGTGTCGGTATCGGCCACGATCGCTTGATTGAGCGTCTTTTGCGCCTCGCTCAACTTGTGCTCTTCGATCAAGATGCGCGCGATCAAGGTGTAGCCGTGCAGGCCCGCCTCGCCCACGTGACCGGTGTCGAGTTCGATGCCGCGCTTCAGATAGGAGATCGCAGCGTCCGACTGTTTGAGATCGTGCAGCAGCGAGCCGATGTGAAATTGGATGTCTGCGTATCCCGGCACGAGGTTGGGCACGTCGATGATGTAGGCCAGGCCGCGCTCGGGGTCGCGCAGATCGGTTTGATAGAGTTGGCTGAGGTATTCGCGCGCCAGCACGTTGTTGGGATCGGCGGCCAGCGCCTGTTGCAACTCCAGCTTCGCGCGATTGGCCGAGCGGTCGTTGAAGCGCATGATGCCCATGCCCACGTGCGCGGCGGCGCCCTTGGGATCGAGGGCGAGCGCGGCTTGCAGTTCGTCGCGCGCATCCTGCGAGCGGTCGCGTCCGGCCGCGGACTGGAACATGTACGAGAAGCCCAGGCGCACGCGGTTGACGTAATTCTTGGGCGCGCCCGAGGACGCGTCTTCCTCGACGTTGGTCAGCACGTCGAGGTCGCCGCCGTCCTGGGCGGCGGCGGCGTTGAGGAACGAGAGCGCGAGCGTGTTGTCGGGCACCGCCTCGAGTGCTTTTTGGAAGTCCTTTTGAGCCGTCTTGAAGTCGCGCGAATAAAAGGCTTTGAAGCCGTCCTCGAGCGGGGCGGTGAAACGCGCGTCGGCATAGTCGTTGCGCTCGGGGGCGGCACCCACGAGCGCAACGCACGCCGCCAAGAGGGCGAACGCGCCCCCCGTACCGATCTTCATGACGTTCATATTTGCGACGGCGAGCCGCCGATTCATCTCCCCTCGTTGAGGCGCGCGACCAGAGCGTCGGGCAGGCCCGCCTCTTCCATCTTGGCTTGCACCGCAGCGATCGCGTAGGGCACCCGCTCCCAGGTCACGGTCGACTTCGCCTCGTCGTAGAAGGCGAAGGAGGCCTCGGGATTGAGGTCGCGCGGCTGGCCGACGCTGCCGACGTTGATCACGTAGCGCGCGCCCTCGGTCAACTGCAGGGTACCGCCGTGCTGCATGTGCTTGTGCACCAGGTTCTCGCGGCCGGGCACGCGTTCGTAGTATTCGGCGATGTGCGAGTGGCCCACGAAGATCAGCGGAGCGTCCGTGCGCTCGAGCGCGCGTTCGGCGGCCGGGTTGTCGAGAATGTAGGTGAAGTAATCGACGGGCGCGCCGTGCACGAGCAGGTACCGCGGCTCGCGGTGCTCGTACGCCAACCCGTCGAGCCAAGCCAAGCTTTCGGGCGCGATGACCCGGCGCGTGTAGGCCATCGCTTCGCGCGCGTTGGGGTTGAAGTACTTCAAGCCGTAGCCGTCGACCGCGGCAACGTCGTGATTGCCCAGCACGCAGACGCTCGCACGCTCGCGGATCGCGGCGACGCACTCGTTTGGCTGCGGACCGTAGCCCACCACGTCGCCCAAGCACAGCAGCCCGTCTCCGGGTTCGAGCCGCGCCAAGACGGCGCGCAGCGCCTCGAGGTTACCGTGAATGTCCGAAACGAGAGCGTATCTCACGCATGCAGCGAGTTCGCGTCGAGCGCGGCCGCAGCCTCGGCAAACGTCGCGCCGAAGCGCGCGCGCTCGGCGGGCGTGCCCACGGTCACCCGGATGCAGCGGTCGAGGGGCGGCGCGCCCGGTTTGCGCACGAACACGGCGCGTTCGAGCAGCAGCGCCGAGAGGCGTTCGGCGCGCTCGCGCGTGCCCGCGTCGATCAGCACGAAGTTCGCCCGCGACGGCAGCGTGGTGAAGCCCGCCGCGCGGGCGATCGCCCCGTACTCCTCGCGACCGCGCTCGACCTCGGCGACGACGCCCGCGACGAACGCCGGCTCGGCCAGCGCCGCGAGCGCGCCGATCTGCGCCGTACGGTTGACGCCGTACTGCAAGCGAATCTTCCCGAAGGTTTCGACGACGGCGCGCGGGGCCAGCGCGTACGCGATGCGCGCGCCGGCCATGCCGTACGCCTTCGAAAACGTTCGCGTGCGCACGATGCGCGCGGAAACCGCGGCGGGCAGCAACTCGGCCGCATCGACGAAATCCGCGTAGGCTTCATCGAGCACGAGCAACGCATCGGTGGGAAGCGCGGCCGCGAAGCGTTCGACCTCCGCGCGCGCGGAGAAACTGCCGCTCGGATTATCCGGATTGGCGAGATAGACGAGCTTGGCGTGCGAGGTGCGCGCGGCCGCGGCGAGCGCTTCGAGTTGCACCGCGCCGCCGTGCGCGTAGGGCACGCTCTCGACGACGCCGCCGTAACCGTTGACGTGATAATTGAACGTCGGATACGAGCCGAGCGTGGTCAGCGCGACTTCGCCCGGCGCGAGATAGCCGCGCACGCAGAGGCCGAGCAGGTCGTCGATGCCCGCGGCGACGACGATTTCCTCGAACGCGCAACCGTGCTTGGCGGCCAACGCTTCGCGCAGGTCGACAGATTCGGGATCGCCGTACCACGACGTGCGCGGCAATGCTTCGCGCATCGCGGCGAGCGCGGCGGGAGGCGGCCCGAACGCGCTTTCGTTTGCGCCCAGGCGCAAGAGGTCAGCATGTCCGCCGAGCCTGGCGAGTTCCTCGGGCGCGATGAACGGACGGGTGAGCGGCAGCGCACCGATCCGAGGCGCAGGCCGCGGCGCGGCGTCGCTCAGGACTCCACCTCGAACGGTGCGCCGCCCGCCGAGAAGAGCGAGATGCGCAGCGTCTCGCCCGCCTCGACCCGCGGCGCCGCCTCGCCGAGCGTCGCGTAGCCGCTCGCACGCGCGAGCAGGCTCACGTGCGAGGAGCGAATCGTGAAGGGCACGGCGTGCAGGCGGCCGCCGCGGATCACGACGCGCGCGGGAACGTACCACGTCCAACCGGCGCGACCGGCGAAGGGCTCCGCCGCGATCGCATCGATCGTTGCGGGCGCGCTGCGGCGTTGCCCCGTGCAGGCAGCGACGATCGGCCGCACGACGGCTTCGAGGATCATCAGCGCCGAGGCCGGATTGCCGGGCAGACCCAACACGGGTTTGCCTTGCGCCGCGCCGAGCAGCGTGGGTTTGCCGGGTTTGACGCGCAGCCCGTGGACCACCGCGCCGGGCAAGCCGAGTTCGCGCACCACGCGCGGCGTGTAGTCGCGCTCGCCGACCGAAGAGCCGCCGGTCAGCACGACGCCGTCGCACTCTTCGAGTGCGGCGCGCAAAACGGCGCGCATGCGCTCGGGGTCGTCGGCCACGCGGGGCAGTTGCACGGGATCGACGCCCATGGCGCGCAGCGCGCCCGCGATGGCATAGCGATTCGAGTCGCGCACCTGGCCCGCGCCGGGCAGCGCGCGCACGTCGACCAATTCGTCGCCGGTGGAAATCACGCCGAAGCGCGGACGTTTGAAGACGTCGACGCAGGGGATGCCCAGGGTCGCGAGCACGCCCATCTCCGGGCCGCCGAGTTTGCGTCCGGCGAGGAGCAGCGTTTCCCCCGCGCGCATGTCGGCACCGCGCTGCGTCAGACAGTCGCCCGCCGCGACCGGCGCTTGCAACACGATCTCACCGTCGGCCTCGACGACGTCCTCGAGCGGCACGACCGCGTCGGCGCCGTCGGGCAATGCGCCGCCCGTCGGAATGCGCAGGGCTTCGCCCGGACCGACGCCGCGCGGCGCGGGCGAGCCCATTAGCACGTCGCCCACGATGCGCCGGCGCAAGCCGCCCTCGCTCGAAAGTGCGAAGCCGTCCATCGTGGAGCGCGGATGCGCGGGCAGGTCGTCGCGTGCGATCGCATCCTCGGCGAGGATGCGCCCGTAGGCTGCGTCGAGCGGCACGCGATCGACGCCGAGCGGCGAGAGCAGCACGCGCGAGAAATACGCGATCAGCGCCTGTTCGGGCGCGAGCAATCGCTCGGGGTCGAAGCCGCGCGCTTCGCGCCCGTCGAGGGGTAGGACGGCGCCTGAATCCCGCATGGTTGTCGGTCGCTTCGACTCCCCGCCGGGCCGCGCCCCTGCCGACGAGGATGCGCCGGGCGAAGCGGCAACTTCCCCGAACATGCTCGACCTTGCGCTGTTGCGCCGCGACCCGGAGCGCGTGCGCCGCGCCGCCGCCCGCCGTCCGGCCGGCGGCGCTTTCGTGGATGAGGCGCTCGCCCTCGATGCCGAATTGCGCGCCGCTCGCACCACCTCCGAACGCCTCAAAGCCGACAAGAACGCGCTGACCGCGCAGATCTCGAAGGCGGCCGATCGCGCCGCCGAGGCGCAGCGGCTCAAACCGCAACTCGCGGCTCTCGACGCCGAGATCGCCGCGGCAGCGGCCTCCATTCCCGACCTCGAACATCGGATCGAGACGATCCTGAGCGAGGTGCCGAACCTGCTCGACGACTCCGTGCCCAACGGCGCGGGCGAAGAGGAAAACGTCGAGGTTCGCAACTCGGGCCCGCCGCCCGCCTTCTCGTTCCCGCCGAAAGAACATTGGGAACTCGGCGAAGCGCTGGGCATCCTCGACTTCGAGCGCGCGGCCAAGCTCTCGGGCAGCCGCTTCGCCGTGCTGCGCGGCGCGGGCGCCCGACTCTCGCGAGCGCTGGTCAACTTCTTCCTCACGCGCGCGAACGAACTGGGCTACGTCGAGATCGATCCGCCGCTGCTGGTCTCGCGCAAGACGATGTGGTCCACGGGGCAACTGACCAAGTTCGCCGACGCGATGTTCCTCGACGCCGACGCCGACCTGTTCATGATCCCGACCTCGGAGGTGCCGCTGGTGGCGCTGCACCGCGACGAGATCCTCGACGGCGCGACGCTGCCCCGGCGCTACACCGCGTATACGCCGTGCTTCCGTAAAGAGGCGGGCGCAGCCGGCAAGGACACCCGCGGGCTCATTCGCCAGCATCAGTTCGAGAAAGTCGAGCTGATCTGGCTGGCCGACCCTGAGCGTTCGTTCGAAGCGCTCGAAACGCTGACGGCCAACGCCGAGAGCCTCCTGATCGAACTGGGCTTGCCCTACCGGGTGATGTCCCTCTCGGCGGGCGACGTCAGCTTCAACGCGGCCAAGACCTACGACCTCGAGGTCTGGCTTCCGGGCCAAGACCGCTATCGCGAAATTTCGTCGTGCTCCAACTGCACCGACTTCCAGGCCCGGCGCTCCCAAATCCGTTTCCGCCGCGAGACCGGGGGCAAGCCCGAGTTCGTGCATACCCTCAACGGCTCGGGACTCGCGGTCGGCCGGACGCTGGTCGCGATCCTCGAGAATTACCAGCAGCGCGACGGCAGCGTGCGCGTCCCCGACGCCCTCGTCCCGTTCGCCGGCACCGATCTGATCGTGAGGGAAGACTAAGGAGCGCCCGGAGGCGGAGGTTTCTTTCGCGCTCCTCAGTATTGGTCCGCAAGCATTGTCCGGGGAGCCGAAACGGAATGAGAGCACCGGCCGCATGAGCGCAGCGACCCGCATCCTGATCGCCGACGATCACCCGCTGTTCCGGGACGCGCTCCGTTACGTCGTCGACCGGCTCTTTCCGCGGGCCGAGGTGGTCGAGGCCTGCAGCTACCTCGAGTGCTTGACGGTTACCCGGGGCGGCGTTCCGTTCGACCTGGTCTTCGTCGACCTCATGATGCCGGGCGGCAGCGAATCGCTCGACGCGCTGCGCCGGCTGCGCGCCCAGATTCCCTCGACGCCGACGGTGGTGGTTTCCTCGCGCGAGGATTCGGCGATCGTCCGCCGCGTTGCGGCCCTCGGCGTGGCGGCCTACATCCCGAAGTCGACGCCCAAGCCCGAACTGGAAAACGCGATCCGCAGCGTCCTCGCCGGCGACGTTTGGATGCCCGGCGATGCGCTGCACGACGAGCGCGAGGCCGCCCTCGAATCGAGCCGGAACGAACCGTTGACGCCACGCCAAGCCGCCGTGCTGGCGCAGTTGGCTCGGGGCAGCTCGAATCGTCAGATCGCGCACGACCTCAACATCGAGGAGATCACGGTGAAGGCGCACATCTCCGCGATCCTGCGCAAACTGCACGTCAAGAACCGGCTCGAAGCGGTGGTCGCGACGCGCGCCTACGCCTCCTCGGCCGAGGAGGCGCCACGTTAGCCTAGCGGTCAAACCCAACGCGATCCGCCGCGGCGCTTCGTACCACCCGGATCCCGGGGAAGCGGCGCGGGAACTCGCAGCGCAACTCGGGACTACCGACACGTCGGTGGTCGTCTTTTTCTGTTCCGCCGAATACGACGTCGAAGTGCTCGAACGGCACCTCAACGATCGCTTCGGGGAAGCCAAGGTGATCGGCTGCACGACGGCGGGCGAGATCGCGCTCGACGGGTACGCCGACCGCGCGCTCGTGGGACTGAGTTTTCCGCGCTCAGACTTCATCACCACCGTCGAGCGGTTCGAGTCGCTCAAGTCCGCGTCGCTGCTGGATATCTGCGTCTCGGTGCGCTCGCTCGTGCGCAGGCTGCGCATCGCGGCGCCGGGCATGAACGATGCCAACACCTTTGCCATCCTGCTGATCGACGGGCTCGCGGGCGTCGAAGAACCGGTGCTCAGCGCGATCACGCGCGAACTCGGCAACATTCCGCTCGTCGGCGGCTCGGCCGGCGACGCGCTGCGCTTCCGCGAGACGGCCGTGTTCCACGACGGCGCATTCCGGCCGGGCTGCGCGGCCTTGGCCCTCGTGCACACGTGTCTGCCCTTCGAGGTCTTCAAGACCCAGCACATCACCGGCATCGACAAGAAGATGGTGATCACCGAGGCCGACCCGGTGCGCCGCGTGGTCACCGAGATCAACGCCGAACCGGCGAGCGAGGAGTATTCGCGGCTCTTCGGCGTCGATGCGAACAACTTGCATCCGATGTTGCTGGCCACGCACCCGCTCTGCGTGCGCGTCGGCGGCGACGATTACGTGCGCTCGATCCGCAGCGTCAACGAGGATCGGAGCATGACGTTCTACTGCGCGATCGATGAGGGCATCGTGCTCTCGGCAGCCAACGCGAGCGAAGACATCGTCGCGAACCTGAACGACCTGTTCACGCGCATCAGCGCTAACATCGGCAAGCCTTCGGCCGTGCTCGGTTTCGACTGCATCTTCCGCAAACTGGAGTTGCAGCAGCGGCGACTGCAGGATCGCGTCTCGGGCATTCTCGCGGCCAATAACGTCATCGGCTTCTCGACCTACGGCGAGCAATTCCGCTCGATGCACCTCAACCAGACCTTCAGCGGGGTGGCGTTCGGGTCCGATGTCGCAGAGTAGCCTCACGGAACTCGCCGCGCCCGACCTGGCGCGCGAAAACGAGAAGCTGCGCAAGATCGTCAAGGCGCTGGTCGACAGGGTCGAGCGCAGCACCGACGCGCAGGGCAACGCCTTCAGCCTCTTCCAAGCCGCGATCACGCTCGAAAACACGGTGCGTCAGCGGACGGGCGAGTTGCAGGCGCTCAACCGGCAACTGCAGTTGGAGATCGAGGAGCGGCGCGCAGTCGAGACCGCGCTCGAGCACGCCAAGATCCAAGCCGAACGCGCGAACCTGGGCAAGACGGAGTTTCTGTCCGCGGCGAGCCACGACTTACTCCAACCACTCAACGTCGCGCGCTTGGCCCTCGACGCGCTCGCCGAGCCCGGCCACGACGGACAGAACGCGGCCTTGCTCAAACTCGTCGACCGTTCGCTCGAGGCCGCCGAAGGGCTGCTTTCGACGCTGCTGGAGATGTCGCGCATCGACGCGGGCGCACTCAGCGCCGAAGTCGCCGACGTGGCCATCGATCCGCTGCTGCAATATCTGTCCGACGCCTACGCACTCAAGGCCGAGGAAGCACAACTGCGCTTGCGCGTGGTGCCCTGCGCCGCCGTCGTGCGCACCGACCTGCGGCTCTTGGAACGCATCCTGCGCAACCTGCTGAGCAACGCGCTGCGCTACACGCGGCGCGGCGGCGTGCTCGTGGGTTGCCGCCGCCGGGGCGCGGCGTTGCGCGTCGAAGTGTGGGATACGGGCCCGGGCATTCCCCGCGACCGTCTCGAGGACGTGTTCAAGGAATTCTTGCGCCTCGACGCGCCGGATGCGCCGGCGGGCGGCATGGGCTTGGGTTTGGCCATCGTCGACCGTTTGGCTCGCGTGCTCGGCGCGCCGGTCACGGTGCGCTCGCGCGAAGGCCGCGGCTCGGTTTTCTCGATCGACCTGCCGCTCGGCGACGACGCGCGCGTGCGCGCTCGGACGGTTTCGGGCCCCGCGCGGCGCGCGGCGAACTCGCTGGCGGGCACGACGGTGGTCGTGCTCGATAACGGACGCGCATCGCTGCACGACCTGGCGCTGCAACTGCGCGGTTGGGGCGTGCACGCGCTCGAGGCCGGTTCCGCACGCGATGCCGTCACGCTCGCCGCGCACGCTTCGCGACGGCCGAGCGCCTTGCTCGCCGACGATCTCGATGCGGATGGTCAGAGTTGCCGCACCGCGATCGAACGCATCCGCGCCGAACTGGGCGAAGCCTTACCCGCAGTGCTCTTCGCGCAGCACGGTGCGGAGCACCGCGGTGCGAGCGATGCGGGCTACTGGTATCTGAGCAAACCGATTAGGCCCGAACGGCTTCGCTCGCTCTTGTCGCACCTCGTCACCAACCGCTGATCAAGCGAACGTATCGACCGGGGCGAGATTCTCTAGTTCTTCTTCGGTAAACATTTCGGAGCGCGTCAAGAAGCGCACGCCGTGGCCGTTCTCGAGCGAAAACATCCCGCCGCGCCCGGGCACGACGTCGATGATGAGCTTGGTGTGCTTCCAATAATCGAATTGCGACGCGCTCATGTAAAAGGGCGCGCCGGCGATCTCGCCGAGCTTCACGTCGGCGCTGCCCAAAAACAGTTCGCCTTCGGGATAGCACATCGGACTGCTGCCGTCGCAGCAGCCGCCGGATTGGTGGAAGATGACGGGGCCGTGCTGCGCCCGAAGCCGTTCGATCAGAAGAACGGCTTCGGGCGTCGCATCGACTCTGGTGGCGCTCAGGCCCCTACCCTGCTTAGAAGAACCCGAGCTTGTTGGGGCTGTAGCTGACCAAGACGTTCTTGGTCTGCTGATAGTGGTCGAGCATCGCGAGATGGTTCTCGCGGCCGACGCCGGACTGCTTGTAGCCACCGAATGCGGCGTGCGCCGGATAGAGGTGGTACGAGTTGGTCCAGACGCGTCCGGCCTGGATGCCGCGGCCCATGCGGTAGGCCGTGTTGATGTCGCGCGACCACACGCCGGCGCCGAGGCCGTACAGCGTGTCGTTGGCGATTTCGAGCGCTTCGGCTTCGGTCTTGAAGGTGGTCACCGAAACGACGGGTCCGAAGATCTCTTCCTGGAAGATGCGCATCGAGTTGCGGCCTTCGAACACGGTCGGCTTCACGTAATAGCCGTCTTTGAAGGCGCCGTCGAGCACGTTGCGCTCGCCGCCGATGAGCACTTTCGCACCCTCCTTACGGCCGATGTCGAGGTAGGAGAGAATCTTCTCCAACTGCTCGCTCGAGGCTTGCGCGCCGATCATCGTGGCCGGATCGAGCGGGTTGCCCTGCACGACCGCTTCGACGCGCTTGAGCGCGCGCTCCATGAACTTGTCGTAGATCGACTCCTGGATGAGCGCGCGCGACGGACAGGTGCACACTTCGCCCTGGTTGAGCGCGAACATCGTGAAGCCTTCNNGTCTCGCCGGTGAAGGCGATCTTCGCGATGCGGTTGCTCGAGGCGAGCGGCTTGCCGGCTTCCAGGCCGAAGCCTTCGACGACGTTGAGCACGCCCGGCGGCAAGAGATCCGCGATCAGTTCGATCAAGATCATGATCGAGGCCGGCGTCTGTTCGGCCGGTTTGAGCACGACGCAATTTCCCGCGGCGAGCGCCGGCGCGAGCTTCCACACGGCCATCAGGATCGGGAAATTCCACGGAATGATCTGGCCGACGACGCCGAGCGGCTCGTGGAAGTGATAGGCGACCGTCTCGTTGTCGATCTGGCTGATGCCGCCTTCCTGCGCGCGGATCGCTCCGGCGAAATAGCGGAAGTGATCGATCGCGAGCGGGATGTCGGCCAACGTCGTTTCGCGGATCGGTTTGCCGTTGTCGAGCGTCTCGGCCAGCGCCAGGCGCGGCAGATTGGCTTCCATGCGATCGGCGATCTTGTTGAGGATGGCCGAACGCTCGGCGACCGAGGTGCGGCCCCAGGCGTCCTTGGCGGCATGCGCCGCATCGAGGGCGCGCTCGACGTCTTCGCTGGTCGAACGGGCGATTTCCGTGAAGGGCTCGCCGACGACCGGCGAGATGTTCAGGAAGTACTCGCCGTTGGCGGGTGGTACGAACTTTCCGCCGATGAAATTATCGTAGCGGCGTTTGTACGGGTTTTCGATCCCCAAACTCGACAGGTCGTACAGCGTCTGGGTATCGAGCACGGCTGTGGTCATAAATCCTCGTCTTTCTCAGGGAGCGAAACGCTGCGGGCAATGCGCCCAGTCTGCGTCACTACCTATCGTACGTTCGGGCCCGAGCATGCCCAAGTATACGAAAGTAGCATATCGCGCGACGCGCGAGGCCGGACGCTCGTCGGGCTACCGCTCCGAGCGCGCGCCGGCGCTGCGCACGAGCCCGCCGAGCCCTTGAGGCAGAAACAGGACGAGCACGATAAAGAGCACACCAAGTATGAACAGCGGTTCCGACAGCGGCACGCGAAGCACTCCCGGCAGGGCCTGCAGCGCGGGAACGTTGGAGAATTCGACGAGCCGAAAATCGAGATACTCGTAGACGATCCCGCCGAGCACCGCGCCCCACAGCGTCCCGACCCCGCCGAGGACGACCATCACCAGCAGCACCAACGTAAAGCTCGAGGTCGTCACCTGTGGATTCGCGCCGCCTTGCAAGAGCAGATAGGCCACGCCCGCGCACGCGGCCAGAAAGCCGGAGAGCACGAACGACGCCAGCTTGTAAAGATAGGGATTGAGCCCGAGTGCGGTCACGCGCCGCTCGTTTTCGCGGATCGCCTGCCACACGCGGCCCAGCGGCGAGCCCACGGCCCACCAGCCGATCAGCGATGTGGCCGCAAGCAATCCGGCCGCGATCCAATAGAGGTGCGCGGTATTAGACACACCCACCAGCGCCGCGGGCAACACGCCCCCGCCCAGCGCCAAGCCCTCTTCGCCGCCGGTCAAGCCGAACGGATTCTGCAACACCAGAATCGAGCCGGCTTCGGCAAACGCGAGCGTCACCATGGCGAATGGAATGTCGCGCACGCGCAAACAGATCGCGCCGAGCGCGAGCGGCAACAGCACGGCGACGACCGCCGTCAAGACCAGTGCGGCGGGCAGCGACCAATGCCAGCGCGCGAGCGCGATCGCGGTCACGTACACGCCCACGGCAAAGTAGAGCGCGTGCCCGAACGAGAGCAATCCCGTGTAGCCGAAAACGATATCGTAGGTCAGCGCGAGCGCGCCGAAGACGAAGCAGAGGCCGAGCAGATTGAGCGTTCCGGCGCTGTCGAGCGGCCCCTCGAAAAGTCCCGGCACCGTCACGTGGATGAAGGGGAAAAGCAGCACGAGCAACGCTAATGCCGCGAGCAGCGCGAAGCGCACGTTTCTGCTCACGCGCTCTTGCCGCCGAGCAACCCGCCGGGCCGCACCAAGAGCACGACCGCGAGCAAGAGCACGACCGCGAAGTCGCCCACGCCTGCGGCCGCGTAGAAGTTCAAGAATTGCTGCAGCAGCCCGACCAGCACCGCGGCCAGCGCGGACCCCGCGATGGAGCCCAGTCCGCCGATCACCACCACGATGAAGGCGGAGATCAGCATCGCCGTTCCCCGACCCGGATCGATCGTGCCGTAGTAGGTCGCGGCCAACACGCCGGCGAGACCCGCAGCGGCTCCGCCGATCGCGAAGACCAGCGTGAACGCACGCTGGACGTCGATGCCGAGCGCCGAAACCATGTCGCGATTCTCTACGCCGGCACGCACGATCAAGCCGTAGCGCGTTCGACGTAAGAAAAAGAGCAAACCGAAGAGCACGAGCGCCGCGAGCACGATGACCACGAAACGCGTATTGGGAATCGCCGCGCCGAGCATCGACGTAGTCGCGGCCATCCAGGGCGGCACGGTGACCTGACGCGGGTCGGCGCCGAAAGCGCCCTCGACGAGCGCGAGCGTCGCGAGCGCAAGCCCGACGGTCACGAGCACTTGCCCCACCGGTCTGCGGTACAGTGGCCGGATCAACGCGATCTCCGTCAACGTGGCGAAGACGGCGCCGACGAACGTGCCCGCGACCAGGCTCGCAAACCAGCCGACCCAAGGCGACGTCCCGGCCAGCGCTGCGGCGGCGAAGAATCCCGTGTAGGCGGCAACCGTGAAAAACGCGCCGTGCGCAAAATTCAGCACGCGCATCAAACCCCAAATGAGCGACAAGCCCGCCGCGACGAGGAAATAGAGCGCGCCCAAGCCGAGCCCGGTGACGATCAAGAGAACGATCGTGCTCATGGTCTCAGTGCCCCGCCGCGCTCAGGCCGAGATGGCGTCGCGCGAGCGCGGGATCGTCGATGAGTTCGGCGATGTCTCCGGCAAAGGTGACCAGGCCCTGATCGAGCACGACGACGTCGCGTACGAGATGGCGCGCCACGGCCAGGTTCTGCTCGACCAAAAGGATCGTGGTGACCTCCGCGGCGCGTTGCAAGGCCTCGGCGACGCGCTTGACGACGACGGGCGAGAGTCCCTTGGTCGGTTCGTCGATCAGCAAAATGCGGTTCGATGCGTTGAGCAGCGCGCGCGCGAGCGAGAGCATCTGCTGTTGTCCGCCGGAGAGCGTGCCCGCGAGTTGCGCGGCGCGATCGCGCAGCTCGGGGAAGAGTTCGTAGACGAGCGGATAGCGATGCTCGGAGCCCGCGCGTTCGGTCAGGCGCAAGTTTTCCTCGATCGTCAACCCCGCGAATACGTCGCGATCCTCGGGCACGTAACCCACGCCGCGCCGCACGATCTCGTGCACCGGCAACGCGGTGAGCGATTCGCCCGCGAGCGTGACCGTTCCGGTGCGGGGCAAGAGCCCCAAAATGCCGCGCAGGGTCGTGGTCTTGCCCACGCCGTTGCGGCCGAGCAAACCCGTGATGCCGCCCTGCCGCACGCCGAACGACACGCCGCCGAGTATCTGCGACTCGCCGATCGAGACGCGCAGATTCTCGACGCGAAGCAAGACCTCGGCGCCTGCGTTCATAGCGGATCGCCGAGATACGCGGACTGCACGGTTTCGTTGGCGATGATGCGCTCGGGCGTATCGAGCGCGAGCAGCCGGCCGTGATGCATGACGGCCATGCGATCGGCCAGGCTGAGCACCAGATCCATGCGATGCTCGACCATCATGACGGTCTTGGCCTGTTCGCGATGGATGCGCCGGATTAGGTCGACCATATCGCCGACCTCTTCAACGGCCATGCCGGCCGTCGGCTCGTCCAAGAGCACGACCGACGGCTCCGAGCAAAGCAGGATCGCCAGATCCAGCTTACGCTTTTCACCGTGCGAGAGTTGGGCGGCGATGGTTTGGGCGCGCGCGCCGAGGCCGACCTCCTCGAGCGCCGCGCGCGCGCGAGCGAGCGGAGCGGCCTCGCCGTCGGCACGATCCCACATGCGGGTGCTCGTGCCCAACGCCGCGCTCGCGGCTAAGCGCACGTTTTCGAACGTCGAAAGCCCGGCGAACACGGTGGAGGTTTGAAACGTACGGCCCAAGCCCAAGCGCGCGCGTTCGTACGGCGCAGCGTGCGTCACATCGTGCGCGCCGAAGGTGATGCGCCCCGCGGTGGGCCGCGTAAAGCCCGAGATCAGGTTGAAGAGCGTCGTCTTGCCGGCGCCGTTGGGCCCGATGATCACGAGGAACTCGCCCCGGCGAACCTGCAGCGAGACGTCTTCGACGATCGTGACGCCGCCGATGCGTAAGCCTAAGCCTTCGACCTCAAGCGCCGGCGGGCGCCCGGACTCCATTTAGCCGGTTATTTGAAAGGTCGAACCGGCGGCGCGACCGCCGCTTCGTCGAGTTGACGGATCAACTGCGGCTCGGCGCCGCTGAGTTTCGCGACGTACATGGGTTGGAGCACGGCGTGATCGGCGGCGCGAATCGTCTCGCGGCCCTTGGGCGCATCGAAGCTCCAGCCGTCGAGGCTCTCGATCATCTTGTTTACGTCGGTGCCGTCGGATTTCTCGATCGCGCGAACGATCATCTGGGCGGCTACGAAGCCGTCGGGATCGAACAGGTCGGGCACTTTGCCCTGCTTCTTCAGCGCGTCGATCAAGAACTGATTGGCCTTGGTCTTGGGCGCCTGATAGAAGTAATACGAGATGAACGTCAGCTTCGACTCGACCGGCTGGAAGGCCGGATACGAGGCGCGATCGGCGAGTCCCGTGACGACCTTGGTCACGTTGAAGACGCCTTGATCGTCGAGCGTTTTGAAGAGCGCGGCGCCCGTGGCGCCGGCCCAGGCGACGTATAGCAGATCGGGCTTCGCGTCTTTGATCTTCTGCGCGAACGGCGCGAAGTCGTTGGCCGACAGAGGCACGTAGAGGTTCGAAACCTCCGCGCCGCGCTCCGCGCCGAGAATCGCTTCGACCGTCTTGAAGTTGGCTTGNNACGGCCTCCGAGGTCGCGACGTCCTGATAGGTCTGACGTCCCGAACGGAAGGTGTACTTGTTGAGGCCGGTGATCGCGTCGACCGCGGCCGGACCGGAGATGAACAGCACCTGGTTGTCGGCGGCGAGCGGGCCCATCTGCAAGGCGACGCCCGACGACGTGGAGCCCGCCAGAATCTTGTAGCCCTGGCCGATCAAGTCTTTGGCGGCGGCGACGGCTTTGGTGGGGTCGCCCGCGTCGTCGCGTTCGGTCACGACGATCTTGTGGCCGCCGGCCATGCCCGTGCCGTGGGTGGCGTAGTCGAGCCCCGCTGCAAAACCGTCGGCGTATTCGGCGCCGTAGCCGCCGAGCAGCCCGGTCTTCGAGTAGATCAGCCCGACGTTGACCGGGGCTTTGGCGTCGGCAGCGCCGACGGCCGGAGGCACGATGCCTCCGGCCGTGGCGAGCGCGACCGCAAGCGGTGCCGCGAGAACTCGCGCGGACACTGAACGCTTTCGCATGCTGTCCTTCTTCTATTCGGTTATGCGGTGGGTGTTCGTTGGTCGAGGGTTACGGCGTGATCCTGTAGTCCAGACGCAGCAGCACCTGGGCGAATCGGATGTTGTCCGGAGGCGGAACGGTGTCCGAGCAGCGGCAACCCGAGAAGTTCAGGCTCTGGATGCCGATCGAGACCTGCTTGGTGATGACCTGGGTGATGCCCAGAACGGACACGTTGTAGACTTCCGGCGTCGCCTCATCGCGGAAGAGCACCGAGGCGCGCTCGTATCCGATGTAGGGAATCGTCGTGCTGACGGGCAGAACCGGGATCTTCGCGGTGATCGAGTACGGCACGAGCCACTGGCTGCCGACGTATTTGCCGAGACCGCCCAGATTCGGAGCGGTCGTCGGGGGCGTGCTCGAGCGCGGGACGTACTTCGCATCGAGGCCCACGCTGAGCAACTGACCGATGCGCGTCTTCGGACCGAAGTTGTAGGTCGCGCCGACGCCGTAGCCGTGCTCGGCGATCGATGACGGGTTACCGGTCTGCTGCCCGGTCGTCGGGTTGGGGCAGTCCTGCTGATTGAGGCACAGACCGCTGACGTCCATACGGGCGTGATTGTAGTAGTAGGCGCGGCCGATGAGGCCGCCGGCGAAATCGTGGCTGAAACCGACCGTATCGGTACGGTCCGCGATCAAGCCCGAGACGAGCGCCGTATTCGGGCCTAGCGTCAGGACGCGGCCGATGGCGAAGTCGAGGTTCGAGTGCGAATAGTACAGATTCGTGCGGCGGTCGATGCGGAAATTCAAGCCGTAGTCGAGCTGAGTCGTCGCCGGGACCTGATGGTCGTTCGTATAGCCGAGATTCGTGAATCCCTTGGGATTCGCAGCTGCGGCGTCGCCGGTGACGGCAGCCTGGTAGTTCGGCGCGATATCGAGCGTGATTCGCTGTAGGAAATCGTCGGCCAGCGCCGGCGACGCGGCTATGGCGAACCCCGCGGCAGCAAACCCGAGTGCCGCAACACGGGAAAACAAGGAGCGGTGCATGCGCAAAGCCTCCAACAATGGTGTACCCTCCGTGCCTGGGCACTGGAGCGCTAGATGCTAAACTTGATTAACCGGTAACGGTGTCCCTGCATATCGAACGAGCCGGGCGAAAAGTTTTTCCGGATAATCTCCGCTCCACGGCACTCGATAGCCGCCTGCGAGGCCGACCTATTCGGTGATATCCGGTTCAGCGGGCATTTCTTTACATTACGGCCGACAAATGGCCGGAAGAGCCGTCGTCTTTTTCGCCAAACGGAGGACCGACTCGTCTACCCCAAATGCGGGCAGGTCGGCGAGCGGCACCCATGCGACTTCGTGCGATTCTCCGGAGACAACGGGCGCGGTCCCGCGGTCGGCGTAGAATGCAAAGCGCACGTCATAATGGAGGTGCGCGGGTTCGCTGCCGCGCGCGGGGATCTCGTGCACGTCGATGTCGTAGATGCCGTCCTGCGCGAGGACGATATCCTCCAGCCCCGACTCCTCGACGGCTTCGCGGAGCGCCACGCGCCGGATGTCGCCATCACCGTCGGCGTGGCCGCCGAGTTGAAGCCAGCGGTCGAGCTTCCGGTGGTGCGTCAGTAGGACCGCTTCACGGTCGCGGTCGACGACCCAGGCCGAGCCGGTCACGTGACCGATCGCCAACGTCCGCTCGAAACAGTCCGGATTCGCCGCAACGAATGCGCGCAGTCGCTCGAGCATCTCCCGTTCGCGCGTGCCGGCGGGTTCGTAGAGCGCCAACTCGGCCAGGAGCTTCTCTCGCATCGGGCGCAGATTCGGCCCGCGATGCGCCGCGCCTCGTGTGCCTCCGACGCTCTCCTGAAATAAAGAAAGAAGGCGCACCGTTTTGCGGTACGCCTTCTCGTGCGGGTGAACGTCGAGCCTAACGCGGCGGCTTGTGCTCTTCCTTCGGGTGCTCTTCGTTCTGCGGGTGTTGCTTGGCTTCCGACGGCGGGTTCTGGACCTTGTGTCCGCCACCGTTGCCCTGCGCATGATGCGTTTGATTCTGTTCGCCCTGCATGCTGTTGTGGTGCGGCGGATTCTGACCCGCCGGCTTCACGGGATGGTTCTCGTCGTACTGCGGATGGTTGGCGCGATAGTCTCCGTTTGCGCCTCCCATCTTGTCGGATTCCTTGACCGGCGCAAACGTCGTCGGCCGGTTTTCCTTCGTCAACGGGCGCGCAACGGCGGGCGTCAGCGGGCTACCTTTGTTGACGCTGGCCAGGTTGTTGCGATCGAGGCGGGCGTTTTGCACGTGCTGACGCTGGATGGGCGTCGCCGGGACGTGCGTCTCGTGCGAGTACGCCGTCTCGTTGGGCAACGGCGGACGAGTCAAGCCGCCCGGGCCGCCGTAGTAGCTGGTACGCGATCTGGTGTAGTAGTTGTTGTTGATGACGGTCTTGTTGATGTACGTGTTGTGAATGATCGTCGTGTTGATGTTGTTGTACACGGCGGTGTTGTAGCGGAACGCGCCGCCGGCCCACTGGCCGCCCACGAAGCCGACGCCGAAGTAGCCGGCGCCGTAATTCACGCCGCCGTAGAAGCCCACGTGCGGGCCCCAATAGCCGGCGTGCCAGGCGTAGCGGCCGCCCCCGTAACCCCAATAACCGGGGGTCCAGAGGTAACCGGGATAGGGCGCCGGCACCCATGCGCCGGGAACCCAGAAGTAACCGTAGGGGCCGTACTGCCAATAGCCCGGAGTCCAGATCAGATTCGGCTGCGGAACCGGGGGCGGAACGTAGACGGGAATCGGCGGCGGCCCGATGTTGATCGCGACGCCGACGCCGATCGAAACTTGTGCGGGCGCCGGTGCAGGCGGAACCGCGACCGCGAACAGGATCGCGAGGATCCCGATGCGCGGCAAGACGCTGAGAAGGCGCATTAGCATGCTCCTGGTTCGGAAAGGATGGAGGATTGCAAGATCATCTGCGGGGGAAACGTCTTGCGTCCGTTACTAGTTCGTTCTCTCCGAATTCTCATTTCTCCGCGCTCGAGCGTCCGGCAAAGGAAAGGGCCCGGGGGCGAAGCGCTCGCACCCGGGCCGTTTTGGGGACGTTAACCTGCTGCGCGTTACTTGGTCGCGATGAAGGCGTAGGACGTCGTCGGGGTGGGCTGATAGAAGCCGACCAGTTCGCCCTTCGTGTTCACGCCGTTGATCGTGGTGCTGCCGACACCGTTCGGGTTGTCGACGGTGGTCCAGACCGGCTTCTTGAGCGCGTTGGTCAGGGTGAAACCGTGTTGCGTGCCCGAGCCGTCGACGTACGAGCCGACGATCTCGTCCTTCTCGTTGATGCCGAACGGCGTGGTCGACATCGAACCGGGATACGAGAGGGTCGTGAAGGTCTTCATCTTGAGGATGAATCCGACAACCGTGCCCGAGGAGTTCGTGTAGAATCCGGTGACGTCGTCTTGGTCGTCGATGCCGGTGGCGCTGAGGTTCGAGCCGCCGCTGGGCGGAACGATCTCGGTGAAGACTTGTCCGGCGAGCGTGAGCCGGTAGCCGTGGTTCATGCCGTTGCTATCGGTGTAAAAGCCGACTGCGTACCCGTGGTCGTTGATGCCGAGCAGTTGGTTGAAGTTGCCGCCGCCGTTGGCTTGATCCGAATAGCTCGTGAAGGCGCCGTTGACGTACGTGAAGCCGTAGTTGTTGCCGTGCTTGTCGACCCAGAAGCCGGAGGTCGAGCCGGCGTTGTTGATGCCGGTGACCTGCGTCATCACCGAGCCGGGGAAGTTCTCGTTCGTGTAATCGCTCGGACCGTAGGGCGAGGCCAAGGTGTAGCCCTTGTTGGGGCTTTGCTTCGAGCCGACGCCGAAGTACCCGGCGATGAGGCCGCTGTCGTTGATGCCGAGCAACTGGTTGAAGGTCGGGTCGCCGCTATTGGTCAGGGTCGTGAAGGTGTAGCTGCCGGCGGCCGGGACCAGCGCGTCGACCGACTTGGACGCGAGCTTGGACGACGACTGTGCGGGCAGGGCGGCGGGCGAGAGGGCCGAGGAACCGGCGCCGCTGCAGGCCGCGAGCAGCGGGAGCAGGGCGAGAGCGGAAAGGGGCGCGAGGGCGCGCTGGATGTGACGCATTGGGGGATCTCCTAGCAGTGTGAGTGAGTGGTGGTGGTAGGCTCTGCACGGAGGTGCTCCGTGCTTCGGCCCTATCAAATCACCGCGCACTGACATGGCGCTGACGGACCTCGCCGGCGTGCTGACAAAGCGAGCGAAGTCCCCATCGTGCGCCGGAGGGGTTGCCAAGGTCGTAGGGAGTACCGCCGCTCGATGCACGTCAGCGCAGAGTCGTCCCACGCGGAGACCGCACTGGGTCTCGCTCCGGGCAGTTTCCCGTTCGCCAGCCGCTTCGCCGACGTCGCCGGGGCGCGCGTGCACTACCTCGATGAGGGGACGGGGCCCGTTCTCTTGATGATCCACGGCAATCCGACGTGGAGCTATCTCTTTCGCCGGCTCGTCCCGCAGCTGCGCGATAGCTTCCGCTGCATCGCACCCGACCTGCCGGGATTCGGGCTCTCCACCGCGCCGCCGGGCTACGGCTTTCTGCCCGAGGAACACGCACGGGTGCTGTCCGCATTCGTCGAAGCGCTGGGCTTGGCGTCGTTCACGCCGGTCGTGCAAGATTGGGGCGGCCCGATCGGTTTGTACGTGGCGGGGCTCGACCCGGCGCGTGTCGAGCGGCTCGTGGTGGGCAACACCTTCTGCTGGCCGGTGAACGGTGACTTTCACTTTGAGATGTTCTCGCGAACGATGGGAGGCCCGGTGGGCAAGATCGCGATCAGGCGCTGGAACGCGTTCGTCAATCTTCTGATCCCGGCGGGCATCAAGCGCGAGCGGGTGACGCCCGCGATCATGGAAGCTTATCGGCGTCCGCTGCCGACACCCGAGCGACGCATGCCGACCTACATCTTTCCGCGTAGCATCTTGCACTCGCGCGCGTTCTTGGCAACGTGCGCGACGGCGCTCGAGGCGCTGCGCGAAAAACCTGCGCTCATCGTGTGGGGCGANNTCGCGGCGGCGCTCCGCGCGTGGTGGCCTGCATGAACGACCGCACGGAATTTTCGGGACTCGAGTTGCGCTCGCTGATCACGCCCGAAGGCGAACTGCGCCTGTGGCTCGAGGAGGCGCCGGCACGCGAACTCGCTGCCGACGAAGTGCTCGTGCGCGTCGAGGCAACGCCGATCAACCCATCGGATCAGGGACTGCTCCTCGGGCCCGCGGATCTGTCCACCTTGCGTGCGGGCGGCACGCCCGAACGCCCAACGTTGACCGCGACGATTCCCGAGGCACGCCTGGCGTCGGTCGCGGGGCGAATCGACACGCCGCTGCCCGTCGGAAACGAAGGGGCGGGGCACGTGGTCGCGGCGGGCGCGGAAGCGACGGCGCTGCTCGGGCGAATCGTCGCGACGCGCGCCGGCGGGATGTACGCGCACTATCGCGTCGCCAAGGCGGCGGAGTGTCTGGCGTTGCCCGACGGCGTGACGGCGAAAGACGGCGCATCCGCGTTCATCAACCCGCTGACGGCGCTCGGCATGGTCGAGACCATGCGGCGCGAGGGACACTCGGCGCTCATCCACACGGCCGCGGCATCGAATCTCGGCCAGATGCTCAACCGGCTGTGTTTGGCGGACGGCATTGCGCTCGTAAACGTCGTGCGCAACGAATCGCAGGCCGAGCTGCTGCGCCAGGCTGGAGCCGCGCACGTCGTCGACAGCTCGCAACCGCGCTTCGTCGACGACCTCGTGGAGGCGATAAGCGCGACGGGCGCGACCCTGGCCTTCGATGCGATCGGCGGCGGCACGCTTGCCGCAACGATACTCAAGAGCATCGAGACGGTGTTGAGCCGAGGCGCAGCATTCGACCGCTACGGGTCGGCCGTCAATAAGCAGGTCTACATCTATGGCGGCCTCGACCCGTCGCCGACCGTGCTCGACCGCAGCTTCGGCATGGCCTGGGGCATCGGCGGTTGGCTGGTCACGTGGTTCCTGGCCAAGATCGGGCCGCAAGACGCCGCGCGCCTGCGCGATCGCGTTGCAGCCGAACTGACCACGACTTTCGCCAGCACCTATACGGCGGAGATCTCGCTCGTCGAGATGCTGTCGCCCGACGTCGTCCGAGCGTACGCCAAACGGGCGACGGGCGAGAAGTACCTGGTCACGCCTTCCGCGATGCGCGAGCCGTAGGGTTCCCGCCATGGCGGCGCGCAAGCGGGTACACTCGCGCGGAACGTGACGAGCTACTCCAACAAAGGCAAAGCCGTTAAGCCGACGCTCGCGAAGGTCGTCGACGGGCCAACGGGCATCGCGCTGCACTAGGCGGTTGGCTCAGAACGACCATGGGCTTGAACAGCGGCGTATCATCCGCGTTAGGTCTCGCTCGAAACGGGAAGAGGGGAAGCATGAACGCACGCTACCTGCTCCTCCTGTTGATCGTCCTCTACATCGCGTTCGCGCTGTTCGTGCCGGCGATGCAAAACATCTTCGGCTACGGCGTCGGCACGCTGCTGGCGATCGTCGTGCTCTGGTACGTCTTCTTCAACCGGGGTTCGCGCATCGTGTAGCCGAACCAACCGGCACCGCTCCACGCCAAACTCAGGAGGTCGTCCCATGCGCAATGTTCTCGCAGGTTCGCTCGCGGCCGGCGTGGCGATGGTGTGTTCGCTGCTCGCGGCTTCCGCCGCCGACGTCGGCCCGAAGGCCGACGTCGCTGCGGTCAAGGCGGCGGAGCACCAGAAGTTTACCAAGGATAGCATCGGCGACGTGCACGTCGTCGGCGATTACGCACTGCTGCAGTGGTACGGCAATCCGGAAGGCTCCGGGCCGCGCGCGTTCAAGCGCGCCTCGGGCGGGAAATGGACCAACGTGTACGCCGACGGCGGCGTGACCGGGGTGAGCATTCTCGTGCAACACGGCATCCCTGCGGCGACCGCAAAGAAGCTGTGCTCGGGATGGCCCGCAGACCGCACGCCCTGCGGGAACTTCTAGTGCCGGCTACGGAACGGCGGCGGGGTAGACGGCGATGCTGTTGGGAGACCCGCCGCTCGTTGCGATCGTCTCGTGCAGTTTTAGTTTGGGATAGGTGAAGTCCAGGACTCGGTCGGTGTCGGCGTCACCGACGAACAACGTTTTATCGTTCGGACTCAGCGCGACCCCGATCGGGTAGGTGTTGGGCAAACTCAGCGTCTGCGACGGCTTGTTGCTTCCCGGCGGGAAGACGTAGACGGCGGCCTGACTCGGATCGCTGTCGGCGCTGTCGGCAACGATGAGATTCTGCTTCTTATCCACTGCGAGACCCGACGCCGACACCAGGGTAATGCCGAGGTTGGTCGGCGTCGACGATCCGGCCGGAAACTCCACGACCTGACCGCTTCCGTTCCCGCCGGCCTCGGTGTCGAACGATACGAAAAGGTCGTTGCTCGCATCGACGGCGACGCCCAGAACGGTCACGGCGTTCGGCACCGTCAGATACGACGTCGGCGAGGTAGCCCCGGCCGTGTAGACGGCGACGTTACCTTGGGTCACGTTGCCCGCATAGATGGTGCCGTTGCTATCGCCCGTGATCTCCCGCGGAAGGCCCTCGTCGCTCAAGGTTTGGGTCGGGGTCGTCGAGCCGTTCGCGTAGACCAGGATCCGATCGTTATTGGTGTCGCCGATGTACACCGTCCCGCTGGGATTGATGTAGATGCCCTGCGGAGCGCTAAACGGACCGCTGAGCGAGCCGATGAGGCCTCCGGCTTTCGCCTCAGAGTAGATATCGACGTCGTTGCCGGCGTTCGACGCAACGTAGAGTCCCTTGAGCGTCTTCTTCTTTGCGTGAGAAACGCCGTCGAGAAAGTTGGCCGCGGGAACGAGCCCGGGAGCGGCCGCTCCGGCGTTTGACGAAGCGCTTTGGCCCGGGTTGCCCGAACAAGCGGCAAAACTGAGCAGTGCGACGCCGGGCAAGAATACGCGCAAAATCTTCTTGGAACGTCCCATGTCGGGTCCTTTCCGAACTGTTGAAAGCAGTGGTGAACCAGCCGGCCTATCGGAAACTGCGCCATGGCCGATGCTCTCGACAGCAGCGAGCGCGTCCCGTATCGGAAGGGGTCGACTCGACCTTACCGCCCAGCGGCCCTCACGAGTATGGGGGGAATCCCTACGATACGCCGGGCGACGGCGAGTCGGGCTTCAGCGAGCAGCCTTCGCTAAAATTATCGCCCCGAGCTGCGACGCACGNNTCGCACTGCAGCGCCCCGCGGATAGCCCGACGGATCCCCGGGCGGCGTCGCTCGCGTCCGGCTCGCTACCAGAGTGAGGAGAGAGTGGGATTCGAACCCACGAACGGCTCAGCACCGTCAGCGGTTTTCAAGACCGCCGCATTCAACCACTCTGCCATCTCTCCACGATGGACGAATCGAACTACCACGCGGATTCGAGCAAGCCTCTTTCTCTTGGCTCGCGTACGAAGTGTAGATCAGATACCTCGCGCCTCCTCGAGCCTCGTCTCATCCTTGCGCCGTCCAAAGCGCTTCGCGCATCGCCTCTTCTTGCGACCACGCCGAACCCACGGCGGAAAGCTCCGCTATCTCGTCGGCGCTCAGCTTCGCGCGGAGCATCGGCACCAGTTTTTCGTACCCCCAGCGCTCGGTCGGCTCGCGACTGTACCCTTGTGCATTGAATTGCGCATCCACGTACCCTAACAATTTGGCGGCGCGGTGGTCGTCGTCATCGAGGGACGACAGGAGGGCGAGGTGCTGGAGCGCAGTGCCGATCTCGCTATCGAGACCGCCGCGTTCCGCCCAGCGCAACGCATCCTCCGCCGAACCTCGCGCTCCGCGACGATCGCCCAGCGCAATCGAATAGGCCGCGATGTTCGCGTATACTCCGGTTATATTCTTTGCGTCTTTGCCGCGTAGCAGGATGCCTAGCGCCTCGTGCGCCACGCGCAGCGCTGCCTCGGGGCGACCGTCCGCAAATTCGATTTCCGCCAGAACGCTGAGCGCTATGGCATGCCCGATCTCGTCACCACTGGCACGCAGAGCGGCAACGGCCTGCGCGCAAAGCTTTCGAGCTTCGCCGGCCTCGCTCAGGGCCTGCTTAACCCATGCCTGTGCGTACAGGCAGTAGGCCACATTCGAGTCGTCTGCGCACGAACGTGCTGCGGCCAGTGCGCGCGAAATTGCTTCATCTGCTTCTACCGGCCGACCGGTATTGAGCAGCGCCCAAGCCAGTTGCCTGCGTGCATGGGCCGCCCAGCGGGTGTCGGAGGCCGACTCGAATAGACGCACTGCCCGGTCGGCTGCGGCGACGTACGTCCCGCCGATCGAAAGGCGAACGAGGGTCAGCCAGAGATGGGCGGCGATGCGCGGCTGCTCCGCTTCGTCCACCAACGTCAAGGCCAGCTCGCACCAGTAGCGGCCCTCCGTCCGCAGGCTGCTCCTGTGCCAAAACATTCCGAGCGCGCCCGCAAGCGCTCCGCCGGCCGCAGGATCGTTAGCCTGCATCAGGGCCCACTCGAGTGCGGCCCGGTAATTGCCGAGTTCGAGCTCAGCATCGGCCATCCACGCAAAGGTCGAGCCCGTGCCGAAGCATTCGTTGCCGGCCGTGGCCCGGTCGCGGAAATACTCGGCGTGTCGGCACGCATAAACCTCGCGCTCGTCTCCAGCCGTCAACTTATCGAGTGCGTACGCGCGCGTCGACTCCAGCAGGCGAAAGCGATCGTTACCCGCGATCACGAGGGATTTGTCCACGAGCGATGAGAGCATCTCGAGCACCTCGAGCTCGCCCGTTCCTTCGTCAACGCAGACTGCCGTCGCGGCCACGAGCGTGAAGCTGCCGGCGAATACCGAAAGGCGATCGAACAATCGCTGTTCGCCGGGCGTCAGCAGCTCGTAGCTCCAGTCGATCGTGGCGCGGAGCGTCTGCTGCCGGGGCAGCGCCGCCCGGCCGCCGGCCGCGAGCATCGCAAAACGCTGGTCGAGCCTCGCGGCGAGCGCAGCGACCGTGAGTGCGTTCATCCGCGCAGCAGCGAGTTCGATCGCCAGGGGAATGCTGTCGAGGCGTCGGCAAATCTCGGCAACGATCGGCACGTTCTCTTCGACGAGTTTGAATTGCCGATCCACGGCGCGTGCGCGCTCGGCAAAGAGCGCGATCGCCGCATAGTGAGGCGCCTCGGCGGGATGCAGAGCCCGAGCCTCGTCGGCCGAAGGCACGGCAAGCGAAGGCAAACGATAGGTGTGTTCGCCGCCGACGCGCAGCGGTTCGCGGCTCGTTGCGAGGATGCGCAACCGCGGAGCCCCCTCCAACAGGGCGACGGCGAGCCGCGCCGCTTCGGCGACCAGATGCTCGCAGTTATCGAGTACCAGCAACAAGTGCCGGCTCTTGAGAAGGGCGATGAGCGCCTCGAGCAACGGTCGATCCGGAACCTCTTGCAGGCCTGATGCCGCTGCGATTGCGGCGGCGACCAGCGCGGGGTCGCGGATCGGCGCGAGTTCCACCAGCCGGGCTTCGACGGAGCCGCCGCTCAGGAACCTAGCCGCTTGCAGCGCGGTGCGAGTCTTCCCTATGCCGCCCGTGCCGGTGATGGTGACCAACCGATGATCGCTGATCAGAGCGACGATCTCGTCGAGTTCCCGTTCGCGGCCGACGAAGCTCGTGAGGGCGTGCGGCAGGTTTGACGGGGCCGGCGCTTCGGGCCACGCTCTGAAGGCGACCGAAGCCCGGCGATCGCCCGGGCGCATCGCTGCCGGAGGCCGAGCGGCTGCCTCGAAGGCCCTGCGTTCCTCCGGCCCGAGTTCGAGCGCTTCGACGAGCAGGGCCAGCGTCTCGCGCTGCGGCGTCCGCCGCTCGCCGCGCTCGAGCGCGCCGAGGCCGTTCTTGCTGATCCGCGCGCGCTCGGCAAGCGACTCTTGCGAGAGTCCCGCCGCCAATCGGTAACGCCGCAGGAGCTCTCCGAAGGTCGGTGTCCCGGCGGTTCGCAGCCCTCGCTCCACACGCCCTTCTTCGAGCCGGGCCGGAGGGCGCCCCACGTGGCCGGAGGCCAAGTGTGTGCCGACTTTGTTGGTTTTGTGCGTTGAGCCGGGAGGCGGTCAGGCGGCATCATGCGTGCAGTAGCGCGCTCTCACCGCTTCACCGACTGAGGAGAAACACCATGAAGGTTCCGCCCCTCGTTCTCAGTTCCGTTGCCGCCCTTATCCTCTCCGGCGGCATGCCTGCCGGCGCGGCGCCGAGCCTCCCCGCCCTCGTCCCCGAATTCGCACCGCCGATCCAGCAGATGCACCGGCGCGTCGCCTCGCAAGGGCACCTCGTGGAGTTCGACCCGCCGGGCACGATTCAACAGAATTCTAGCCAATGCTCGCCATACTGCGGCAGCGAACCCTACGGCATCAACGATGCAGGCCTGATCGTGGGTTTCTTCGTCGACCAGAACGTCGTGTCGCACGCGTACATCGAGCAGAAAGGCCTATTCACCAGCTTCGACGCACCCGGCGCGGGATCCGGACAGGGGCTCGACCAGGGCACCACGGCATGCGCGATCAGCGACAACGGCACGATCGTCGGTCAGTTCGCCGACGCAAACTCCGTGATTCACGGCTTCATCCGCAGTCCGCTGGGCTTCTTCACGCAAGTGGACGCGCCGGGCGCAGGCACGGGCCCCGGTCAAGGCACATACGTCACGAACGTCAATCTCGCGGGCGCGACCGCGGGCTTCTACTTCGATGCGAACTTCGTTTCGCACAGCTTCGAGCGGTCCGCCGCCGGCACGCTCGTCGAGTTCGATCCGCCCGGGGCGACCAACAGCTATCCGTGCGACCTGTGCCTCAACCGCGCCGGTGCGCTTGCCGGTACGTTCCAAGACTCGAGCGGGATGAACCACGGCTACGTACGCGAGCCTAGCGGAAAGCTCGTCCAGATAAACGTGCCCGGCGCGCAACAAGGTAGCGGGGCCGGCACCAACGTCGGCGGTCTCAACCTCGAAGGCGTCAGCGCGGGAACGTACTACACGAAAGCGGGAACTCTCGGCGGCTACCTGCGCTACCCCGACGGCCACTTCGATACGTTCGCCGGACCCGACGGCGGCCCTGACGTCTTCGGCCTTACCATCGACGACACGCTGACCGGCAATACCGCCGGCGGCACGGGCTTCTATCGGGCTGCAAACGGCAAGATCGCGCAATTCACCGCGGCGGACGGCGTCGAGACCTTGCCGTACGGCCTCAACAGATCGAACGAAGTTTACGGCGCGTACGTCGACTCGACAGGCCTAAACCATAGCTTCCTGTGGACGCCCTGACGACCCGATTTCGTTGCCGGACCATCGAGCCGTGGAGCTAACGTCCCCGCGGGGGTAGAGCGAAGGCAGTGAGCGCTCCGCTCTCGTCGGAGCAATAGATGGCCCCGCTCGATACGGCGGGGCTTTCCCAGTGGATCGCGCCGAGCGCATCGCTCGTCCACAGTTGTTGCCCGGTTTGGGCGTTGAGCGCGACGAGGCCGGCGTTGGTCGCGATGAAAAGCACCCCGCCCGCAACAACCGGCGAACTGCCCTCGCGTCCGAGCGAGAGGCTCGTCTGCCACGCCGGCTCCAAGCGGGTCTCACGATCTTTCGTCGCGACGCGGAAGGCGCGCACGCCGTCGGCGAGGCCGAGAAACACGTAGGGCGTGCCGTTGTCTTCCCACACCGCGGGTGCCGAGAACAAACCCGCGCTGAGCTTGACCGTCTGCAGCGGAGCGCCGAGCCCGGCAAGGTGCGAGCGATCGAAGAGCCGCAGGANNGGCAAGAGCGCGGGCGAACTGCTGCCCACGTCGGCATCGTCGGCGTCGAGCTGGGCGTAGTTGTCCGGCGTTTCGTAACCGATCAATCTCGTCGCGTCCGCGTTGAGCGAGACGATCGTGTCGCCGTAATTCCCCGCCTTGGCGTCGAACGGCGCATTGCCCGAAGCGCCGTAGATGCGCCCGTGCATCGACGGGTCGGGATCGACGACCACGCCCGCGCGCGACCACATGCCCGAGCGTTGCGCCGAGCACGACTGCGGTTCGATCAGTTCTTTCTTATCGCTGCACAACGTGTTGAAGACGCGCTTATCGCCGTCGCTCAGCCGGATGGCGACGATGTGTCCGACGTAAGGCGTGGCATCGCCGATGTAGCCCGACGTTTGCGCGTAGAGGTAGCCGTTGGCCAGATTGAGCGGCGATGCGTCCTTTTCCGTCTCCGGAGCGAGCGTGATCGACGCTGGGAAGCCGTTGCCGCGCTGCTCGCTTCCGGTTGCCGGATCGAGTTTGTGGAGCGCCCCGTCGACGCCGCCGACATAGAGCGCGTGCGTCGCCTCGTCATACGCGGGCACGGAAGTCGTTATTTTCGGGCCCTGCGTGGTGAAGCGCCACAGGATGTGACCGTTCACGACATCGATGCCGTACGTCGTGCCGTTGCGGTCGGTGACGTAGAGCCGGTTACCGACGACGATCGGCGCCGAATCCGCCACCGCGCCGAGCGCGATGTGCCAGCGCACCTTGAGGTTCGTGACGTTGCCCGGCGAAAGCGCCCGNNACGAGAGCGACGGCAGCACGAATCATGGGACTCGCCGACTTACGACACGGCCGCAGGGCTCCTTCCGAGCAGCCGTGCGCGCATCAGAACTGCAGCTGCGCGACCCACTTCCCGTCGGCGTCCTTGTGCATCGCGGCGATGGCATCGGTTCGCGGCGCCGGCTCCTGCGCCAGGTGGCGCGCCAACATGTCCTTGCCCTGCGGGTACCACTCGAAATGCGCCTTGTACCGGGTGATCTTCGGGCCGCCGTACGGCGCAGGTTCTTCGTCGCCGATCTTGTCGACGACGAAATGCCCGATCGGCAGCTTTGAGTCGTCGCCCATGATCTCGTGAGTAACCTTGAGCGACTTGTCCCACGTCACGGTGTAACACGGTTGAGTACCGAAAACAAAGTTAGGCGCTTCGCCTGCTGACGCGACCGTTACATATTTCAATCCCTTGAACTTCGGCAGGGTCGTTTTCCAGTAGTCGTCCGGATGACATTGTTTGCCGCTCGGCACGTCGATGTACGTGGGGTCCGCGTCGATCGCCGTTTGGATAGCCGCCGCGCGACCGTCGCCGCCGATACCGCCGCCGCCGCACGCGCAGAGCGACAACGCAAAGAGAAAGGAAGAGTACGTAAAAACTCGGGATCTGTTCACTGGTTCCTCGCCGGCGAAGAGTGAGGGGCCAACCTTGTTTGCGCCTATTCCCGCCCGCCGGCCCCCGATCTTTTTAGCGTACTTCTTACCGGAGTCACGGTGCCGGGCCCCTCAAGGAGCCGATGACCTCAGCAAGGCGGTGCGGCGCGAGCACCCAATCGGCTCGAGCGCACGCCGGCGCGTTGCCGCGACTCGGTCGCGCCGTTCCACGCGGGCGCGCGCGACGAACGGCAACTCACCTGGATCGGCGGCGAAACGGCACTCGGATAGATCGGGACTTGAGTGCCGCCGCCCGGTGGCGATTGCGCGGTGCAGCAAGCGATGGCGATCGAGTTGCCGGAGTACACGGCGGTAATCGAATTGCTGCCTTGTCGGATCTGCGACGCGCTCAGCGGAAACTGCGCCGCGGAGGCCGTGACGCCCGTGGGCAGTAGCGGCATCGAACCCAGCGAGCTCGAGCCCTCCATGAAGGTGACCGTTCCGCTCGGCACGCCCGCGCCGCCCGGCACCGCGGACACCGTCGCGGCGAGTGTCGTCGTGCTGCCCGACGTTATCGCGTTCGACTCGGCGCCCAGACCGACGGTCACCGAGTTTGCCGCGATGCCGGTTACCTCGTACGCGCCGATGTTGATCGCACCGTTGTCGACTCGCGCGTAACCGAGATAATCGGTGGCGCCGTAGATGGAATTCGGCGAACTGCCGTTGGGATCGCACCAGCCGATGCTGCACGAGAGGCTCGTGCTTCCGGTGCCGATCGCGGGCGAGCCCGGCGCGAGATCGAAGTTGGCGGGCGTCGAGGTGAGGCTCTCGATTTCGGGATTGACGCCGCCGAGCGAACTCACGTCCTCACCGGTCGCGCTCACGAACGCGTCGAACGTGGCGTACTCGTCGACGGCGGCCCAGTCGATCGACTGGCCCGCGACGTAGCCCGTTGCCGAGTAGTAGAGGTTGAAGTCGGTCGTTGCCGGCGGCGCAGGATACTGCGTGGAACTCTTCACGAAGCTATAGATCCAATGGTTCCACGAGCCCGCATACACCAAGTTATTCTCGAAGTAGTCGCCCTGCGCGCTGCCGATCTGATGCTGAATCTGAAATTCACCGCCCGGGGAGCTGGCCTTGGTCTCTCGGGTTTCCTTGACGTTGTTGTAGAGCGTATTGTTGACGAACACGGTAGCCAGCGTGCTGCCGCCGGTCGTTTCCTCGCCCCCCTTGGCGGTCGCGGCCTTAGCGCCGCCTATCGACGGCCCCACGTTTTGGGAATTCGAAAAGATGTTATTGCGCACCGTCACGTACCGGCCGTAGCACGGCGACTTACCTTTGCCGGCTTGACCCGTGCCGTTGGGCCCCGACCATTCCGTGCCATTGGGCAGACAGATTTGATTCTCGCTGGTCACCTCGATGGCCAAATCGGCGTTGAAGACCCAGTTGTTCTCATACGTGACGTACGCGCACCCGTCGCAGTAGAGGCCGTCGGCGTCGTAACTGGAGCCCTCGCCCTTGTTCAGTATGCCGCTGATATTGTAGACGGTGTTGCCGCTGATCTCGCCGTACATCGACTCGTCGTACCCGACGGGCCCGACGTTTTCGTAGCCGATCGCCACGATTCCGATATTGTCGTTATCGTGCACCAGATTGTTGGTGATTTGGAAATAGGTCACGTTGCCGCAGGTGTTGATCGACTCGCTCTCACCCGTCTTGAGGTCGTACACCTCGTTGCCGCTGATCACGAGGCCGGTGATCGGCGTTTGCGACGTGCCGTAAATGGAGATGCCGAAGGCGTTGCCCTTCTTCTCGCTCGTGGTCGTGATGTCGTGCACGATGTTGTTCAAGATCTTCACGCCGGTCCCCGAGCCCGTGATCCACACGCCGGCGGGAGTGTTCTTCGGATTGTTCGTCGTGAAGTTGCGTATCTCGAAGCCGCTGACCGTAATGTAACTCAAGTGACCGGAGATGGTGACCAGGCCGAGCGTCCCCGTCGAACCGCAGCAACTCACGCCCGTTCCGTCGATCACGGCGACCTGGCCGGGATAACTCTCGAAGGTGATCGGCGCGGAGACGGTTCCCGAGTGCGGAAAGGTGACGGCTTCGTTGTACACGCCGCCGAAAACGAAGACCGTCGCACCGGCGTTGACCGTGTTCGCCGCGTGCTGGATCGTGCGCCACGGCGACTGTTGCGAGCCGGGGTTGGAGTCGCTGCCCGCCGTCGAGACATAATACGTGCCGCCGCCCGACGCGGCCGGCGCGGGCATCCGCGTCAGGAGCAGGATGACCGCCACCGCGCACGCAGCCGCTCCTGCGCCGAAACCTGCAATCGAAACTCCGCGTCGCATCGTTCTTCCTCAAACAACCCCGGGTAGTGCGCCTGTCTTCCCCGCCGGTGCCGGCCGAACCAGCCGGGGTTCGCGGATTCGTGACGAAGACTCCGATCTTTGGACAACCTATGCCGGAGGTCGAGACTATGAACGCTTCTCTTGCGACCATTTTTCGGACGATTGCGGCGGCGGGCGTCGCCTGCTGCATCGTGGGCTGCGCGACGTCGCCGCAGACCAGTCCCGCGACCCTCGGGGCTCCGAGCTCCGCCTCGCAGGCGCGATTCACGCGCTCCATCCATGCAACGGCATCGCCGCCGGCCGCACACGCCAAGCCGGCCGGCCCAGGCTGGATATCCCCGGCGGCCGCCTCGGGTCAGGGCCTGATCTACGTCGCCAACGGCGGCGCGGTGCTGATCTTTCCGAACAGTTCGCAGTCGTCGCCCGTGGGAACCATCACGACGGGCGTCAACGGGGCGTACGGCATCTTCGTCGACGTGTACCTCAACGTCTACGTCTGCAATTCCGCAGCGAACACGGTGACGGTGTATGCTCCCGGTCAAATAACGCCGAGTTCGACGTACGCAATGAACCTGAGCAGGCCGCTCTACGCCGTCGCCGATGCCAATCGACTCTTCGTCGGAAATGCCAACGGCGGTGCGATCGTCGAGTTCGCTCTGGGCAACGCGCAATCGGGATACACGCTGCAAACGCTCGGTGCGGAAGTCGACGGGCTCGCGCTCGACCGAGCGGGCAATCTGTATGCCGCCTATCGCACGTCCGACGGCGACGGCGCCGGGGGCATCGAGTACTTCGCCGGCGGTACGGGAGCCGGCCGGGATCTCGGCATCACGCTCGATGGACCCCAGGGCCTGCTGGTCGACTCGAAGGGCAACATTTTCGCGGTGGAGACGCAGG
This sequence comes from Vulcanimicrobiota bacterium, assembly GCA_003136655.1. Lineage (GTDB taxonomy): Bacteria > Vulcanimicrobiota > Vulcanimicrobiia > Vulcanimicrobiales > Vulcanimicrobiaceae > Hesperobacter > Hesperobacter lustricola. The sequence continues at coordinate 35,692 of PLFC01000056.1, forward strand.
GAACCAATCGCATCGACGGCTTCCACCCCGGCCAGACGCAACCATACGCCACGACGCCGGGCACGTCCGTAACGCCGACGCAAATCTCGTTCGACGCGAACGAGGGCAAGATATACTCGTCGAATCTCTCGAGCGAGGTCGACATCTCGCCGCACCCGACGCTCAAATCGATGACCGAGTATCTCAGCGGCGATGGGCTCGACTCGGTGCAAGGCATGGCGCTCAGCCCGCCGGCCGCACCGTCGCCGCAGCCGACGCAGATGTAACCTCGCGGCGACCCGGCCCCGGAACGGCCATATAACAGGATATTACCCCCTCCGCGCGTCGCACAAATAAGATACGGTCACCGATGCCGGTGGAGGAACTTTGTTCCCGCTGGTCTACGCATCGTGCTGAGTCCAGATAGGAGGCTGTAATGGACGAGGGCGCTTCACAGCAGAATGCACTTACGCGGCGTGACATGATCCGCCGGACCGCCGCCGTGCTCACGGGCACGATCGCCGCGACGTCCGCGCTGGCCACGCTCGCGCCGACGCGCGCCTGGGCGCTGGAACTCCAGACGCTCTCGCAACACGACGGCGAGACGATCCTGGCCTTCGGGCAAACGCTCTACCCGCACGCCACGCTGCCCACCGCGGTCTACGCGATGTTGGTCAAGGACCTCGACGTCGCCGCGAAAGACCCCGCGACCGCGTCGCTTCTGCGCGACGGGACCGCTTCGCTCGACTCGGCTGCGGGCGGCAACTTCGCCGCGGCCACGCCCGCCGCGCGCCTGGCGGCAGCGAAGGCGATCGAGAAAACTGCGTACTTCGCCAAGGTCCGCTCGACGTGCATCACCTCGCTGTACAACAACGAGTTGGCCTTCGCGCACTTCGGTTATCAGGGCGCTTCGTGGCCGAAGGGCGGCTACATCCACCGCGGCTTCAACGACCTGACGTGGCTTCCCAATCCGCCCGCGGCGGCCAGCCCCACCGTCGGCGTGCTGTAGCGTCGAGAGAGCGAGGAATACGAACATGGCAGCAATCGCACACAACGACGATACGGCCGTCGTCATCATCGGCTCGGGCGCCGGCGGCGGAACCCTAGCCAACGAACTGTGCCAGAAGGGCATCAAGGTCGTGCTGCTCGAGGCGGGCAAGCGCGAATCGTCGCAAACGTTCATCCAGGACGAGTGGGAGTCGTTCAATCAGCTCGCCTGGCTCGATAAGCGCACGACCTCCGGCAACTGGCGCGTCGCAACCGACTTCCCCAACCTGCCGGCGTGGACGTGCAAGACGGTGGGCGGCACCACCACGCACTGGGCCGGCGCTTCGCTGCGCCTTCAGGAGCACGAGTTCAAGGCGCTGACAAACTACGGCAAGCTCGAGGGGGCCAACCTCGCCGACTGGCCGATCGGCCTGGCCGAGCTCGCGCCGTACTATGCCAAGGCCGAGCACAAGATGGGCGTCACGCGCACCAACGGCAATCCGGGCCTGCCCGGCAACAACAACTTCAAAGTGCTCTACAACGGCGCGACCAAACTCGGCTACACGAAGTGCAGCACCGGGCACATGGCGATCAACAGCAAGTTCCGCGACCATCGTTCGTCGTGCTTGCAGATGGGCTTCTGCTTCCAGGGCTGCAAGTCGGGCGCGAAGTGGTCGACGCTCTACACCGAGATCCCGCTCGCCGAAGAGACGGGCCATCTCGACCTGCGGCCTCAGTCGCACGTCGTGCAGATCGAAACCAACGCGGCGGGCAAGGCGACCGCGGTGGTGTACGTCGATGCGGCGGGCAAGACGCAGCGCCAGAAAGCGCGGATCGTCGCCGTGGCCGCCAACTCGATCGAGACACCGCGACTGCTGCTCAATTCGGCCTCGAACCAATTCCCGGATGGATTGGCCAACAGCTCGGGCCAGGTCGGCCGCAACTACATGCGCCACCTCACGGCCTCCGTGTACGCGGTCTTCGACGAGCCGGTGCACATGTGGCGCGGCACCACCATGGCCGGCATCATCCAGGACGAAGCGGCGCTCAAACCGAGCCGTGGCTTCGTGGGCGGCTACGAGATGGAGACGATCTCGCTCGGCCTGCCGTTCATGGCCGCGTTCATCAACCCGGGCGCGTGGGGTTCGGACTTCACCGCCGCGCTCGACGGCTACACCAATATGGCCGGCATGTGGATCGTCGGCGAAGACATGCCGCGCGAAACCAACCGCGTCACGCTCAACACGGCCGTAAAGGACCAGTTCGGTCAGCCGGTGCCCAACGTGCACTACGACGATCACGCCAACGACCTGGCGATGCGCGCCCACGCCTTCCAGCAGGGCGGCAACGTGTACCGGGCGGTCGGCGCCAAGAGCGTGATCGAAACGCCGCCGTATCCCTCGACGCACAACCTCGGTACCGCGCGCATGAGCAACGATCCCAAGCTCGGCGTGGTGAACAAGCACGGCCAGACGCACGACGTGAAGAACCTCTTCATCTCCGACGGCAGCCAATTCACCACCAGCGCCGCCGAGAACCCGACGCTGACGATCGTGACGCTCGCGATCAGGCAAGCCGACTACATCGCGTCGGCGATGAGCAAGCAGACCGTCTGATGTGCCAGATCTACGCGAAGGCGGATGCGATCCTGTACGAATCGCGAACGAGGTCCGTCCGCATTCGCGGGGTCTTGACCACGATCAGGATCGAGAATCTCTTCTGGGACGTCTTACTCGAGATGGCGTCTCGCGAGGGATTGACCACCAATCAACTCGTCGCTAAGCTTTACGACGAACTTCTCGAGGAGCGGGACGAGGCGAAGAATTTCGCCTCGTTCCTGCGGGTCTGCTGCCTGCGTTACCTGAGCCTGCTGGTGGGCAGGATCCGGGAGCCGGAAGCCGCACCCGACGTTCCTCTCCGCGCCGTACGCTGACACAGGAGCCCGTCTTGTCCCGTTACCTGCACACCTCGATCTTCGTGAACGACATGCAGCAGTCGATCGACTTCTACACCAAGCACTTGGGCTTGAAGTTGCTCGACGGCCCCCTGCACTATCCGGGCAACGCCGACATGGCCTTCGTCGGCGCCGATTGGAACGCGTACATCGAACTCGTGTACGATCTCGAGGACCATCCGCCGTACCAAACGGGCAACCGCTACGAGCATCTCGCGCTCGAGCTCGAAGGCGACTTTCCGGCGGAGATCGAGAAGCTGCGCGCCGCGGGCGTGAAGGTGACCAGCGGACCCAAGAAATCGCCGAGCGGCGGCCGCTGGCTGGCCTTCGTCGAAGATCCCAACGGCATCCCCGTCGAGTTGCTCGAAGCNNGCTTTCCGTCCTGACGGCGGGCGGCCCGCCGTTCGGCGCGTTAGCGTTGCGCACGCTGCGTCCCGACAGGATAGCCGTCGCATTCGCGCTGGCCATAGCGTTGGTCGCGGCCGGACCGGCGCGCGCCGCGGCGCCGCCGGCGAATGCGAGCGCGGGTCCCGACATCGCCTTCGACCAACTGGACTTGCCCGTTCAATGCGTGCGCGGCTGCGCGATGCCGATGCGCGAGCCGGGCCGCTTCGACCGCGACTACGCCGAATTCATTCGCGCCCACCCGGACTATCGCCGGCAGTACGAGCCGGGGCTACTCTACCGGGTCGCCGCTTTCGGCGGCGAGACGCGCGTCGAAACCCAAGGCATCGTGACGATCTGCAACGCCAAAGGCAACGACATGATCGTCCTCGACGAGGCGCACAAGCTCTACTACCACTCCATCAGGATCTTGCAAGCCTTTTACGGCGCGAGCGATCGCGGCTGCCGGTCGGCGCTCGGGCGCGACTACTACCATGTGACGCGCTTGCCCGGAAGCTTCGCGGCGCTCGCACCGATCGTGGTCGACGGCATCCGCGCGCAGGGCCGGCGGGCCGACTACGACTTCGCCTTTTTCGCGCGACCACGCGCCCACGTCGCGTCCAAGCAACGCTTCCGCATCACGACGTACACGGCTGCGCTGCCCGAGCCGTGTCCCGTGCCGCGCGCGGTGCCGATCATGACGCTCTTCGGCAACACCTGCGGCGGCGACAAACGCTTCCTGATCTTCCGTTCCTCGCTGACCCTCGAGGCAAAGGGCTCGAAGCCCGCCTTCATGCGCGGCGACCTCGGCATCGTCAACGAGCGCGGACACATTCGCGCGCTCCACGAGGCGGGAGATCTGTTTTCGATACCCTCGGGATATCGAGACGCCTGCGCGCACGGCGGCCGGGATACATTGGGCCTCTGCCTCAGGCGCAAACTCGCGCCGCCCGAACCCGTGGGACAGTAGCGTAGAGACTACCGGCGTAGCGACCAGGCGCACAGCCTGCGCTCCTGCGAGCCCTCCGAGCATGGGAACCCTCCGACTCGACCGAAGAGACGAAGCCTTCGCCCCGTTCCTTGCCCGAGAAAGGCGCGAACCTGTGTTTCGGAATGGAAGAGCCCCTTGGATCGTCGCAGCGCTCGTCTCGACGTTCGTCCTGCAGTGCTTGCCGGCCGCGGCCGCGATCGTACCGCCACGCACCGTCGAATTGCGCGAACTCGGCCCCGGCTCCGGCAGCGGGTTGATTTTCGCCGACGCGTTGCAACAGGCGTCGCCATGGCTCAGCACGTCGAGCGCGCCGTTGAAGCTCGATCCCGAAGGCAATCTGCTTTCGCTTTCGCCCGGCCAAGCCGCCGAGCGAATCGTATACACGACGGAACGCTACCCGTCCGGCGACTACACGCTGCTGTTCGCCGGCAGCGGACGTTTCGAGGTTTCGGGCGGTTCGCTCGCCGAGGGCGGCGGACCGGGTCGGCTGGTCGTGCACGTGAGACCGAACGACGGAACGGGACTGCGCCTGCGCGTCACGGCCATGGATACGCAAAATCCGCTCCGTAACGTTCGCCTGATTTTGCCCGGGCTCGAAGGCAGCGCCGCCGCACATCCGTTCCTCGCCTCATTCGTACAGTCGGTCTCGGGCGCAAACGTCATACGCTTCAGCGCTTGGATGCGCGCCGGCTCGTTCGCGGACTCCGCCGTGGCGCCGCTGCGCCCGCGCGTGCTGCGGCCGACCCAGGCCGCGCCCAACGGCGCCGCCGTCGAGTACATGAGCCTGCTGGCCAATCTGACCGGCGCGAATCCGTGGCTCTCCGTGCCGGTCGGCGCGACCGACGGCTACATTCGCAACCTCGCCAACCAGTCGCGCCGCACGCTCGATCCGAGCCTGCGTCCCGTCTTGCAGTACGGCAACGAAGATATCTTCAGACGAAACAGCCCGACCTATAATTGGGCGCTGATGGCCGCGCGCAACTTCCACTTGGGCGGCAACGACCCCGACGCACTGGTGCGCGCCTGGTACTCGGTGCGTTCGGCGCAGATTCTGGCCATCTTCCGCAGCGAGTTCGGCAACGGACGCGTCGTCTCGGCGGATTCGCCCGACGTGCTGCGGCTCGGCCGCGGACGCGCCAATCCGAACGCGCCGTTGATCATCGGCACCGACGCGTCACCGTTCGTCGCCGAACACGACGCCATCAAGCAGCCGGCCTTCCGGCCGAACGCGGTCAAGCCGCTCGCCGCACCCGTGAGCCTGAACCTGAGCGGCAAGCCGGGCGTCGCGATCGGCCTCGGCCAGCCCCTCGCCGATGCGCGGCCCGCGACCGAAGGCAGACCGCTCGGCATGACCCGCACGGGTACCGGCTGGGCGGTCGCCGCACCGGCCGACACCACCGAACGCGTGGTGCGCATCTACGCAGCCGTCGAGCGCGCTACCGCGCACATCACCGCAACGCTCGACGGCAAAGTGTACTCCGGACAGATTCTGCGCGACGACGTGGAGAATCGGCCGGGCGTCTACACGATCGTTTACCGCGCGGCGCATCCCGGCGAGCAGATCCTGATCAACGCCACGCGCGACGCGGGCGCCTCATTCAAGATCCAGAGCGCGACGGTCGCCGTGCACGATCTAAACGGCTCGAAAACCCAGCCCAGCAGCTCGTCGATCTATCACAACGACCTGCTGCACACCGGTTGGAACCCGAACGAAACGATCTTGACCACCAGTAACGTGAATTCGGGCTCCTTCGGGCTGCTGCAGACGCTCAACGTCGACGGCGGCGTACTCGCACAACCGCTCTACGTCGCGAACTACAACCTGGGCAGCCAGGGCACGCACAACGTGCTGATCGTGGCCACCGAGAACGCCAGCGTGTACGAGTTCGACGCGGATTCGGGCGCGCAACTCAACTTCATCAGCCTGGGCACGGCCGCAAAAGCCAACGATATCGGCTGCGGCGACATTCAGCCCGTGTACGGCGTCACCTCGACGCCGGCCATCGATCTGAAGTCGGGCACGATCTACGTCGTGACCAACGTGGAACCCTCACAGGGCGTCTTCCATCTCGCACTGCACGCGTTGAGCATCGCCACGTTGACCGACAAGGTCACGCCGGTCGACCTCTCGGCGTCGGTCGTGTTGAGCAACGGCGGCACGATCGACCTCGATTCGCAAAATCAGTACAGCCGTACCAGCCTGGTGTGGGCCAACAACTCGCTTTACGTGGGCCTCGGGTCGCACTGCGACAACAACGCGGGCAACATCGTCGGCTGGCTCCTGCGTTACAACGCGAGCCTGGCGCAAGAAGCCGCCGTGCCCACGATCGAAGACGGCGCCGGGTATCTGCTCTCGAGCATCTGGATGACCGGCTTCGCTCCGGCCGTCGACGCCAAGGGCAACATCTTCGCGATCACCGGCAACGGTGCGTTCAACGCCGATACGAAGGGCGGACTCAATTACGGCGAGAGCGTGATCAGAGTCAAGAACAACCTCTCGAAGATCGTCGACTACTTCACCCCGGCCAACTGGAATCAGTACAACAGCGGCGATACGGACTTCGGATCGGGCGGCGTGATGCTCATACCGCAGCAAACCGGAACGCAGTATCCGAACCTAGCCGTCGCGATGGGCAAAGCCTCGGTGCTGTATCTGCTCGATCGGGACAAGCTGGGTCACGAACACACCAACGACACGGGCGCCCTGCAAGTGATCAACGACTCCGGCGGCGGCGTGTGGGGTGGTCCGGCCTACTACAGCGGGCCGACGGGACAGTTCGTCTACTACCAAACGGGCGGCGACACGATCCACGCCTACCAGTTGTCGACTTCACCCTCGGGCAAACCGTCGCTCACGCTGACCTCGACGGGCTCCAGTAACGCAGGCTACGGCGGCTCGCTACCGGTCGTCTCCTCGAACGGGCAGACGGCGGGAACCGGCATCCTGTGGGAGATCGAGCGCGGCACCACGGTGACGCTCGAGGCTTACGACGCGACGAACCTGGCGACGCTGCTCTACTCGTCGCCGGCCGGAACCTGGCCCAAGAGCAACAGCTTCTTGAGCCCCCTCGTGGCAAACGGAAAAGTCTACGTCGCCTCGCAGGGCACCGTCGAAGTCTTCGGCTTGACCGACAAGCACAAGTAGGCCGAGTCCCGAGCCTTGCGCGTTACGGCGCGCAGGGCTTGGGATGCGGACCGAGGTTCAGCCGCAACCAGACGTTCGAAGGCGGTCCCTGACGGTCGGGGCTGGTGAGGTAATGCGCGCCGGTCGCGTTGCTCGCGCCGATCGAGAGCGTCGACTCGCGGCCCGCCGGAACCGCGTAGGAAACGTCGAGCAATCCCGCCGTGCCCAGTGGTTCGGCGTTCAGATCGTCGGCGTAGGTCTTGCCCAGATACTCGACGCGCACGCTCACCTGCGTCTGCGTGGTCCGCGTCCAACCCAGCGAGGCCGTCTGCGCGGGCACGTAGGTCAACCGCTTGCCGATCAACGCTTGGTCGTCGTCGGCGGTAACGCGGGCGTCGCGATCGCCGTACTGCACGTCGTAACGATTGCAGCCGGCGCTGCGCGAGACGATCAGCGAGGCCGCGTCGGTACGCGTCTTCCCGACGTTTGAACGCATCTCGACATTGGTCGCGATCGTTTTGAAATCCAGCGCGTCGGAGACGCCGGTCGACTGCAGATCGAGCGCCACGCGCAACGGACCGTGCGCGTAATCGACGCCGACCCCGCCCGCACTGGAGCGCTCCGGCAAGAGGTTGAGGTTGGAGAGATATTCGGTTGCGCCGATGCGATAGCTGCGCACGAGTTCGTTGAGAAAGGGCGCGCGAAAGCCGCCGCCCTCGTAGGCCCGCAGCGTGAAATCGCCGGAGAGATACGCGAGCGCGACGCGCGGGCTGATCGCGCCGGCGGTTTGGTCGACGGTGCCCTCTTTGAGCGCTTCGGCGTGGGTGTCGATATCGTCGCCGCGCAGTCCCAGCACCAGGCGAAAGCGCCCGCTGTTGACTTCATCCTGCACGGCGAACGCATCGTAACGCTGCCTGCCGTCGCCCGAACTCTCGAGCACGTCCTTGGCCGAAGCCTGACTATTGTACCCGGTCACGCCGCGCGTTTCGAAGCGCACCAGCAGATCGGAGTGCGCGCTCGCGCTCGTGAAGTCGAGCGATTGGCCGGCGTCGGAATCCGGCACGAGTTGAACGTACGAGAGGGCACCGGGATCCTTGGGAAACGAATCTGCCACGTTGACGATCGTACTCTCCCGAACGAACGAACGAAAGATCACGGCATCGTTCCCGAACGATTCGGTGGCGCGGAGATCGGCTTGGGATCCCGAGCGCCAGAAGTCGTAATTGGTGCGGCCTTCCTGTTGCGCGTCGCTCCCGTTTTCCAGGCCCAGGTCGAGCGTCAGCGGCCCGCCCGTGTAGCGGGCCGTGGCGCGCATCGCATCGGTCACGGTGGTGGCGACGCCGTTGAAGCCGGGCGCGCGCGAGTTGGGTGGAAGCGAAACGAAGCTCGTGCGGCTCGTTGCACCCCACACACCCAGCCGCCAGTGGTCGCCGGCCGGCGTGCCCGCCAGCAACGTCGAATCGCTGCCCAGGGAAGAGATGCCGGAATCGAGGTCGGCAACCGGTTGCGCACCGACGTCGGCCGCCCCGAACGTGCGCAGCGACAACACGCCGCCGATCGCTCCCGAACCGTACAACGCCGAACCGGGCCCGATCAGAATCTGCGCGTCTTCGACCGCGTGGGCCGGGATCAGCGACCAGTCGGCCTGACCGCCGAACCCGTCCTGACCGGGCACGCCGTCGACGAAGAGCGCTCCGCGGTCGGTACCCGCGCCGCCGATCGAGATGCGCGTGAGCCCGTACGGCGCGAACGTCGACGCACCGCGGTTGAGGTCGATGCCCGGGAGCGTTCGCAGGAGGTCGTCGGCCGCGCCGTCGCCGCCCGACACCAGTTCGGGATTGAAAGCCGCCGCGGGAAACGGCAGCTGATGCAGCGAGCGTGAGGAGCCGGTGGCAACCGTGACTTTCCCGATCGGTGCGAGTGACGGTGTCGGTGACGGCGAGGGTGAGGGTACGTCGGCCGCGCTCGCCCGCGCGCCGGCGGCAGCAATGAAAAACGCGGCGAGTCCATACATCCTCACAAACATGTCCGCGCGATTTTCACGGCGTCGTCACGGAACACCGCTCGCGCGTTTGCGGCGACCGGCGATCCGTTGGAGAGCGACCCGCTCTGCGCCTACGAACCGGCGGCCGTCCGCGTTGGTCGAGTTTACCTCATCGCTTAGGCGACGCTGCGTCGCGAGAACGCACGCAGGATCAGCAGCAAGATCACCGCGCCCACGAAGGCGACCACCACGCTGTAGATGTTGATGCCGCTCGCCCCGGCAGCGCCGAACGCGTTGAATATCCAGCCACCGACGACAGCTCCGATCACGCCCGTGATCAGATCTCCGATCAATCCACCCGGACCCTCGCCGGGGACGGCCCACTTCGCCAAGACGCCCGCAATGAGGCCCACGACGATCCACGCTAAGATGCTCACTGTACCCACTCCCTCCGGCAATCGCCGAGAAACACGGGAGGGGTATTCCCCGAAGCGCGGCTTCTAAATCGTCTGGCGGAAGCGCTCGCTCTCGCGACGCTCGAAGTCGGCTCGCGCCTCGCGGCGCTCGTCGAGGCGAACGCGCTTGAGTTCTTCGTTGCTCTCGACGAGCCGTTCGAGCAATTTTGTGACCCGTTGCTGTCCGTATACCATCGGGAACATCAAGCCCGCGACGAATCCCGCGGCCAGCGCGCCGACGACATACTGGACCGGGCGTTCGCGCACCGCTTCGGCGAGACGATCGCCGCCGGTGGCCAAATCGTCGAGACCTTCGCTGAGAATCGAAGCGATCGTGCTCGCTTCGGGAAGCTCGGGAAGGCCGTTGCGCGGAGGCGGGAGATCGACCGTGCGATAGTCGCCGAAACCGCGCCCCGTGGGGAAGACGATGGCGTCGTCGATGGGCCGGCTCTCGAAAGGCGGCGGTAGGGGAGGCGGCAGAGCCGTGGCAACCCCGGACGGCGTGGGTTCGGCCGGCGAGTCGAGGGCGGGCTCGCGCAGGGGCGGCAGATCGTTGTTCATGGCAGTCTCACGGGCGAGCCACTGGCGCGCCGTCGGCGTCGAGGTGACGTCGGCCGGATCGGGCGGCGTGATCTCGGCAGCGCTCTTCCTGACCGAGGCCCGCAGCGCGCGGACGCGCAGAGCGATTCCGGCGGCCACCGCGGCGACCACCAGAAGGCCCAGCTCCAGCGGCGAGCCGGAGGTGAAAAAGGCGCGGAGCGATTCGATGAAGTGGTTGAGCATCCGAGTATTCCGGTTGTCGGCACGAAAGGGGCGGCTCTCTACGGGCCGCCCCTTCGAGAACGCTCGGAGGCCGAACTTGGTTCAGCCCGGCGCGCCTACCAATTCCCGTTCCTTCTCGCTATCCGAGGAATAACGGCCGAGCGAGGCCAGGCTGTTCATGTGCAGCCGGTGGGTCAGGATGGCCTGCGCGGCGGCGACGTTGGCCTCGGAGCCGAGCCAGGTGGTCAGGGCGCCGTGCTGGAGCGCACGACCGTAGGAGAAGGTCAGGGCCCAGGGGGCGTGCTTCTTCCGGCCGATCAGGTTGATCTCGTTGAGATGCTCGGTCGCTTCCTCATCGCCTTGCCCGCCCGAGAGGAAGGCGATGCCCGGAACCGCCGCCGGGACCCAGCGGAGCAAGACCGTCACGGTCGCCTCGGCGACCTCGTGCACGGAGGCCTTCGCCGACTGCTGACCGGGTGCGACCATGCTCGGCTTGAGGATCATCTCCTCGAACTTGACCCCGGCTTCGGCGAGTTCTTCGAACACGGTCGAGAGCACGCGTTCGTGCACCTCGAAACTGCGCTCGAGCGAATGCTTCGAATGTTCGCCGTCGATCAAGACCTCGGGTTCCACGATGGGCACGAGGCCGCCGGCCTGACAGATCGCGGCGTAGCGCGCGAGCGCGTGCGCGTTGGCGACGATCGCGCGTTGCGTGGGGATGCCGTTATCGATGGCGATGACGGCGCGCCACTTGGCGAACTTCGCGCCCAGCTTCACGTACTCGTCGACGCGCTTGGCCAAGCCGTCGAGCCCTTCGGTTATCTTCTCGTCCGGTCCGCCGAGCGCGAGCGGGTGCGTGCCCGTGTCGAGCTTGATGCCGGGAAACGCTCCCGAAGCCGCAATGACCGCTTCGAGCGATTTCCCGCTCGGCCCCGTTTGGCGGATCGTCTCGTCGTAGAGAATGACGCCGCTGACGAACTCGCCGAAGCGCGGCGCCGTAAACAGCAGTTCGCGGTATCGGCCGCGCATCTCTTCGGTCTGCGGAATGTTCAGCGGCGCGAAGCGCTTATTGGCCGTGCCGGTGCTTTCGTCCGCAGCGAGGATGCCTTTGCCCGGGGCGACCATCGCCTGGGCAACCGCTGCCAAAGGGCTGCTCATGAGATTGCGTGCTCCTTCAGGAGATTGGAAGTGGGAATGCCGTTGACCGCCGATTGGTTGAGGAACGCTTGCAGGTCGTGTTTGCCGTCGACCATGCGCAAGGTGTGCGTGAGCGACGAGATGATGATCGACTGCGTGTAGGCGCTGCCGCGCACGTAACTGACGCCTTGGAGAAATTCGCCGTCGGTGACGCCCGTAGCCGCGAGCATGGCGAGATCCGACTTGCACAGATCGTCGAGCGTGAGCACGGCGTTGGGGTCGATGCCCTCGCGTTCGGCGATCTCTTCTTCACCCGGGCGCAACCAGAGCCGGCCTTGCATGTCGCCGCCCAAACAGCGCACGGCGCACGCCGTGACCACGCCCTCGGTGGCGCCGCCGATGCCCATGAGCATGTCGATGCGGCTGCGCTCCTCGAGTGCAGCGATGATGCCGTTGGCGACGTCGCCGTCGCCGAAGAGCCTCACGCGCGCGCCGACCTCGCGAATCTGCGCGACGATCTGCTCGTTGCGCGGACGCTCGATGACCGCAACGGTGATCTCGGCGACCGCGCGGCCCATCGCCTTGGCCAGCGCGCGAACGTTGTCTTCGACGCTCGCCTCGATCGAGATCACGCCCCGCCCGGACGGGCCGACGATGATCTTATCCATATAAGGAATGTGCGTGTG
>PLFC01000056.1:48188-88188 GCA_003136655.1 Vulcanimicrobiota bacterium
TCGACCTCGCCGAGCACCCGCCGCATCGCATCGACCGCCGCCTGATCGACGGCGTTCTTATCCCCCCGCCCGACGAGTTTGCCGGAGAAGATGGCGGCAGCCTCGGTGGCCCGCAGGAATTCCAGTTCGACGCGAGCGTCGATTCGGCGACCCTTCATACGCTTAGGTTCGGGGACTACCTGTGGAAAACCATTCCCGGCCTCACGAGCGCTCGTCACGGACGCGCCGCGACTTCAGATCGGTCCGGCGTAGCGTGTCGGGCGGACACAGCTCCAGCGCGGCCCGGACCCCTAACGTGCGGCGCATGGCGGCCGCGACCCGCTCGGCCAGGTTGTCCGGCGCGGACCCGGCGGTCTCGACGCGCACGGTCACTTCGTCCATGTGATTGACGCGCGTGAGGACCACCTCGAATTCGCTGCCGAGTTCGGTGAAGCCGTGCAAGACGTCTTCGATGGCGCTGGGGTAGACGTTTTCGCCGCGAATGACGATCATGTCGTCGATGCGGCCCACGATGCCTCGCGGCAAGCGGGGATAGGTGCGTCCGCAGGCACAGGGCGCGTCGGTCCATTCGGCGATGTCGCCGGAGACCAGGCGAATCATCGGCTGACATTCGCGCTCGAGGTGCGTGTAGACGGGCGTTCCGCTACCGCCGGGCGGGACGGGCCGCCAGGTCGCGGGATCGAGCACTTCGGCGTAGACGATATCTTGCCAGAGGTGCATGCCCGCGCGTTGCTCGCACTCGGCGAGATTCATCCACGGCGTCATCTCGCCCATGCTTCCGCTATCGATGCACAGCGCACCGAACGTCGCTTCGATCAAACGCTTGGTCGCCGGAATGCCGGCGCCGGGCTCGCCCGAGAAAAACATGACGCGCAAGCCGAGGCTCGCGGGCTCGACGCCCTGCGAACGCGCCGCTTCGGCCAAGCGCAGCGCATAGGAAGGCGTTCCGTAAAATGCGGTGGGGCGCATCTGCTGGAGCCAGCCGACCGCCTGGAGCGTCTGACCGGGCACGCCCGCGCCGAACGGAAAGGCGGTCGCACCGAGACGTTCGGTGCCCAGCAGCGCGCCCCACGATCCGACGTAGAGCGAGAGGATCGAACCGATGAATACGCTGTCGCTCGGGCGCAGGCCCATGCTCCACATGATGCGCGCGTGCGCTTCCGCAATGCGGGCCATGTCGTCGCGCGTCCATGCGAACGCGGTCGGCCGGCCGCTGGTGCCCGACGTCCCGTGAATGCGCGCGACGTCGCCCGGAGCGACGCAGAGATACGAGCCGAACGGCGGGTGCGCGGCCTGATCGGCGCGCAAGTCGGCTTTCGAGATCGTGGGCACGCGCGCGAAATCGTCCAGCGACTTGACGTCGCCCGGCTCGAGACCCGCCGCGCGCCAACGTTCGCGATAAAACGGCGCGCGTTCCCAGGCCCAGGCCATCACGGCCTGGATCTTCGCAAGTACGAGAGCGTCGCGTTCGTCGCGCGACATCGTTTCGCGCGCGCGGTCCCAATACGGCTCGCCGGCAGCGGGCCTATACTCGGGATCGTAACGAGGCGGCCACGATGCCGCCACTGCGGCGCTCACGGCGCGGCGTTCGCCTGCAGCAACTTCGTACGCGCCGCCGCGCGCCCGTGCTCGCGCACGATGCGCTCGACGCCGTCGATCAGATCCTGCGTGGTGGCGTCGGCATCGAAGATCTCGCGAACGCCGATGGCTTTGAGCTTCGGGATGTCGGCAGCCTGCACGACCCCGCCGCCGATCACGACGATGTCCGACGCACCGCCTTCTTCGAGCAAGCGCATCAATTTGGGGAAGACGGTCATGTGCGCGCCGGACAGGATGCTGATGCCGATCACGTCGACGTCTTCTTGGATCGCTGCCGCCACGATCATCTCCGGCGTTTGGTGCAGGCCGGTGTAGACCACTTCCATGCCCGCGTCGCGCAACGAGCGCGCGACGATCTTGGCGCCGCGGTCGTGACCGTCGAGCCCCGGTTTGGCGACGAGTACTTTGATCGGCATGCTATCCCCCGGTGAAGAAGAGTTCGAAGAGTGCGTCGGTCGCCTGGCGGCGCGTACACGCGTGCGCTGCGAGGCTCGCGAAGATGGCGCGAGCGGCGGGTTCGTCGAGTTTGGCCAAGGCCGAGCGGGCGGCGCGATCTCTGACGGCACGCAACACCTCGAAGCGCACCGCCCGTGCGGCGTTGGTGGCACCGCCGCGCGCGGATTGCAGCGCGGCGAAAAGTGCATCGACGCCCTGACCTTCGCTCGCGATCGTTTGCAGCACCGGCGTCTCCCGGCCGCTTTCGCGCACCATGTGGGTCAGATCGACCGCGGTGCGGTTGGCGCCGGGCCGGTCGGCCATGTTGACCACGAACACGTCGGCAATCTCGGTTAAACCCGCTTTGATCGTCTGCACGCCGTCGCCGAGCGCCGGCACGGTGACCACCACGATCGTATCCGCAACCGAGACCACCTCGAGCTCCACTTGGCCCACGCCGACCGTCTCGACCAGCACGACGTCGAAGCCGGCGCGCTCGACGAGGCGCACGGCCTCTTGCGCGGTCGGCGCCAGACCGCCTCCGGCCTCGCGCGAGGCCATGCTGCGGATGAACACGCCGCGGTCGCCGGCGTGACGCTGCATGCGCACGCGATCGCCCAAAACCGCACCGCCGGTAAACGGCGACGACGGATCGACGGCGATCACCGCGACCGTTTCTCCCGCGCTGCGAAAGTTTTCGATCAGGCGGTCGACGACCGTCGACTTGCCGGCGCCCGGGGGTCCCGTAATGCCGACGACGTACGCCGGCGCCGTGCGCGCCGTTTCGGGCAGTGTCGCGGCCGCTTGCGCGAAACTGCCGTGGCCGTTTTCTACCGCGCTGATGGCGCGCGCGAGATCGCGTTGGGCGATCAAAAGACCGGCTTCTCGACGTAGGCGCCGAAGACGGGCCGCAGCGCGTTGACGATTTCGCCCGCGGTCACCCGCGCGCGCACGGCTTCGATCGTCGCGGGCATCAGATTTTCGTCGCTCTTGGCGACGCGCACGAGTTCGGCCAGCGTCGCCGCGACCGCGGCCGGATCGCGCCGGGCCTTGGTCGCCGCCAAGCGCGCGAGCTGCCGCTCCGATGCGGCCTCGTCGACGTGGTGTAATTCGACGTGCGGGTTCTGGCTATCGTCGCGATACTTGGTGACGCCGACGACCTCGCGCTCGCGCCGTTCCTTGCGCAGGTGCAAGTCGAAGGCCGCATCGGCGAGTTCCATCTGGAAGTAGTTGTCTTCGATCGCGCGCACCACGCCGCCGCGTTTCTCGATCTCTTGGAAATAAGCGACGCAGCCCCGCTCGATTTCGTCGGTTAACGACTCCACCGCGTAAGAGCCCGCGAGCGCGTCGATCGTGTTACCCACGCCCGTCTCTTCGGCGATGATCTGCTGCGTGCGCAGGGCGATCTTCATCGCGGCCTCGCTCGGGATCGAGAGGGCCTCGTCGTATCCGTTGGTGTGCAGCGACTGCGCCCCGCCGAGCACTGCGGCCAAGGCCTCGATCGCCGTCCGCGCGATGTTGTTGAGCGGCTCCCGTGCCGTACACGACACCCCGGCGGTTTGACAGTGGAAGCGTAAGCGCATCGACTCCGCCTTGCCCGCGCCGAACCGTTCGTGCATGTACCGCGCCCAGATGCGCCGCGCCGCTCGGAATTTAGCGACCTCTTCCAAGAAATCGATCTGCGAGACGAAGAAAAACGAGAGCCTGGGTGCGAACTCGTCGACCGGGATGCCCAGCGCCAGCACTTCCTCCACGTACGCGAAACCGGCGGCGAGGGTAAAGGCGACCTCTTGAATCGCCGTGCTACCCGCCTCGCGCGTATGGTAACCGCTGACGTTGACGGGATTGTACCGCGGCAACGAGCGCGCGCTGTAGGCGATCGTATCGCGCACGATGCGCATCGCGGGCCGCGGCGGAAAGATCCATTCCTTCTGCGAGATGTATTCCTTGATGATGTCGTTCTGGATCGTGCCGGCCAACTTGGCCGGATCGAAACCCCGCTCTTCGGCCGTGACGAGGTACATCGCCAGCAGAATCCAGGCCGTCGGGTTGATCGTCATCGAGACCGAGATCTGCTCGAGATCGATGCCCGCATAGAGATCGAGCATATCGTCGACGGTATCCACCGCGACGCCTTCGCGCCCGACCTCGCCCTCGCTGCGCTCGTCGTCACTGTCGTAGCCCATCAGCGTGGGCATGTCGAAGTCGGTCGAGATGCCGGTCTGACCTTGCGCGATCAGAAAGCGGAAGCGCGCATTCGTATCGACCGCGGTGCCGAAGCCGGCGATCTGGCGCATCGTCCAGGGCTGCGCGCGATACATCGTGGGGTACGGGCCGCGCGCGTAGGGGAATTGCCCCGGGAAACCCGCGTCGCGGAGGTAATCGTGTTCGGCGAGATCGGCCGGCGTGTAGAGCCGTTCGAGCGCGATGCCGCCGAGAGTTCGAAACTGTTCGCGCCGCTCGGGCCGCTTCTGCGCAAAGGGCAGCAGCGTCAATTGCTCCCACTCGCGCTTCGCTTCGACGAGCGACTCGTTCGCCGCGACATCTACCTGAGTGTTCACCGGTCTGCCTCCTCGAGTCCGCGCAGGATTGCGTCGCGACTGTCGACGATGTGCCGTTCGAGCAACGTGGCCGCGCCGGCACCGTCGCCGTGCGCGACGGCGCGGGCGATGGCGGCATGCTGTTGCCAGACGTCGCGCGCGTATGCGTCGCGGGTAAAGAAATAGTGCATGGCGCGCACGATCTGCGAGCGGCACGCGTCGAGCGAGTGCGCCGTGTGCGCGTTGCCGCCGGCCCGGGCCAGACGCTCGTGGAACTCGGCATCGAGCCGGATCAACGCGTCGATGTCGCCTCGCTCGAAGGCTGCGAGCGCCGCCTCGGCCGAGCGCAGCGTCGGCTCGCGCAAGTCGGCGAAGCGGCTCGCCGCTTCGCGGGCCGCGAGTTGCTCGAGCACGAGCCTCACCGCGTAGAGATCGGAGACGTCCTTGGGTTCGAGGGGACGGCAGATCGCGCCGCGGTTGGGCTCGATGACGATCAGGCCCTCGCCGTGCAACGTGCGCATCGCCTCGCGCAGCGGGATGCGGCTCACCCCGAAGCGTTCCGCCAGTTCGACTTGTATGAGGCGCTCCCCGGGAGCGATGCTGCCGCCCACGATGGCCCGGCGCAGCTGGTCGACGACCGACTGGTGCCGGGTGGGGCCCGCCGGCGAAAGCTTCTCGGGAGCGAGGCCGATCACAATGTATACATTATCCTAGAGCTTATCTTATCCGGGTTCCGTCGGTCCTACAAGGGTGCGAAAAGCATCTAACGGCCGTAAATGTATACATTCTCCGGTGGCGGGCGCGCGGTCGCTGCGGAGAGCGGGGCCGCATGACCTCCGTCGAAGGCCGGTCGCCATGCCCGTTCTCACCTCGCCGCGCCTGCGCGAACGTTTCCCCACGCTCGACACGGCCACGTACCTCGTGTCGCACTCCATGGGCGCGCCGCCGCTGGGCGCGCGTGACGCCCTGCTCGCATACTGGGAAGCCTGGGCGCGGAACGGCCCCGAGGCGTGGGAGGAATGGTTTCCCGCGATCGCCGGCGTCGCCGACGGCATCGCGGCGATCCTCGGCGCGCCCGCGGGGAGCGTGTCGCTCGCGCCCAACGTGTCGCTGCTCCAAGCGGCGCTCGCTTCCGCGCTCGATTGGCGCGGCGAACGCAACGAGGTCGTCTTCGAGGATCTGCAGTTCCCTTCGGTCACCTACGTCTGGACGGCATGGGAGCGGTTCGGCGCACGCGTGGTGCGCGTGCCTTCCGACGACGGGCGCACGATGTCGACCGAACGCCTGCTCGCGGCGATCACGGAGCGTACGGCGGTGGTCGTGCTTTCGCACGCAGCCTACGTCTCGGGCGCGGTTATCGACGTCCCGGCGATCGTCGCGCGCTGCCGCGAAACCGGCGCCCTCTTCGCGCTCGACGTCTATCAAACCACCGGCGTCTATCCGTACGACGTGACGGCGCTCGACATCGACTTGGCGATGGGCGGCAGCCACAAGTGGCTGTGCGGCGGCCCGGGCTGCGGCTTCGTGTACGTCAAGCCGACGCTGCGCGCGTCGCTCCAGCCGGCGATCACCGGCTGGATGGCGCACGAGTCGCCGTTCAACTTCGAACCCGCGCCGATTCGCTTGGCCTGGGACCAACATCGTTGGAACACCGGCACGCCGACGATTCCCGGATACCTGGCGGCGAAAGCCGGACACGATGCGATCCGCGAATTGGGTCTGGCGGAAATTCGCGCGCACAACATCCGGCTTTCGAACAAATTGGCCGAGGGCGCGCTCGAGCGCGGCTTCGACGTGCCCACGCCGCTCGATCCGGCCAAGCGCACGGGCTGGATCGGCATGGATTTCCCGGGCGCGGAGCGCGTCGTGCAGCAGCTGATCGCGGAGCGCGTCTTCGTCGATTACCGGCCCGGCTGCGGCATCCGCGTGAGCCCGCACTTCTACACGACCGACGCCGAGATCGACGCCTTCTTCTCCGCCGTCGACCGTTTGCGCAAGGTCTGAGCGGCGTGCGCGTCAATCGACGCGGAGTAACGAGGCGAAAAGATCCGCGCTCTTCACGGCCTTNNGCGTACGCGTAGTCGTAGCGCTCGGCGTTATCCCCCGTCCACCACTGCTTCGCGTTACGGCCGTGAAAGCGCACGTAGCCGACCGCGCCCACCACGTCGGCCGAAGGATGCAGCAGCTCCTTGAAGTGCGGTTCGTCGACGTTGCACCAGCCCGCGCCGATCTCTTCGAGGAGGTGCAGGGTGGAAGGGCGCTGCCATTCGCGGCTGCGAAACTCGCAGACCAGCGGCAGGTCTTCGAGCGCCGCACGAACGGCGCCCAAATAGTCTTCGGTGTCCGCATTCGGATGAAACGAGTACGGGAATTGCGCCAGCACCGCGGCGAGTTTGCCGCTGCGCACGAGCGGCTCGAGCGCCTCGCGAAAGACGCGCGCGTCGTCGTGCACGCCCAAGCCCTCTTCCACCGGCAAATGCGTCAACGACCCCGGCACTTTGACCGAGAAGCGAAATGCGCCGGGCGTGCGTTCGGCCATGCCCGCAAACGTGGCCGCGCTCGGGATGCGATAGTACGTCGAATCTATTTCGACTGCCGGAAAACGCTCGGCGTAGTACGGCAACATGTCCGCGGCCTTGATGCCGTTGGGATAGAACGGCCCGATCCAGTCGCGATACGACCACCCGCACGTGCCCACGAAGACGTTTCCCGCGCCCAGGCGCAGCGGCTCCACGCGCGGGTCGTCGGGCGGATCGACGAAGCCGAAAGTCTGTTGTGACAATGCCTGTGATTCCTTACTGCGTTGACAAGGCAGCTCGCCCCTTGCTATCATCCTGGCCGTGAAGACGCGCTTCCGAGCAAAGCTCACCAGCAAGAATCAGCTCACGCTGCCGGCGGGAGTGAGCGCTTTTCTCGGAGTCGGGGCGGGCGACTTCGTCGACTTCCAGATCGAGCACGATGGCATTCGCGTCAGCAGGCCCTTACCCAGCGAAGGTGCCGGCGAGTGGATCGGCTATCTCAAACGCAAGGGGAAGGCGCTCGGGAATGCGGAGCGCGATCGCATCACCCGCGAGCTGCGGGGCGAGCGCGAGTGATCGCCGTCGATACGAACGTGCTGGTCGACGTTCTCGAAGGTGACGCGAACGGTTCTCGCCAGGCGCTGGCAGCGCTCGACGACGCGGCAAAGGGCGGCGCTCTCGTCGTCTCGCCCGCAGTCTTTGCCGAACTCTGCGCACATCCGGGCCTGTCACCGCCGGAAGTCGAGCGCTATCTGAAGGCGCTGCACATCGCGATCGATTGGCAGAGCGACGCAACGGTTTGGAGGAACGCCGGCTCTGCATTCGGGGCTTACGCCCGGCGTCGTCGCCGCGCGCGGAACGGCACTCCGCGACGGCTCCTTGCCGACTTTCTCATCGGAGCTCATGCCGCGTCCTCGGGCGGGCTCCTCACGCGCGACAGCGCGTTCTTCTCCCGCGCATTTCCGGGTCTGCACATCCTCGCGGTCTGAACCTCTGACGGACGCTCCGCGTTCGGCGACGAATGCGACGGGCGTGGAAACGACCGCTGAGATCACGATGCCCAAGCTCGGCCTGTCTATGACCGTGGGCACCATCGTGCGTTGGTTCAAGGCGCCGGGCGACAGCGTCGCTCCGGGCGAACCCCTGCTCGAAGTCTCGACGGACAAGATTTCCTACGAGGTCGAATCGCCGGTGGGCGGCACGCTCGTGCAAACCTTGGGCGCCGAGGGCGAGGAGTTCGCGCCGGGCTCGATCATCGGACTCATCTCCGGCGCGCGAACGATTCCGTCGCTCGAAGCACATGCGACCGCGGTCTCCGCGCGAGATATCGATCCGCGGGAAGACCCCCAGGCCGCAAGCGCCACGGCCGACGGCCTGCCCCCGCACTTGCCGGCATCGCGTCGCTCGATCTTCCGGCACATGAGCGATGTCGCTCAGTTACCGCTCGCGCAAGTGGAGACGACCGCGCGCGTCGACGCGCTGCACGCCCTGATCCAGCGCCGCGGCGACGTGGGCTGGACCGCGTTCGTGGTATTCGCCGTCGCGCGACTGCTCGTCGACTACCCGGTGCTGCGCACCGACGCTCGCACCGGCACGGCGCACCCGCGCGCGGATATCGGCGTCGCGGCGGATACCGCGCACGGCCTGCTGGTGCCCGTCGTGCGCGATGCGGCGACGCGCAGCGTGCGCGGCATTCAAGACGACATCGCCCGGCTCGCGGGCGCAGCGCGCGAGGGCCGCTTGGCGGCGCGCGACGTGGGCGAGGCGGCATTCACGGTCTCCAACGTCGGCCCGCAAGGCATCGACCGGGTCGTGCCGCTGGTCGATCCGCCGCAGACGGCCATTCTCGGCGTGGGTGCGGCCGGGCGGCGTCCCGCCGTGGTTACGCAGCCCGGCACGCAATACGACGTCGTCGCGCCGGCCTGGATGTTGACGCTCGTGCTTTCGTTCGATCATCGCTTCATCGACGGCGCGCCCGCGGCGCGTTTTCTGGCTGCGCTCTCCGCCGCGCTGACCGATCCCGGCATCCTGCTATAATGTTGGCCGACGACTCCGACAGCGTCGCGGTCACGCCGCGCACCGCGGTCGTGACCGGCGGCGCGAGCGGCATCGGAAAGGCGACGTGCGAGCTCTTGGCCGCGGACGGCTATCTCGTCGCCGTGTTCGACGGCGACGAAATCGGCGCGCGCGGCGTCGCCGACGCGATCGGCGGTTTTGCATTCGCGCTCGACGTGACCGACGAACGCGCCGTGGTCGCCACGTTCGAACGCGCCGTCAACGCGCTCGGCGGCCGTCTCGACGCGCTGGCCACGCCCGCAAGCGTGGGCGACGCCACGCCTTTCATGGACCTCGATGCCGCGACGTTCTCGAGGCTCTATCACATCAACACGATCGGGACGTTCTTGTGCATCCGCGAAGCAGCGAAACACATGCGTCCCGGCGGACGCATCTGCACCGTCGCGAGCGTTGCGGGCAAACACGGCGGCGGCGCCGCCGGGACGGCCGCGTATGCCGCGAGCAAAGGCGCGGTCTTGACGCTCACCCGCAGCGCCGCGCGTGAACTCGCCGTCAAGGGCATCGCCGTCAACGCCGTCGCTCCGGGGCCCGTGCTCACGCCGATGCTCGCCGGATCGCCGACGCTCGTCGAACGTTTGGCCGAACCCCTGGCCATCGCCGAGGCCATCGCCTGGCTGCTCTCGCCCGCCGCATCGTACGTCAACGGCGAAACGTTGACCGTCGACGGCGGGATGCGCCTCGACTAACGCGGGCGCTACGTCGGCGCGGGCAGCGTCGCCGCGACGATGTGGCCGGCGGCCGTCGTGCCGCTGACCGTCGCGATCGCCTGCGGCAAGCGCTCGTTCCACGCAGTTTGGATCGTCACGGCCAAACCGTTGGGCCCGCGGGCGGTCAACTGCGCGCTAACCATGCCGGGCGCCGTGGGGAAGATCGCACCGCTCACCCTGGCGACGCCCAACGCGCTCGTATCGATCGAATACGAAATCCGCTCGAGCGCGATGCGGTCCAGCGCCTGCGACGCGACGTATCGGCCGCCGCGCAAGCCGACGCCGCAATAGCCGCGCGCGCAATTCACCGGACCCAGAGAATAGATGTAACCCTCGCCGAGCAACGAATCGCCGAGCGCGTTGACGGCGATCGCGCTGAGTTGCAGTTCGGCCGCCGTTGCGGTGTTACCGCGCTGCGCCGACGCCGGAGGCATATCGCCCAGCGTCGTCGGGAAGACGCCGAGCGCGCGGACCTCGGGAATCGTCGCCGTGCACGACGTATCCGGCGGCGCCGACGGGGCGATGACGAACCGAACCACGATGCGCGATGCGCAGCCATATGGGTCTCCGAGCGCCGGAGCGTGCACCTCGTTGGGGATGTCGACGAACGTCACCGAGGCGCCCAATTGGTGCGCGGCCTGCTCCGCATCGCCGTGTGAGGTGACGGTGTCGAGATCGCCGGAGAGGATCAACACCGGTAACGTGCGCGGCACGAGCGGCGGCAACGCCGAACGACGCAACGCGCGTCTTCGAACGCCACGGCAAATAGGGAAGCGAATGGATCGCCGCTGCGACCAGCATCGCCGGAATCATGCGTTGAGCGCCTGCACCATCTGCGCATGGATGCGACCGTTGCTCGCCACGATAGAGGCGTCGTCCACGGAGAACGTTCCACCATCGCAGGCGCTCACCCGTCCGCCCGCCTCGCCCACGATGAGCGAACCGGCCGCGACGTCCCACGGGCTCAGATCGAGTTCCCAGAATGCGTCGAAGACGCCGCGCGCCACGAAGCACAGGTCGAGCGCGGCGGAGCCGTCGCGGCGGACTGCTTGGGCCAGTTGCGAAAGGCGCGCGAAGTTCGCCCCGTTTCGCTCGTAACGCGCGGGCACGAAGCCCGTGCAGAGCAGCGCCTCCCGCACGAGGCCGATCGCCGACACCTTCAGCGGATGCCCGTTACAGCGCGCGCCGCTGCCGCGCTCGGCCGCGTAGAGTTCGTCGAGGACGGGCGCATACACGGCGCCGGCCACCATGTGGCCGCGGCGCTCGTAGCCGATCGAGACGCAATACAGCGGATATCCGTGGGCGTAGTTGGTCGTTCCGTCCAACGGGTCGATGATCCAGCGTTCGTCCGCACTGCCGGCCCTGATGCCGCCTTCTTCGCCTAGAATGGTCGCCGTGGGGAACCGAGCGCGCAGCCGCTCCACGATGAAGCGCTCACTCTCCCGGTCGGCCGCAGTCACCAGATCCCCGCGCGCGCTCTTCTCCCCGATTTCTAGCGCCCCCGAGCGGTCGCGCAAGAGAATGCCGGCCTCTTTGGCGATCTCGACGGCGCACTCCAGCGGGTCCACGGGCCTCCCGGTTGAAACGTGGGCCTCGATGCTCGCACGAATCTTCGCCGTGTCCGAAACCCTGGTACTCGCCGTCTGGATTGGCGGCCTCGCCGGGTTCGCCTTCGTCTTCGCGCCGATCGCCTTCCGTATCGTCACCGATCTGGACCGCTTCGCGACGTTGACGGGACGCACGATACTCTCGCTCACGCAACTCGGCTACGTCTGCGGCACCCTGGCGATCGTCGCCGCTTTCGTTCGCTCGCGCACGGGCGGCTCGCCGCGTCTCGCCTACGCGCGCATCGGGCTGATCGTCTTGGCCATGGGTCTGAGCGCGTACGACGCCAACGCCATTCTGCCGGAGATGCAGCAAGCCTCGGCGGCCTTCGGCGTGCCCTTCAACGACGTGCCGAAGACCGATCCGCGGCGCGTCGCCTACGATGCGATGCATCAGAAGTCGTCGCGCGTTTACGGCGGCGCGTTGCTGCTCGCCGCGGCCGCGCTCGCCCTCGCGGCCGCCGACCGCTAGCTGCTCAGCGGAAGCCGAAGTTCGGGAGCGAGCGCCGTACGGGCAAGCCGCGACCGGCCCGGCCCGTGCGAGCGTGCGAGAGCCGCTTGGTCGCGTGCTGCGCGACGCGGAGCGTTCTCGCCGAGGAGCCGAACGACAACTGGGTCGGGTCGAACTCGAACACCTGATTGGTCGGCGAACGCAAGCCCGTGGCCGTGCTACCGGCAAACCACAGCGTCGTGCCCGGGCCCGCCGCGAGCCAGATGTCGTTGAAGTTGTTCGCGTTATCGTTGATGGTATTCCAGTTTGCGGGCAGCGAGGCGAAGGTCGCCACGGCATTCGGCGGCGCGGCGCCTACGGCGATGCGCACGATCTCGCTGTCGGCCGCGTCGATGCCGTAGAAATACGATCCCGACAGCACGAGATTCGAGGCGATGAAGTGACCCAACGCCTGCGTCGCCGGCGTTCCGCCCGCGGCCGGGATGTATCCGAGGTTCTCGGCGTTGTCGACGTACCAGAGGTTTCCGCCGCCATCGACCGCTAAGCGGTCGACCTCGTTCGGCACGGAGACGGCATCGGTGTACGGCACCGTGCACGGGTTCGAGCCGGCGACGCTCGTCGGAAAGCGCGCTATCGCAAACGATTCCGGGTCGCTCGGAGGCGCCGCCACCGTCGAAGACCACACGGTCGACCCGCTGACGGCCAGGGCATCGAAGGCGACGGGCGTGACGCCGTCGCTGAAGGTCGAAGCGCACGACACGATGTTTCCGCCGGTCGAGTTCGCTTCGTCGACTGCGGCCGTATTGGGATCGACGAACCAGAGATTGCCCGAACCGTCGGGCACGAACACGCTCGGCACGATTCCCACCGGGAACGCGAACCCCGCGCTGGTGTACGCGGGCTTCAACACGTCGAACGTTTGCGAGTTGGAGCCGTCCTTGAACTCGACCAAGTTCTGCGAGCCGTAGTTCGGTATCAGCAGATCGCCGCCGCCGAGATCGTAGGGGATCGAGTAGTTCGGGAAGTTCGGATCGGGCGAATTCGGCGGCCCCACGTAATCGCCGTTGGTCGGATAGATGGTGAAGGCGCCGGCGGCGGTAATACCCGTCGTCAGTCCGGTGTAGTTGTCGGTGCCCCAGAGTGCCGGCGAGCCATTCTCACCCGAACCCGCGGTCCCGAGACCCGTGATCGTGCTCAGAAACGGCAGGAGCGCCGGCTCGTAATACGCGCAGGGCACGCCGCCACCGGGGCAGGTCGTCGTTATTTCGTCGAGCACGGTCGTCTTGTCGTCGGGTCCGTTGAAAAAGAGACCGAACGAATTCGTCTGGCCCCAGGTGAACCCGAACGAGATTCCTTGCGTGCCGGGCAGGTCCGCGCCGACGACCGCATCGGCGGGAAACGATTCTCCGGTCTGCGCGCCCGAGTAATACAGTGTCAGCGAACTGCCGTCCGCCGGGCAGCCGTCCTGCGTCGAGCCGCTGCCGATCACTTCACCCTTGGTCAACTCGCCTTGGCTCGAGAAGCTGAACGCTTCGAGATTGTCGTTCTCGAAGATCTGCACCGGCACGGGTGACGCAAAACAGCCGACGATGAGTGCGCCCGACGGATCGGTAGCACTGACGGTCAACGTCGACGTACCGCTCGTACCCGAGGTGAACGTCGTGTTGGTCAGGTTCACCGAAACGATTTGCGACACGATGCCGCCCAAGGTCACGGGAATCACGATCGTGCCGCCCGCCGTGATGTACGTCGATGCGGAGCCTTCGGAGAGCAGCACGCCGCCGTTATTCGGACCGTCGGGACCGGTCCAGTCGGTCACCGCGAACGTGTCGGTCTGATTGACCGGCGCCACGACCGTCACCGACGCCTGGCACTGCCCGTTTTGGCAGGTCACCGCCGAATACACTGCCTGGCCGCCGTTGACGGCCACGCCGATCGAACCGGTATTCGGGCTGATGTATTTCGGCTGCCGAAGGTGACCGCGGGCGCGGCTCGCCGCGCGCCGAATCTTCGCGGCTTGATCCGACTCCTTGAACGAGATCGTGAACGTGATCTGCCGCGTCGACGCCGGCGCGTTGGTAGCCGGCGACGTCGGCGGAGCCGACGAGGAGCCGCCGCCGCCGGAACACCCGGCCGCCAGCGCCAGCGCGAATACGGGAAGCGCAATCCGTCGGAGCATCAGTGTTTCCTCAACTTCGTCTTCGCTTGCGGATTGATGATGATCTGGTTGATGTACACGTCGACGGCGTTTGCGTTGCCGCTGGCATCGGTCACGATGATCAGCGTTTCGCCCGCCGCGAGCGGCGTCACGGTGAACGTCGATCCGGACGACGGGCTGACCGAGGCGATGCTCGGGTCGAGCGGCTCCGCGTTGAACGTCGAGACGCCGTTTTCGCTGGCGGTGAACTGCTGCGGCGCCGCCGTCGGCTCGCCGAAGTAGAGCGCGGTCGGATTCACCGAGATCGGTCCGGGCGTATACGTCGGCAGCGGCGACGGCGTGGTGGTCGGCGCGGGCGTCGGGGTCGGCGGCAGCGGCGTGGGCGTCAGCAGCGACGGCGCGGCGGACGGCGACGGCGCGATGACCGTAACGTTCGTGCTACCGGTGATCTGGCCGGGACTGAGGCCCGAGACGAAGATGGGGAACGTAAAGACGTTCGCCCCTCCGTTGAAGCCGGGCGCAAAGCCCGAGTACCCGAAGTTGAGCGACTGACCGGCCTGCGTGACCGGCGGGATGACGTCGTTGACGTAGTTCGGCGTCGACCCCGGCGTCGGAATCAAACCGAACACGTTGGTATCGGGCAACGAGAGGATGATCGGATTCGCGAAGACGCCCGGCGCCTGGATCTGCGTGCCGGTTGCGTCGTATGCGACGAAGGTGAAGGCGAACGTGGCCGGCGTGCCGGCGTTGAACACCGATGGATTGACGGCGACCGTCAAACTCGAGATGTACAGGCTGAAGCCGGCGAGCGTGCTCGCCCCGATCGTGAGCGTGCTGCCGGAAGCGGCCACGCTCTGCAACACGGTGCCGGCCGCGAGCGGCGAACCCTGCGCGTTCGTCTCGCCGTAGGTGACGATCGCGAAGGTGACGTTGTTGCCCTCGGGCGCCTGCACCGTCCCGGTACAGGTGAGCGTGCCGCCCGACGAGCCGCAATTCGACGAATTCATCGTCGTGTTGATCGTCGTCGAGGCGGCTTGCGTGCCCGACAAGGCGGCCTGCACCGTCACCGACTGTACGTTGTTGGTGGTCAGCGACTTGGTTTTCCGGATGCCTTGGCGCACCGGACCACCCGTTCCGATCGGCAACGCAACGGTAACCGAGACCGACACCAGCGGTGGCGGCGTCGACGGGTGCGGGTTACTGTAATTGACCGCATTGCCGCCGGAACAGCCGGCCGCGAGCGCGAGCGCGCCGAGAAACGCGAAACCCCAGCCGAGCGCCGAACTTTTGGTCATGCTCGCCATCTTACGGATAGTTCCCCGAACTGAAGGTGAGGTACGCGACGTCGGCCTGCCCCGAACTGCCGGTGATGGTGGGCTTCTGCGTCGTGCTCAACGGATACGACGACTCGTAGAGCGGGTAGTCGGCTTGAATGACGTACCCGCCGACGTTCGTTCCGCCCGTCACGCCGACCGCAGCGTTATCCGCGCTCGTGCACAGGGTGTGCTGATTTCCGGTTGGGCCCAGGTTCGAGGGCAGGACGAGCGTCTGCGTACCCGGCCCGGGCGTTGTCGAAACGAGCGAAAATACCGTGGCGCCGGGTCCCGTGAACGGCGTGCTCAAGGCCGTGTAGCACTGATTGGCGACCTGCAGCAAGACCACGGTTTCCGTCACGCCGGCAGGCACGTACACTTGGAACGAGCCGCCGCCCACACCGTCGGGCACGAAGTTCGGCGACGTCGGTAAGGGCAGCCCGGTCACGTTGCTGATCGTGCCGTTGGCGGTCAACGAGCCCGGCGGCGCGGCGGTGACCGGGAAGTTGCCGAGTTGTTGCGGATTGGTCGTGAACGCGGTGGTCAGCGAATAGGTGCCGGTGACGACCGTATTGGCGTTCGACGGCTGCTGGTTCAGCGGCGGAAAGACGACGAAGCCGAGCCCGAAACCGACGAACGTCGAGGGATACTGCGAATTCGCGATGCTGGGCCACGCCGGTGGACCACCGATGAACTGCTCGGGCGTGTTTTGCAGCGGGCCGCCATTCGACCCGATCAGCGCACCGAAGCCGTAGCCGAGCGCGGGGTAGTTCTTGAAAAACTTGAAAATCTGGTTCGAGAGAGCACCGTCGTAACTGGGCTGAAGGCCCGCCACATAGGTCGACGGGCCCGTCACCGCAGGCACGTCGGTTTGCGCACCGGACGTTCCGTTCGCGTTGCGCAAGGTCTCGACCAGGTTCAAGTCGTGCCGCAACTGCGCCGGAGCGCCGTTGTCGGCCTGTTGCACGTAGGTCGCGACGCCCACGGCGAACTGGAGCTTGGCGGCGCTCGAGGGCGGCTGCGAGTTCAAGGGATAGCTCCCGACCTGTCCGCTCGTGCAGCCGCCGAGGCCGCAAGCGAGGAGGGCGAAAGCGAGGTTCGTTTTTTTCACGTTGGCTCTCATGGCGTAAACTGCACGTAGAAGCGGGCGTTGAACGGCGGCTTGTTCGGCAGATCGAGGAACGGCGACGAGGCGTACGAGCCGGGCGCGTACAGTCCGGACGTCACCGTGTCGCCGAAGCCGGTCGACACGGGTTTGAAGTTCGGGTTCGGATACGGCACGCCGTAGAGCTGGTTGAAAATGTTGGTCAGCGACAGGCCGTAGGTGAAGTGCTTATCCGGCGGCGCGAACTCGATGGTCATGTTGGCCAGCACCGACATATGCGAGAGCAAGCCGCCCGCCGACGAAGCCTCACCGATCCCGTCGAAGCCGGCGCAATTCGGATTTTTCACCGAGCCGGGATTTTGCGGGTCGACGTAACAGAACGGCGTGTTGTTGAGCGTGCTGGTCAGCAAGTTCGAGTTGAGCACCGTATAGGCGACCCCGTTCTCGAAGACCTGAACGTACGCGCCGTTTCCGTACGGATAGCCGACGTTGAAATCGAGCACCGGATTGATCCGCCAGCCCGAGCGCGACTTGTAGTTCAGCGCCAGCGTCGATTGGAAGGGCGAGAAATTCGGCGAGCGGTACAGTTGGCCGAGCGCGATCGCCGCGGGCGACAAGTAATTCGTCGGCGGATCGTTACCGAGTTGGTTGATGTACGTCGCGTTGAAGATCGCACTCAGACCGTACGCCACGTCGCGCGTCAGGTTGAGTTCGAGGCCGGTCGTCTTCTGCACGCCCAAGTTCGACTCGAGCGCGGGTCCGATGGTCAGCGCTCCGGTGTTGACGTTGACCGAGAGAATCTGGTTGGCTTGCTCGACGATGTCGTAGCCGCGACGGTAGAAGGGCGTTAGCGAGAACGCCAGGCCGCCGTTGAAGTTGTGCTGGTAGGTAAAGTCGTAATTCGTGAAGGTCGCGCCGCGTACCGGCGTGTTGAGCGCACCCGTGCCGTATTTCGCATCGCGGTTCAGCCAGTACAATTGGTCGGCGTAGTTGGCGCACGTCGTCTTCTCGTTCAGGCCGCAGTAGGTTGCGGCTTGACCGGTCGTGTTGTCGTACGAGGGCACGCCGTCGAACGCCGCGTAGGCCGAGGGGTCGATCGAATTGCCGCTGAGCCCCGGCAACGGAATGGAGAGCGTGCGCCCGTACGTCGCTCGGAACGAATCGCGCGCCGTCGCCAGAAACGTCAAGCCCAGATGGGGCTCGAAGAGCCGCTGATGATCGACCGTGGCGATCGAGGGCGGATTGGCCGGATCGAACGGCTGAATGAAGTTGTAGCCGTCCTCACGCAGGCCGAACTGGGCGCGGACCTTGTTGCCGATGCGCGCCGTGTCTTGCGCGAAAAAGCCGTAGACCTGCTGGTCGGTCACCGGCACGTCGACCTCGGGCGGAAGGCGCGGTATGCCGTTCGGGAAGTACTTCGCGAGGTACCCGCAGGGCACGGTGTACGTGTTCACCGGCCCGGCGACCGAGATGAAACCGGGCGGCGCACCGCCGCCGCTCGCGTTGCACGCCGAAGCGGGGAGAAAGTCGGCGAACGGCGTCGCGAAGGGCACGTTCGAGCCCGCCTGCGTGGACTGCCCGAAATACGGATACGTGTAATCCACGACGTCGGTCGAGGTACCGAAAGGCCGGACGTAGTCGTACTTTCCGCCGATCTGGATCAGGTTGCGCTGATTGAGCTGATAGTTGATTTCGGCCGATCCGGAGCTGCGGTCGCCGCCGCTCAGCGGCGTGTACTGGCCGATCGAGGGCAGCAATTCCGACTGATCGCTGAAGGTCCGCGACCAGCGAATCACGCCGTATCCTTTAGAACTGAAGTTGTTGCCGTACTCGACCTTGAACGCCGCGAACGGGCTGATGATCGCGTCTTCCTGGGGTACGAGTTCGATGCCGTTGCTCTGCCCGGGGTAGAGCGGGAAGATCTTCTCGATCGCCTGCTGCGTGACTTGGCCCGAGAAGAGCTGCGGGTACGTCTCGACGTACGGCTGGCTCGCGTAGTACGTGCCCTGGTACCCGGCGTAGCTCTCGCCTTGGCGGACGAGCTGGTTTTGGTAGAACAGCTGCAGATACTGCGCGTTGTTCTTGCCGAACTTGTACACGAAGTTGTCGACGATGTCGTTCGACTGCCGGTCGCTTGCGGTATCGGCGACGCCGACCAAGTTGAGCCCGCGCGAACTCAGCAGCGTATTGTTGTCGATAAAGATGCCCAGGGCGTCGCCCGGCACGCCGCGTTGCCCGTACTGAAAATCCTGCCGAACGCCCAAGAAGCTCAGGAAGTTGGAGACGCGGCCATTCTGGCTGCCGATGCCCCACTGGATTCCCAACTGATGGTAGTACGGGAACGTGCCGACTTCCATGTCGACGTCGAGCGAACCGGGGTACGAACCACGCTTCGCGAGCAGAGAGATCAAGCCGGTACCGGTGTTGCCGTGGCTCGCATCGCCGCCGCCGGGAATGAGTTGCAGGGTACCGAGGCCGTTGAGCAAGCCGAAGTTGCCGGCGTTGCTTTCCTTGTTTTGGAGCGTGCGATTCGGTTCGGTGTAGTCGATGCCCTCGAACTGCAGGCCGGTCTGGAAGGCGGTGCCGCCACGGATGAAGACCGTGCCGTCGGCGTCCTGCGTGACGCTGGGCAAGCGCTTGAGCAGATCGTCCTCGCTGGTGTTGAACTTCTTGCCCGCGAGCGTGTCCTGCGTGTTGGCATTGACCGTGTAGCTGTCTTCGGTCTGCGTCGGCTGAAAGGCGCCGCCGGCCGGGCGCGAGCGCACCGAGGCGATCTGGCGCAGGCGCTTCTGCAAGCGCGCATCGGCGACGGCACTCGAGTCGGCCAGCACGGTCAGGCCCTGAATGGCGTACGCCTCGTACCCGGTGAGCTCGAAGGCGACGGTGTAGGTGTCGGGCGTGACGCCGACCATCGTGAACTGGCCCTTCGCATCGGTCACGGCCTTGTAGCCGCCGCTCGGCGAATTCGCGCTCACGGCCACCCCGGCCAGCGGGCTGCCCGTGGCGTCGTCCTTCACCGTGCCGGCGATCTGCCCCGTCAGGGCCGCGGAGGCCGGCGAGGCTTGGAGGCCCAGGCCGGCGAGCAAGAGAGCGACAAGGGTCAAAGCGCAGCGACGAAAGATCGCAACGTGAAGGGCGCTCGACACTGACACCTCCGGAAGCCGCACGAAACGGAGCGGCGGCATACCCGTCGCTCACCCGCAAACTATAGACGCCGACTCTTAAGATTCCTTTAAGAACATTATTAGTTCTGCTAATGATATCGGAGAGGAGTGCGAGCCGTCGGCGCGCGAACGGGACGCGCGTCGCGGCAACCCAACGCGACGAAAATCCGCATGAACAACAACGGCCCGCTCAGAGTGTGCATCGTCGAAGGACAGATGCTCTTTCGCACGGCCCTCGCCGACGCGCTCTCGATCGACCCCTTGATCAGCGTGGTCGGATCGGCCACCGGATTTCCGGTTCCGGGCCTGGCCTTGCTGCGGCCGGGGGTAATCGTCGTGGACCTCGACGTCCCCTCGTTTTCGCTCGGCGAAGCGATGCGACAGATTCGTAAAGATTCTCCGGCATCGCGCGTCTGCGTGCTCTCCGTGCATCTGCGGCCCGAGATCGTCCAGCGTTGCTTGGCGATCGGGGCGAGCGGATTCATCGCGAAGGACATCGCGACCGTCGAGTTCGTTCGCGCGGTGAAACTCGTCGCCGCGGGGGCAACGTACATCGATCCGCGCATTCCGATCGACGTCGACGGCTTGCGGCCGCGCCGGCCGCGCCGAACGTCGACGTTGTCGCACCGCGAAGTCGAGGTGATCCGGCTCATCGCGGAGGGCTACTCGAATAAAGAAATCAGCACGCAACTCGACCTCTCCGATAAGACCGTGAAAAATCACGTGAGCAACATTTTGGCGAAACTCAGCATATCGGCGCGGGCCGAAGCGGCGGCATACGCGATAAAGAGCGGTATCTGCTAGAGCGCGCCTTAAGAGCACCTTAATTCCTTAATCGAACGCTCCGGTCGAGCGAGTTCTCGAAGTTTAGCCCCAGCCGCACCAATGGGCCACGTGGCCCATGGGCTCAATAACCTAACCTTCACCTCGCGGTGACGATAATGGAAGCCGGAAGCTTCACACATCTCGCAGCCCACATACGAGGTCCCCTTTTTCATGCTCAAACCCTTACTCCAACGAGCTACCGGCGGCACGATCGCAGCGACGCTCGCGATCTCGTTGACCGCGGCATCCGCGGCGACGATCATTCGCCCCGACATGCGCGTCGCGCACCCCAACGCCAAGGTGCCCGGACTCGTCACCATCACGTCCGAGGGCGGCACGCTCGCCGCGATCGTCTACCGCGGCTGGATGGATTACTGGGGCGTTGCGGTTCCCGGTGATAGCCAGGGCGCACCGGGCGGCAATCCGCTCGATGCCACGACGCAGTTGCTCTACGGCGCAGTCGGCACGGGCTCGGCGCAAAACGACATCGCGAATCAGCAGGGCGGCTGGAACGACGGAACGCCGAGCGTTCCGCCCAACGATGCGGGTTCGCCGGTGTACGCAGGCGGTGCGGCCGACACGTTTCTGACCACCTGCACCGCAGGCGTTCACGACAACAACCAGTGCGGCTACCAGCCGACGGCGGGCAAGGTGCTCGAAGTCCGCGACGGCACGAGCGCTGCCGGAAACTCGGTCACGCCCGACTCGATCATGTTCGGCGGCGGCGACGCTCCGTGGGACCTGGTCGAACTCGCAACCTACAACAACTCCAACGGACAGGCGTCGGGGTACAACCTCCAGCGCGGTCCGATCGTGCAGGCGCCGCTGGTCGCAACGGCGGCATCGGTGCCCTTCAACGCGACGAACCTGACGATTCCCTCGGGCGGCGTGAAGCTGTCGCGCAATTCGCTCTGCGGCATCTTCCAAGGTCTCATAACCAATTGGAACGATCCCTCGATCACCAGCGACAACGGCGGACAGGTGATCGGCAACCAGCCGATCACGATCGTGCATCGCTCCGACGGTTCGGGCACGACCTTCCTCTTCAGCTACGATCTGTACGTCATCTGCGCGCAATCGAACGTCCAACCCGGCAATGCGTGGGTTCAAGGCGTCGGTACCAACTCGGAGAACGGCCCGATCTCCGGTCCGCCGCCGAACAACACCGTCGTTTGGCCGTCGACCTCGATTCCCGAAAAGGGCAGCGGCGGCGTTGCCAGTGAAGTCGCGTCGCTTCCCGGCGCGATCGCATACCTGAGCCCGTCGTACGTCGCCAAGGCCGGCGGCAACGAAGCGTACGTCCAGAACGCGGCAGGCAACTTCGTGCAGGCCACGGTGGCCGGCACGAAGGCGGCAATCGCGAACGGGCCGTTCGTGAAGTCCAGCCAGACCTCGCAAATTCCGCCGGGATATCCGTACATCAAGAACACGTACATCCCGTTGCCCTCGAACGCCGCCGCGGCGCCGATCGTCGGGTATACCTTCGGCTACTTCTACACGTGCTCGCCGGAACGGCTGTCGACCAACGTCAATAAGCTGCACGCGTTCATCAAGTGGGCCATGACGCTCCAAGTCGATGGTCAGTTGACGCCCGCCGACACGATCGCCGAAAACAACGGGCTCGTGGAACTGCCGAACAAGGCACCGACGGCCGGCGGAGCTTCGAAGGCTCTGACCAACGGCGCCGTCAACGCGGTCAAGGCTTACGCGACCTCGGGTTCGGGCACGTACATCGACCCCACGACGGGCAACACGCTGCCCTTCACCTGCACCCCGCTGCAATAAACGCGGGCGACCCCATCGGGTCGCAATCCGAGTCTTCCAAAAACGAGAGGACGGTTCCGCGAGGCGGGACCGTCCTCTCCGACGTTTTCGTGTAGAAGATCGACCCACTCTAAGCTAGGCTGGCCGGCAAACGACTAGGACCTCAGTATACTCCGTTCGGCAGGAGGCCTCTAACCCAAATCTAAGTATGGGCGCTGCGAAGAAAAACTTTGCATGGCCCTCCCCTCCCCCTCCCAGAGAGGTCTTTCCGCATGCTCCCAACCCGAACTCGCCTGGCCACAGCCGGCGCGTTGACCCTGGCGCTGGCAGCGGGCGCCGCTCACGCGTCGGCGGCCGGCATCAATCGCTTTAACGCGAACCTGCGCGTCGCAAATCCGAACGCGAAAGCGAAAGCGACGCTGATCACCGTCCTCTCCGAAGGCGGAACGACGGCTGCGACGGCCTACCGTGCGTGGTTCGACTACTACGGCCTCGCGATTCCCGGCGACTCGCAGGGCGCCCCGGGCGGACAGCCGCTCGAAGCGAATTTCCAGTACCTGCTCGGCGCGGTCGGCGCCGGCGCCGCGCAAAACGACATCCTCAATCAGGAAAGCGGTTGGAGCGACACGACGCCGAGCACGCCGCCGAATACGACGGGCTCCCCCGCCTATGGTGGAATAGCCGACTCGTTCCTGACCACGTGCTCCGCGGGCGTTCACGACAACGACCAGTGCGGCTTCGGGCCGACTGCGGGCAAGGCGCTCGAGACGCGCGACGGCACGACCTCAGCCGGTAACTCCGTGACGCCCGACTCGATCACGCACGGCGACGGAACGCCTTGGAGCCTCGCCCAGCTCGCGGAATTCAACAACTCGAACGGTCAGGCGTCGGGCTACAATCTGCAGCGCGGACCGATCCTCGAAGTGCCGCTTTCGGCATTCTCGATCTCGATCGTGTTCAACGCAACGAACTTGACGATTCCCTCGGGCGGCGTCAAGCTTTCGCGCAATTCGCTTTGCGGCATCGAGCAGGGCCTCATCACGAACTGGAACGACCCCTCGATCACGAGCGACAACGGCGGGCAGACGATCGGAAATCAACCGATCAGCGTCGTCTACCGGAACGACGGTGCCGGCACGACCTTCGTGCTCAGCTACGGCCTCTACGTCATCTGCTCGCAGAGCAACGTCCAACCCGGAAACGTTTGGACGCAAGGCGTCGGCACCAATTCCGAACTCGGGCCCGTCCAGGGCGGCCCTCCGCCCAACACCGTCGTCTGGCCGTCAACGGCGATCGGCGAGAAGGGCAACGGCGGCGTCGCCTCCGAGGTCAACTCGGTCGCCGGCACGATCGGCTACGTCGGCACCAGCTACGTCTCGAAGTCCGGCGGCCACGAAGCCTACATCCAGAATCAGGCCGGTAACTTCGAAAACGCCACGGTCGCCAATATCCAAGCCGCGATCGCAAGCGGTCCCTTCGTGAAGGCGAATCAGACCAACGAGATCCCGCCGAACTTCCCGTTCATCAAGAACGCATATCTGCCGCTGCCTTCGGCTGCGACGGCGGCGCCGTTCGTAAGCTACGACTTCGGCTATTTTTACTCGTGCTACCCGGAGCGCCAGCTCAACCAGATCAGCGCTCTGCATGCCGTGTACAAGTGGGCGTTGACGAAGGATGACGGCGCGAACACGCCCGCCGACACGATCCTCCAAGCGAATGCACTCGTGCAGCTACCGGACAAGGCTCCGAAGACGGGCGGCGCGGCGAAGAACACGTCGCAGTCCACCATCGCGGGCCTCGGCGTCTACCCCGCAAGCCACAGCGGCAGCTACACCGACCCGACCACCGGAAACACGCTGCCTTACACCTGCACGCCGCTGCAATAGTTTACTATTGCAATAACTCAGCCTCAAAGGTCGATCATAAAACGGCTCCGCTGCGGCGGGGCCGTTTTTTCGTGATAGGCAGTTCGACGCGCGGCTGAGGCACGGGCAAACCGCGGAGGCGCTAAACCTAAGAGAAGTACCGAAGTGTCGCAGATCCCAACGCCGCCAAGAAGTCGACGCACATCGCCGTGCTCTCCGAGGGCGGCTCGCCCCGAAGACGGGTGGCGCCGCCAAGCCCGCGTCGCAAGACGTCCACGTAGCTCGCTAACGAGTTCTCATCGACGTATGCGAGAACGAGAAGCTCTTTAGGGATGGTCCGGCGGGCTGACGGCTACGCCTAACAAGCTCCTGAAACCTGGCTTCGTAATTGTATTGATGAGTTTCCCGCTCGCGGCGTTGGCGAGGTAAAGCGCTTGATTGTCCAAATCGGCAATCCAGATGTTGGCGTCGTTCTTCTCGTAGGCGAGGCCGACCGGAAGCGAGAGCCACGAAGCGATTATCCGGCGAGTCGGCTGATTGCCGGTCTGCTTGTAGAAGTCGACCGCCGGCCCTTCTGGATCGTACGAATTGCCCACTGCCAACAGACCCGCCTTGCTCAGCGCAAATCCCTGAACCGAGAGCGGTTCCATCGGCAACTTCGTCGGCGAACCCGTGCCGCCCGCGGACCAGACATCGATCTCCGCATCGCCGTTATCATCCAACTGGTACGCGAAATAGACGTTGCCGGTCGCCGCATCGCAGGTTACCGAATCGCCGGTGCCGCGGCCGCCCGTGTAGGAAACGACCCGCAGGGGGGCACTCGTACCTTTCGTCCAGACCGTGAAGGACTGCGTTCCCAACGTGCCCGACTCGTTCGAAGCGTAGACGTAGTTCCCGCACAGCGCTACCGCCGTGGGCGACAGGCCTGTATCGTCGTATGTGAACGATGGACCCGACGGCGCGCCCTTCGCGTTGGGCGCGGTAAAGGCGAAGACGTAACCGGTGGAATCCGAAACGTAGAGGTTGCGCTCGCCGTCGACCCACAGACCCGACGGCTCCGCGAGGGGCGCGCCGATCGACCAGAGCGGACTTTGCGCTTTTCCCGACTGCAGATATGCGTACACCGCGCCGCCGCCGGAGCGGTTACCACCGTCCGCGGCAAAGACCAGCGGCGCCGTCTTCGAAACCTCAGGCGCGCTGCTGAGTGCAGATGCCGGAGCCTGCGCAGCCGAAACCGCCGGGGAATACGGCGACTGAGGACTAGCCGAGCATCCGGCCACAAGGACGAATAGCGCCGACGCTGCGAGCGCATGGATCGAAGAAGGGCGCGGGCGGCTCGCAAAAGCGAACCGTCCGCGCCCATTGCTCGTCAATGAACTGGCGGTCGCGCGACTACTTGTGATCCGGCGGGCTGACGGCAACGCCGGTCAGCTGACCGAAGGTCTCTTTATTGCCGATGCTCGTGATCGTGTTGAAGACCTTGCCGTTCGTCTTGAACTTGGTGATCGCGTTGCTCGCGCCATCCGCATCGAACAGATAGCCGTCCGCGGCTTCGTACGCAAACGCTTCCGGTTCTTGGACCCACGAGCCCTTGATCGCGTGCATGAGCTTGCCCGTCGAGAGGTTCCAGAATTCGATCTGCGGCGGTTTGTCGTTCGGCGGATACTGGTCGCCGAGCACGACGTTCGCATAGGCTTTGTTCGCGGTCAGACCCTGAACGAACCCCGGATCGATCGGCGTAGTGTCTGGGGAGCCACTCAGTCCGGCAGCATATTTGTCAACTGCGCCCGGGCCCGCGTAACTTCTCTCCCAACCAAAATATACGGAACCGGTGGTCGAGTCGCACGTAATACCGCCGCCGGCGCCATTTTGATAGTTCTGATTGGTGACGATGGTGATCGGTGATGCATTACCGAGCTTCCAAGCCGCGATCGAACCGCCACCGGGCGACCCCGGACTGATCAAATTCGATGCGTAAAGGTAGTTTCCGCAGACCGCGATGGCATTGGGTGTGTAGCCGCCCTCGCTGTAGGTGAAGCTCAGCGTCGGAGCGCCCTTATCGGTCGGCTTATCGTATTCGTAAATGGAGCCGTCGGCATCGGCCACGTAGAGATTGTCGCTACCGTCGACCCACAACGCTTGCGGGCTGGTCAACGGTGAACCGGTGAGCGCCCAGATCGGACTTTGGTTGGTTCCGTTGTCGAGATACGCGTACACTCCGGCCGACTTCTGATTGCGCGACCCGGCGTCGGCCGCGAAGATCAGCGGGTAGGTCTTGGTCTTCTTGCCTTCGGCGAGTTCGCCGAGCGACGGCAACTCCGTCGTCGAGACATGTTGAGACTGCGCCTGCTGCGACGCGACCGGGGAAAGCTGCGAGCCGCCTGAGCAAGCCGACAGAAGCGCTAGCGACGCCGTGGCAACGACGGCGCGGCGAGAACGGGAAATGGACATCGTGAGGAGACTCCCTTGTGCTACGTGAGGTGTTCGTCTACGGGACGAGGGCCGTACGCCCGGCGGGGAACCCGGGCGACCAAGCTTGCACTGGTCTAACGGCACGGCTGCCCATGCACTCGCAGGCGGCCTTCCTACTGCCCCTCTACGCGACGTCTTCGGGTGAACCCTGGACCTGGAACATCTTTTCCCCGCCGCGTGCTCGCGGCCGGTTTACTTCAGAGCACCGGCGAGCCAGCGCACGACCGATTCTCGCGTAAAGAGTCCCAGCACGTCGCCACCGTCCCCGGTTACCGCCAGCGCGTCGCCTCCACTGCTCGCCAGGGTGGCCACGGCATCGTTCGCCGGCGCCGCGGCCGCGATCCGTGGAACGTCGGGTTCTCTGGTCATCACGGCGGTGACGTACGTACCCGCGAGGTCGTCCTCGCTGAGTGCGTTCAATTCCGCACTGGTCACGATGCCTACGAAGTGCTCGCCGACGAAAACCGGTAAGGCGCGTACGCCCATCGCGCGCATCGCTCCGCGCGCTCGGGCCGCGCTCGCGTCGGCGGCGAGTCGAAACTCGGGCGGCGCGGCGAGTTCTCCGGCGCGATGGTCTTGGAGTGCTTCTTTGACGGCAAGCCCCGATTGTTCGGAGCTTCCGGCCTGGAGTAAAAACCAGCCGACGAACGTGAGCCACAAGCCGCCGAAATTGCCGAACGCAAGCGACTCCACCACGCCGTATCCGATCATGAGCGCCGCGAGCACGCGGCCGACCAGGACGGTGACGCGCGTCGCGAGCGCCTTATTGCCCGAGAACTTCCAGACCAGCGCGTGCATGACGCGTCCGCCGTCGAGCGGGTAGGCGGGCAAAATATTGAAGATCGCGAGCAGTACGTTGGCGATGCCCAAGTATGCGAACATGGCGCCGGTGTGCGTCGCGCTGCCGCCAACCGCGAGTGAAGCCCCGTAAAACAGCCCGCCGAGGAGCAAGCTCGTCAGCGGACCGATGCCCGAGATCCAGGCTTCGCCGGGCGCATCCTGCGCCTCGCCGTCGAACTGCGAAACGCCGCCAAAGATGAACAGCGTGATGCCCTTGACCGCAATGCCCCGGCGCCGCGCCAGGAGCGAGTGCGCGAGTTCGTGCACGAGCACGCTCGCGAAGAACAGGAGGGCGGCGGAAAGTCCGAGCGCGATGCGCTCCGCCGTCCCGACGCCCTCGAGGTGCAACGGGCCCATGGGATTGGCCAGGCCCCAGGTCACGAGCGCGAAGATGAATATCCAACTGACGTTGACCGTGATCGCGATGCCGAAGAGCGAGCCGACTTTCATAGGCTCATTCTACCCACGTACGAACTCTGTTTACTAGGGGAAACTGCGTCGCTCTATCAGGGACGAGAAGGCGCCTGGAGACGAGCACGTCGCCTTACCTTCTACGGTACTTTATTCCGAACCTAACAGCCTATTGCGTAATCTTAAAAACAACACCGTAGCCTCCAGATCCCCCGAGGCTAGCAGTACCAAACAACGCTACGGGTGGCACCAAGGAAGTAGCATCGACTATGACAGAGTACGGGGCTCCCCCATCCGATCCGCCCTGAAACGCGTATAGAACAGACTCCGTATAGGAGGTAACTCCACCGCTGGTGCTGGGGGTGAGCTTGTAGACGGTTCCGCAGCTAGAGCCGCCTACGGCGCAATTATAGGCTGATCCACCTCCAGCCGTTGTGGCCCCATAAAGATCCCCCAAGGAGTCCGCAACAACACCCCTGCTTACCCCCGCCCCATCACTTCCTCCCTGGAATCGATATAGGATTGTTTCGTTATAGCCGCCACCCGAGGGCGTTAGCTTAAAAACCGTACCGCACGAGCCACAGGACGTCGAATTACCTCCAGCTTCAGTGGTTCCGTAAAGTGAGCCGCTTGAGTCCATGATGAGCTTCCCCGTTGGAATCGATGCGTCGGGTGAACCGCTAAATTCATGGATCGTCGTCTTGGAATAGCCCGATGGAGTCGGAGTAAGCTTGAATACCGTTCCACAGCCCAAAGAGCACGACCCGGTTCCGCCAAAGTTGGTCACCCCATATAAGGCGCCGCTAGAATCGAGGACAAGGCCACCCGCTGGTTGGAAACCATCCGTGATGCTCTGGAATTGGTAAATTACGGATTCGACGTAACCCGAACCTGAGGGTGTCAGCTTGAACACAACGCCGCATCCGTGGTACTCGGCAAGATAACATGTCGAAACTCCGCCGTGTATCGTCTCTCCGTAGAGCGCACCGCTAGAATCCTGAACAAGATCTCCCTCAGGCACCTCGCC
Organism: Vulcanimicrobiota bacterium; assembly: GCA_003136655.1. Lineage (GTDB taxonomy): Bacteria > Vulcanimicrobiota > Vulcanimicrobiia > Vulcanimicrobiales > Vulcanimicrobiaceae > Hesperobacter > Hesperobacter lustricola. Next base: position 77,064 of record PLFC01000056.1, read on the forward strand.
ATCCCCTGTTGGGTAGTATCCCTGGAAAGTCCAGGGCAAGCTCTCCGAATATGATCCGCCGCTAGGTGTCAGTTCGTAGACAACACCACAAGTATTAGACTCCTCATCACAGGTCTCGCCACCTGCCGGCGTGGTGCCAAGAATTTTCCCGCTAGATGTTTGAAGGACACCAAAATCGGCTCGCTCACCGTCCGGAGTTCCCAAAAAACTGTAGAGCAATCTTTCACTATACGCCATACGCCGTCCCAACTTTGGTCAGCTCGAAGACCGAACCAAAGCCAGCCCCTCCGCCAGCGTCAGTCGTTCCAATTAGGGACGACCCAACTTGCAACAGACTTGCTTCAGGAATGTTGCCGTCGGATGGGGGGCCAGCAAAGGAGTGAATCACGGTTTCACTGGGAATGTCGCGGCGAACTACGTTCGACTTCGCGGGCGAACCCTTCCCGGCGGGGTAAATTCCCGCTGCACCCACTCTAATCGGGTAGATCGAGCAGCCCACAGCCAATACTAGGATCGCAGCCGTCCCACGGAACGAGCGTCGGAAAGTCAAAGTTGATCCTCCGCGAAGGGCGAGATAATAACCCTCGCTTTCTATACCTCCAGGACCATACCTCCTGCTTCGAGCGACGGGTGGTAGCGTTCCGCTCCAAGAGTCAATCCAGCTTAGGCGCCGAAAGTGCCCGTTACGGCCGAGTCCATGTCGCCATTTTCGTGCGAACTCGCGGTGCATGTTTGCGGTGCATGTTTTAGGTAAAGGAGGGGCGCGACGATGGCATTTCATGACGGCTACCTCTCCGATTTCGTCGGCCGGCAGTTGGTCGTGGGCGGCGGCAAGCCGTTCGGCAAAGTCGTCGACTTCCTCGTCGAGAAGCCCGACGACGCCTTTCCCAAGATCGACGGGCTGATCCTCAAGACCAAGGACGGCCTGCGCTACGCCCCCATCGGTGACGTGCTCGGCATCGAGCCCCACGGCCCGCTCGAACTCCGCGAAGAGCCGACCCGCGAGCCCGTGCCCGAACGGCAGGCGCTCTACCTGATCCGCGATCTCTTCGATAAGCAGATCGTCGACGTCGACGGGCGCAAGGTCGTGCGCATCAACGATCTCGAGGTGGCCAACACCGGCGGCACGCTGCGCATCGTCGCGGCCGACATCGGCCTGGCGGGCTTGCTGCGCCGCCTGGGCGCCGACCGCATCGCACCGCAATTGGTCGAGCGGGTTCCGCGCAACTTGATCACCTGGGACAACGTCGCACCGATCTCCGACGTGAACCCGGCGCAAGTGCACCTCTCGGTGTCCGGCGAGCGCCTATCGCGGCTGCACCCATCCGAACTCGCCGACATCATCAGCGAACTCTCCGCGAAGGACGCAACGCGCGTCGTGCGCTCGCTCGACGACGAGACGGCTGCCGACGCCTTCGAACATCTCGACTCCGACGTGCAGCTCTCGATCATGGACGATCTGGGCGTCGAGCGCGCCGCCGACATCGTCGAGGAGATGGATTCCGACGATGCCGCCGACCTGCTGGGCGAACTCGACGAAGGCCGCCGCGCGGAGCTGCTCGCCAAGATGGAAGACCGCGCCTACGCGGGCGAACTCAGCGAGTTGGTCGAGTACGCACCCGACACCGCGGGCGGCTTGATGACCACCGACTACGTGTGGATCTACTCGCATCGGACGACCGCAGCAACGATTGCCAAGCTCCGCGAGATCGCGCCCGAGTCCGAGTTCATCTATTATCTCTACGTCACCGATCAGAACCGCAAACTGCTCGGCGTCATCTCGCTGCGCACGCTGTTGCTCGCGCTGCCCACGGCGTTCATCAACAAACTGATGGACGACGACGTGATCTCCGTCTCGCCCGACACGTCGGCGGAAGACACCGCCTCGACGATCGCGCGCTACGACATGCTGGCCGTGCCCGTGCTCGACGGGGCGGGCCGCATGCTCGGGATCGTCACCGTCGACGACGCGATCGACGCGATCATGCCCGAGAAGATCGCCAACTCGCTGCCGCGCTTCACGCGCCCGCACGCCTCCCCGCGAAATCGCATCGTTGCGGGATAGCAACCCGGTGCTGCGCGCCTTCCGCTGGCGCAGCATCCTCATGTTCCTCTCGGTCGTCGGCCCGGGCATCATCACGGCGAACGCCGACAACGACGTGGGCGGCGTGCTCACCTATTCGCAGGCCGGGGCGCAGTTCGGGTATAGCCTCCTGTGGCTGCTGCTTCCGGTCACGGTGGCGCTCGTGGTGACGCAAGAGATGTGCGCGCGCATGGGCGTGGTGACCGGAAAGGGCCTGGCCGACCTCATCCGAGAGAACTTCGGCGTCAAGGTCACGTTCTGGGTGCTCTTGCTGTTCGTGATTTGCGACCTGGGCAACACCGCGACCGAATTCGCGGGCGTGGCGGCGGTCGCGCCGATCTTCGGCAGCTTCCTCAATATCACCAACGCCGGGCTGTGCAAGACCGTGCTCGTGATCGCGGCCGCAGTGCTCGTGTTCCAAGTCGTCACCCGAGCCAACCGCGACGTGGTCGAACGCATCTTCTTCGTGCTCTGCGCGATCTATCTGTCCTACGTGGTGAGCGCGTTTGTGGTGAAGCCCGACTGGCACGACGTGATCCACCAGACGTTCTTCCCGCACTTCGGCTCGTCGAAGGCCTACGTGCTCATGATCATCGCCGTGATCGGCACGACGATCTCGCCCTGGATGCAGTTCTACATCCAGGCGGCGATCGTGGAGAAGGGCGTTCGCGAAAAGCAGTATGCCGCGTCGCGCATCGACGTCATCTCGGGCGCCATCGTCACCGACATCATCGCGTTTTTCATCGTCGTCGCATGCGCCGCGACGATCTACCTGCACAACGTGCACGTGCCGGCCGGCCAACAGATCCAAGTGAACGACGTCAGCGACGTCGCCGTCGCGCTCAAGCCGCTGGCCGGCCGTTTTGCCTCACTGCTCTTCGCGATCGGCCTGCTCAACGCCGCGCTGTTCACGGCCTCGATCTTGCCGCTTTCGACGGCCTACTACGTGTGCGAAGCCTTCGGTTTCGAGCGCGGCGTCGACCGCCGCTTCGGCGACGCCAAGGTCTTCTACGGCCTCTATCTGGCCTTCATCGTGATCGGCGCGGGCGTGGTGATCATCCCCAACGCTCCGCTGCTCGCGATCATCTTCTACTCGCAGGTGCTCAACGGCGTGTTATTGCCCGTGGTGCTGGTGTTGATGCTCTTGCTGATCAACAACAAGACGCTCATGGGCAAGTGGACCAACGGGGTGGCCTTCAACATCATCGCTTGGACGACGGTGATCGTCGTCAGCATTCTGACCGTGGTCTCGACGGCGCAGACCGTGTTTCCACAGCTCGGAAGCTAAGCGGCGTCGCACCGAAGGCCGCTCGAGCGCACCGCTCGTCGGCAGGATTTCATTCCTTCGCGGCGTTGTTTATGGGTGCCCAACTGCGTTCATTCCGAGAGAGAAGGTGAACGCGAAGATGACGAAGCCCAAGACCAGCGTCCCGACGACCAACCCGCGCGGCCGGCCGCGACGCTCGAAGGCATTGGCCATGGCGTACACGCCGCCGTTGAGGACCGCGAGAATCCAGTGCAACGGCGGCGGCGCGATGCCGCCCTTCGCCCAGACGATGCCGCCCACGACGATCTGGAGGACCAGCACATAGAGCACGATGCGCCGGGCAGGCTGCCAGAAGATGGCGGCGAGGGCGACCGCGACGACGAAAAAACCGAGGGCGTAGTGTACGTTCAAAAGCATGGCGGAGCCGTGTTCGCGTGACGAACGGCATCGTCATGTCTGGCGAAGCCTTAGTCGAGTTCGCCGAGGGCTTGGCGCGCATCGCGAGCACGGGCGGCGGTCCCAAGGCTCTCGCCGCGCACTTGGCCGCAGCTATCGACGCGGCCGTGCTCCTCGAAGACGCCGAGTGGCGGCATCTGGCCTTGGCCGGCGCGGGTTCGCGCTCGGTGCCGCCCTCGAGCCGCGAACTGATCGCGGCCGAGCGGGGGCGCAGCGACGGCGTCGTGAGCCTGGCGACGCCCGGCGAAGCTCCGGACGGCATCGCGGTGCGCATTCGCGGCGGCGACGCTCCGCTGGGCTGGCTCTCGGTCTTCCCCAACGCCGGAGCGGCCGGCGACGCCCTGGGCGCCATCCGCCTGACCGCGGCGGCGATCGCCGTCGAACTCTCGCGCGACGCGGGCGGGGCCAAGAGCCGGCGCAAGTCGTTCTGGGACCGGCTGCTGGCCCGGGCCTACGACGATCCGCTCGAAGCCAAGGACGACGCGGCTTCTCGCGGCATCGCGCTCGCCGCCGGATACGTCGCGGTGGCCGTCGAGGCCGAGGGTCTCGACGAAACCAGCGCCTCGGCGAAGCTCGGGGAGTTGCGCAAGCTCTGCCTCGAAACGTTGCGCGCGGGCGGCGGCGACGTGGTGGCCCTCGAGCGCGGCGGCGGCTTCGTCTTCCTCTGCCCGGCGCCGCTCGAGGTCGACGCACAAAACGCCCGCACCGCGGCGACGCTGATTCCGCGCGCGCTGGCCAAGACGCACTTCGGCGCCAAGATCGTGGGCGGCGTGGGCCGTCCGGCGAGCGCCATCGACGCGCATCGCACGGTCGAGGACGCTCGCGAAGCGCTCTTCGTCACCAGGCGGCTCTTCGGCGGCGCCTCCCGCATCATTCCCTACGAAGATCTGGGCGTCTACCCGCTGCTCTTACGCGGCGGAGCCGGCGTCGACGAATTGCGCGAATTCGCCGCGCGCGTGCTCGCGCCGCTGCGCGCGTACGACGAAAAACATCAGACCGAACTGGTGCGCACGCTGCGCCTCTACTTCGACGTCGGCCAGAACGTCAAGACCGCCGCCGGCGAACTCTCGGTGCACCGCCACACCGTCTTCTATCGCTTGCGCCAGATCGCCGAAATCGGCGGCCACGATCTGGACAGCGCCCACGATCAGCTCACGCTGAGAACTGCGATCGCCATCGATGCACTCGACCCTAACGAACGGTGAACGGAAGACCATGACCAAACGCGACGTGCTGCGCATCGTCAAAGAGCGCGCCGTACGCTTCGTGCGCTTGTCGTTCGTGGACATTCTGGGCATAAACAAGAGCGTGACCGTTCCTGTCGCGGAGATCGAACGCGCGCTGGAAGGCCACGTCGCTTTCGACGGCGGCTCGATCGACGGGTTCGTGCGCGGCGAGGAAGCCGACATGATGCTCGTGCCCGACCTGAGCACGTTCGCCGTGCTGCCTTGGACGGCGGGCGGCGTGGTGGAAGCGCGACTGATCTGCGACATCGCGACGCCCGACGGCGAACCCTTCGAGGGCTGCCCGCGCACGGCGCTGCGCCGCGCGCTCGAGGAAGCGGGCGCCGTCGCCACCGCGTTGCGCACGGGCCTCGAGATCGAATTCTATCTCTTCAAAGCGGCCGCCGACGGCTCGCCCACGACGGAGACCGCCGACGTAGGCTCGTACTTCGACGTGATCGAGTCGGACCGCGGCGAGGATGCGCGCACGGAGATCGCGGCGACGCTCGAGGCGATGGGACTCTCGGTCGCAAGCGCGCACCACGAACACGGTGCCGGGCAGCACGAGATCGACCTCAACGATGCGCCCGTGATGGCCACGGCCGATGCGCTGGTGACCGCGCGCATCGTGGCCAAGCACGTTGCCGCGCGCCACGGACTCCACGCCACCTTCATGCCCAAGCCGCTGGAGACGCTTGCGGGCAGCGGCGTGCACGTGTACCTCGCGCTCGACGAGACGCTCGCACCCGGCGAGGCGACGCAAGGCGCACTCGCCGAGGAGACGCTCTTCGCGATCGGCGGCTTGCTGCGGCACGCGCCGGCGTTCACCGCGATCTGCAATCCCACGGTCAACTCCTACAAGCGCCTCGTGGCGGCNNCCCGGCCCGGCGCAGCGCATCGAGGTGCGCAGTCCCGATCCGTCGTGCAATCCGTACTTGGCCCTGGCGGTGCTGGTCGCGAGCGCGGCCGACGGCATTCGCGCGCACGCCCTGCCCGGCGACTCGCTGGCCGGCTCGACCTACGAGCTGAACGAGCGCGAACGCGAGAGCCGGCGGATCCGGACCCTGCCCAAGTCGCTGCGTCAGGCGCTGATCGAACTCGACGGCGATCCGGTAGTGCGGGGCGCCCTGGGCGACCACGTCTATCGGGCTTTTCGCGACGCGAAATCGGCGGAGTACGAACGCTACCGGCGGGCCGTGCATCCGTGGGAGCGCGAGGCCTACCTGCGCACCTACTGACCGCGCAACGTATGACGCGCGTCACACCCCCCGTTAATGGCTGCGGGGTCCTGGGTCCCCCGTGCGGTCACGCCGATTGATTGCGTATGACCCTGGGAGCCCACCACGAGCAGTTCGGCACCTCGGTGCGCGAACGTATCGCGGCGCTGGCCGTCGCATGCCTGGCCATCGGTTGCGGGGCGGCACTTTTTCCTGACGGCGCGCGCGCGCTGACCCCGCTGCCGGGGATCGCCGCCGCACTGACCGCGGCGGCACTCGTGGGCATGCTGGTTACGGCCGCCATCCTGCGCAATCAGTACTGCGCCACGGGCTTTCCACCGTACGCATTTCTCGGCGCTGCGTATTTGTGCGCGGGCAGCCTCATGCTCCCGCTCGCGATCATCTTACTCGCGCCGCCCGCGATCGCGGGTTCCGAACGCATCGTGCAAGTGACGACGTGGCTCGACACCGCCTTTCACGCGGCGTTCATCGCACTCGCCGGCGTCTACGTATGGTCGCACGGGCTCTTCACGCGCAAGGCCTTCACCGCCGAACGCGAACGCGACATCGTGCGCGGCTACGTCGCGTTCACCGGTATATTGGCAGGCGTTACGGGTCTCGCCGCGCTCTGGCTCGCCGGCGCGCTTCCACAGACGCTCTTCAGCGCATTCGGTTCGAACGCACCGCTGATTCCGGCGGCTCCGCACTTGCACGCCACGGTCGGTCGCGCGTTGCTCGGTTTGTGCGCGCTGGTCGCAGCCGGCTTGACCTTGCAGACGCGCTTGCGCCAACCGTTGCACCTGTGGCTCGCCGTGGTGCTCATCCTCTTCGTGTGGCAAGAGTTCATGTCGACGACGCTGCCGCCCGTGCGCTACTCGCTGAGCTGGTATCTGGGCCTCGGCGACGGCTTCGCCTGGCAGATCACGCTGCTCTTCGTATTGCTGCGGCGCGCCAACGAACAGATTGCCGGCTTGGCCGAGGACAAGCGTTCGCTGATCGAAGAGACGCAATGCGATTCGCTGACCGGACTCTACAATCGCCGCGGCTTCGACGACCGCTTGGCCGGCGCGTTCGAAGAGGCGCGCAAGAACGGCGGAAACGTCGCGCTGATCGCGCTCGACCTCGATCATTTCAAGGCATACAACGATCACTTCGGGCACATTGCCGGCGACGAAGCGCTCAAGGCCGTGGGGCGCTCGCTCTCGAGCGTGGTCACCCGCCAGCGCGACGCGGCCTGCCGCATCGGCGGCGAAGAGTTTGCGGTCATCCTGCCCTTCACCGACGACGAAGGCGCGATGACGATCGCCGAACGGATCAGGGCGCAGATCCTCTACCTGCACATGCAACACGCGCCGGGCTACAACACGCTCACCGTCAGCGTCGGCGTAGCCGTCGGGCGGGCGGGAACGATCGAACCGCAAGCGCTCTACGATTGCGCCGACAAGGCGCTCTACCGCGCCAAACGCTACGGGCGCAATCGGATTCAGCGCTATTCGCCCACGCTCGAGAAAGGCCCCGGCAAGGGCCCGGGCTCGAGTTCGTTGCGTGCGGGCTAGCTAGCCCTAGTTGGCTACGGTCGGCCAGACACCGGCGATATCCTCGATGTACAGGGTGGTTCCGCCGCTGTGGTCGAGATGCGTCAAATAGATCGAAATCGACTGGTCGGTGAGCAATTCGGTTCGAAGCTTGCCTTCGAGCTCACTACCGTCGGCCAGCCGGACGCGGACGGCGTGTCCTGCAAACGGACGCAGTTCATCGATCTCCATGGAGCGCTCCACGATACCCATCAGTTGCTACTAGGACGCCCCCGGTCGGCGCCACGTTCCGACAAAAATCCGAAGGCGCCGGCGCGAGGCGACGGCTCCGCCGAAGCGAAGCCACGCCTGTGGAAAAAGTGCTGACCGACAAGGCGCCCGCACCCATCGGGCCCTACAACCAGGCGATCCGGGCGGGCGACTACCTCTTCTGCAGCGGCCAAATCGCGCTCGATCCCCAGAGCGGCGAACTCGTCGGTGCCGACGCTGCGGCACAGGCGCGGCAGGCGATGCGCAACCTCGGCGCCGTCCTCGAAGCCGCCGGCGCGCGCTTCGAGGATGTGGTGAAGACCACGATCTTTCTGTTGGACATGAGCGATTTCGCCGCGGTCAACGCGGTCTACGCGGAGTCGTTCGGCACACTTCCGCCGGCTCGCTCCACCGTGGCCGTCGCGGCCCTGCCCAAGGGCGGCCGGGTCGAGGTCGAAGCGATCGCCTTCGTCGGCTGAGAACCAGCGGCCCGAGGGCTACTTCTGCAGTGCGGCGAGATCGCGCCCGGCCGCGCGCGCGACCTCGGGCTCGTCGGACGAGAGGGCCAGCTTGTACTCGCTCTTGGCCAGCACGCTCTTGCCTTGATCCGCGTACGTCGTTCCGAGCAGGTAGTGCAGCCGTCCGTCGTTGGGCGTCACGCTGAGGCCCTTGAGAAACGAGGCTTCGGCCAAAGCATACAGGTGGTGATCCCGATACGCACAGCCGAGGTCGACGTATCCTTCGCGAGCCAGCGGGTCGAGCGCGAGGGCATGCAGGTAATAGCGCACCGCACTCTCCCAACGCTGCGAGGCATCCTCGAGATAACCGAGGTCGATCAGCGCCTCCGCACCGTCGGGACGCACGGTGTTGGCTCGTTCGAACAGCGTGCGCGCTTGATCGGGCGTTCCGCGGTCGATATAGGCGTCGCCGAGATTGACCAGTGCCGAGTAATCGTTGTGGCGTAAGGCCAAACAACGTTCGAGCACGGTGACCGCATCGGCGACGCGCGCCAGATCGAGATACGAACTGCCCAATTCGCTCAACACCTCGCACGACTCCGGCGCCAACGCGCGCGCACGTTCGAGGTAGGTCGTGGCTTCGATGGGTTTACGCTCGTAGCGCAAGACTTGACCGAGCGCGAACTGCGCGGCCGCGTCGAACGGCTTTTCGCGTGCGTCGCGGCGGAGATCCGACTCCCAAATCGCGATGTCGCCACGGCGCATATGCAGTTCGACCAGGTGCGGATAAGCGCCGACGCTGGGTATGCTCTTCTGGAACTCGTCGATCGCGTCGGCTATCCGGTCTTGCGCCGCGTACACGCCGCCCAAACGGTTGTGCGTCTCGCGATCTTCGGGCGCGTAGCGCAGGATCGCGAGAAACGTGCGCTCCGCCGACGCCAGGTCCGACTGCCGGTAATACAGGTCGCCCAAATACCGCGCCGGTTCGACTTCGCGCGGATGCGCGGCGACGTAGAGCGCCAGCGTCTTGACCGCTAAATCGAGATGGCCGTCGGCGACGGTCTTCCGCGCTTCGCTGACCGCGAGCGCGGGATCCGACGCGAGCGCATCTTGGCTACGCGCGTCGCCCGAGTTCGCATGGGTGACTTGCGCGGCAACACGAGCGGGGGCGGCGCAAGCCAGCACGGCGACCGCGAAGGCGAGCGCTGGGAGAACGCCGTTCCGTACGCTCACCCTGACCATCGCTGCTACGTTCGTCGCGGCCAGGCCGCCCCCTGGTGGTTCTAGCTCCTACGGATGCGTCATTGACTTGGGCACCACGAACTTGTCGAAGTCCTCGGCGCTGACGTAGCCGAGCGCCAAGGCAGCTTGGCGTAAGGTCGTTCCCTGCTTGTGCGCGTGCTTCGCGAGCTCGGCAGCTTTGTCGTAACCGATGTGCGGCGAGAGCGCCGTGACGGTCATCAGCGATTGCGCGAGATAGCCCGCGATCTTTTCCTCGTCGGCGGCCAGCCCTTCGATGCAATGCTCGCGGAACATGGTACTCGCGTCGCGCAAGAGCGTGGTCGAGTGCAGGAAATTATAGATCATCACCGGGTTGAACACGTTGAGTTCGAAGTTGCCCTGCGACGCACCGAACGAAATCGCCAGGTCGTTGCCGAAGACTTGCACGCAGACCATCGTGACGGCTTCGCACTGCGTGGGGTTGACCTTGCCCGGCATGATCGAACTGCCCGGCTCGTTCTCCGGCAGAATCAATTCGCCGATGCCCGCGCGCGGCCCGGAGCCCAGCCAGCGGATGTCGTTGGCGATCTTCATGTATGCAACGGCGAGTTGTTTGAGCGCGCCCGAGGCGAAGACGAAATCGTCGTGCGAGGCCAGCGCCGCGAACTTGTTGGGATGCGAACGGAAGGGCAGACCGGTCAATTCGGCGACCTTGTGCGCCGCGCGCTCCGCGAACTCGGGATGCGCGTTGAGGCCGGTGCCGACGGCCGTGCCGCCGATGGCCAGATCGTAGATGTGCTCGAGCGCCTCGCGAATGGCGACGATCGCACGATCGATCTGGTTGACGTACCCGGAGAACTCCTGACCGAGCGTCAGCGGGGTGGCATCCTGCAAGTGCGTGCGGCCGACCTTGACGACATCGGCCCACTGAATGGCCTTCGCGTCGAGCGCGTCGCGCAGTTCCTGCACTGCGGGCAGCAAGCCCACGAGCGCTTCCGCGGCGGCCATGTGCATCGCCGTGGGGAACGTGTCGTTGGACGATTGCGACATGTTGACGTGATCGTTGGGATGCACGGGCTTCTTCGAGCCCATCTCACCGCCGGACAACTCGATCGCGCGATTCGAGATGACCTCGTTGACGTTCATGTTGGTCTGCGTGCCGGAGCCCGTCTGCCACACGCGCAGGGGGAAGTGGGCGTCGAGTTTGCCCGCGACGACTTCGTCGGCCGCACGCACGATCAGGTCGGTCTTTTCGGCATCGAGCTTGCCCAGATCGCGGTTGACCAAGGCCGCCGCCTTCTTGAGCGTGGCCATGGCCTTGACCACGGCGCGGGGCATCTGGTCGCGCGGCGTGGCGCCGTCGCCGATATCGAAGTGAATCAGCGAACGAGCGGATTGCGCGCCGTAATATTTGTC
>PLFC01000056.1:88193-115222 GCA_003136655.1 Vulcanimicrobiota bacterium
GCGGCGCCGGTTGCTCTCGGCGGAGCGCGGTCGATGGCGTAGAATCACCGGGACATGACACAAGTCGCACGTTCGATTCTGGGTTCCATCCTGGCGCTCGCCCTCTGGCCCGCCGCGGCAGGCGCGCAGGCGACGCCTCCGGCGGCCGCCGCAAGCGCGGCACCGGCGGCGCCGGCGGCACCGGCTGCCGCGCCGGCCCCGACGCCCACGGCCATTCCCGACGACCCGGCGGTCGATAAGCGGGCCAAGGCGGAATTCTTGGGCTGGCAGTCGGGCACGCTCGACAAATCGCGCTACACCAAAGCCCTGGTCGCCGCCGCCACCGACGATCAAATCGCGCAAGCCTCGCCGCAGCTCAAAGCCCTGGGCGACTTCAAGTCGATCGTCTTCACCGCAGGCTGGTTACGCGACGGCTACAAGCAGTACCAATACTTGATCACCTGCACGAAGAGCCCCATCCTGATGCTCTACGCGCTCGACGCCGACGGCAAGGTCGCGGGCGTCCGCTTCCGGCCGGTGCCGCCGCCGCAATGATCGCGCGCGAAGCGGTGCCCGCGCTCAACCTTCGCAGGCTCAGCCCGGTCGACTTTCTCGAACGCGCCGCGCGCGTTTTTCGGGACAAGGTCGCGGTGGTCGACGGCGACGTGCAACGCACGTATCCGGAGATGCTGACGCGCGTGTACCGCTTCGCTCACGTGCTCGCCGGCCTCGGCATCCGCGACGGCGCGCGCGTCGCGGTGCTGGCCAAGAACGAATCCACGCTGCTCGAAGCGCACTACGCCGTTCCGCTGGCGGGCGGCGTGCTCTGCGCGCTCAATACGCGCCTGGTTGCGAGCGAGATCGAATACATCGCCGGTCATTGCGGTGCGAGCGTCATCATCTACGATGCCGAATTCGCGCCGCTCGTGGCCGGTGTCGGCTCGGCCGTCAGCCGCGTGTGCGTGGGCGGCGACGGCTCCGTGCCGGAGTTGGCCACGCTACTCGCCGCCGCGTCGGCCGAACCGGTCGAGAATCCGGTCGTCGACGAAGACGCGACGATCTCGATCAATTACACGAGCGGCACGACCGGACAGCCCAAGGGCGTGATGTACACGCATCGCGGCGCCTATCAAAACGCGCTGGCCGAAGTGTTCCACGCCAACCTGCGGCCGGAGAGCGTCTATCTGTGGACGCTGCCCATGTTCCACTGCAACGGCTGGTGCTTTCCGTGGGCGGTCACCGCAGCCGGCGCGACGCACGTATGCCTGCCCAAGGTCGACCCCGCGCGGATCTTCGCTTTGATCGAACGCGAGGGCGTCACGCACTTTTGCGGCGCGCCCACCGTGCTCATCGCGCTGGCCAACCATCCCGCGGCGCGGCCCTTCCCGCACACGATCTCGGTGACCACCGCCGGCGCACCGCCCGCGCCGACGACCATCGCGCAAATGGAAGCGCTCGGCGCGACGATCACCCACGTCTACGGCCTGACCGAAACGTACGGGCCGGTCACCGTCTGCGCGTGGCAGGCGCAATGGGACGGCCTGCCGCCGGCCGAGCGCGCGCGGCTGAAGGCCCGGCAAGGCGTGGGCATGCTGACCGTCGGTGCCGACGACGTGCGCGTCGTCGTGCCCGGCGGCGGCGAGGACGGCCCGCTCGTCGACGTGCCGGCCGACGGTGCGACGCCGGGCGAGATCGTGATGCGCGGCAACAACGTGATGAAGGGGTATTATCGCGACCCGGCCGCCACCGCCAAAGCCTTTGCGGGCGGCTACTTTCATTCCGGCGACATCGCGGTGCGCCACGCCGACGGATACATCGAAATCCAAGACCGCGCCAAGGACGTGATCATCAGCGGCGGCGAGAACATCTNNAAGTGGGGCGAGGTGCCCAAGGCCTTCGTCACGCTCAAGTCCGGCGCTACCGCCACCGAGGCCGAGATCATCGCGCACTGCCGCGCGCGCCTGCCGGGCTTCAAGACGCCCAAGGCCGTCGAGTTCTGCGAGTTGCCCAAGACCTCGACCGGCAAGATACAAAAGTTCGTGCTGCGCGAACGCGAGTGGCGCGGCTTCGGGAAGCGAGTCAATTGATCTACGCCAACTACACCCAGGCGGAACTCGACCGGCAATACGACGCAGCGTCGACGGTGCCGTCGCTCGAGCCGTTTCTCGAACGCTATCGCAGCGAGAGCGACCGCACGCGCGCGGAATTTCCGAACGAGCGCGCAGCCTACGGGTCGCACGAGCGCGAGTGGCTCGAACTCTTTCCCGCCGCGAAGCCGGACGCGCCCCTCTTCGTGTTCATCCACGGCGGTTATTGGCGACGATTGAGCGCCGACGTCTTCTCGTTCGTCGCAGGTCCGGTCGTGCGCGCCGGCGGCGCGTGCGCGCTGCTCAACTATCCGCTCGCGCCGGCTGCGTCGCTCGACGAGATCGTCGATGCGGCGCGGCGCGGCTTCGCCTGGGCCGCCGACAACGCGCAGTCGCGGCTCAACGCCTCGCCCGAGCGGATCGTCGCCGGCGGACACTCCGCCGGCGGCCAGTTGGCGGGCATGATCGCCGCCGCGACGCAGGTCGACTTGCGCGCCGTCTTCGGGCTCAGCGGGCTCTACGAACTCGAACCCGTGCGCCGGTCCAACGTCAACGACTGGCTGCATCTGCCCGATGCCGCGGCCGCGGAACGCAACAGTCCTGCGATGCACGTCCCGCGCGGGAAACCAGCCGTGGTTGCGGCCGTCGGCCAAGCGGAGAGCGATGAATTCCGCCGGCAAGCCCGCGTCTACGCCGACGCCTGCACGACCGCCGGACTCGAGGCACGCTCCCTCGAAGCGGCGGGACACAATCACTACACGATCGTGCTCGAACTCGGCGACCCCGCGAGCGAACTGACCGCGCTGTTGCGCGGCCTGCTCGGCCTCTCGGGCTGACGCGCTACTTCAAAAACCGGATCGTCAACGGATACCGGTACATCACGCCTTGGCTCGCCTTGGTCGCGGCGATTAAGGTCAGCACGATGTCGGTCAGCGCGACGATCACCAGCATCGGAATGCCGATCAGCACCCAGATCAGCGCCGACGAGATCAGCATGTAGATCGTCATCGAGATTTGGAAGTTCAGCGACTCCTTACCCTCGACGTCGACCTGCGGAAGCTCGTCCTTCTTGACGAGCCAGACCACGAGCGGCCCCAGCAGATGTCCCAGGCTGGGAATGAGCAATCCGGCGAGCGCCGACAGATGGCAGAGCATCATCCAGTTGTTGACGCTCAACCCGGAGGCCGGAGCCACCGCCGTCGCCTGCGGGTAAGGTTGCCCTTGTGGTTGGGGCGGCGGCTGAGGCGGCGTCGCGACCTGCGCCGCACCGCAGCTAGGGCAAAAGCGCGCGCCGCTCGCGACGTCGGTGGAGCACACTGAACAGGCAGGCATGACGGTGACTCCTATGCGGCGCTGGGCGCCGACTGGGCGTATGCCGCCTCGATGAGCGCGGCGAACTTTTGCTCCACTACTCGCCGTTTGACTTTTAGTGTCGGTGAGAGTTCGCCGTCTTCGATGGTGAGTTCCCGCGGCAGGATGGCGACGCGCCTGACTTGCTCGAAGCCGGCGAGGTCGGCCGTCTTCTCGGCGACCTCACGGCGTACGAACTCGAGGACGTCGTGGCGCGCGGCGATCGCCGCCGAGCCGACGTCGTCGGCGATTCCCAACTCTTGGCGCAGGAGCGCCCAGTTCGGCGCGACGAGCCCGATCGGAAAGGGCCGGCCATCGCCGACGACGAGCACTTGTGCGACGTAGGGCGAGCGTTTGATCGAGGTTTCCACGCGACTCGGCGCGACGTACTTGCCGGCCGACGTTTTGATCAGTTCTTTTTTCCGGTCGGTGATGAAGAGGTAGCCGTCGTCGTCGAGCCGGCCGATATCGCCGGTCATGAACCAGCCGTCGGCGTCGAACGGCCGCTCGTCGGGCAAATTGTAATATCCCTGCATCACGTTGGGGCCCTTGACCAGGATCTCGCCGTCCGCGGCGATGCGAATGCTCACGCCGGGAATGGCTTTGCCCACGCTTCCGTAGCGCATCGCATCGAGACGGTTGACCGACACGACGGGCGACGTTTCGGTCAAGCCGTAGCCTTCGCAAATCTTCAGGCCCAGCGCCGCAAAGGTCAGCGCGACGTCGCGATGCAGCGGCGCGCTGCCGCTCACCAGAAAGTGCGCGCGATCGAGCCCGATGCGCGGCGGAATCTGCGATAGCACCGCGCGCTTGGCCAACGCATACGAGGCGCGTAAGGCGAGCGGCGGGGTTTTGCCGTCGACCTCGCAGATCATGTATTCCCGGCCGACGCCGAGCGCCCAGGGCACGAGCTTGGCCTTGACGCCGCCGCCGGCTTTGGCCGTGGCGATGGTGCCGGCGAGCACGCGCTCGAAGATGCGCGGCACGAGGCCCATCGTCCGCGGACGCACGTCGCGCAGATCCTCGAGCAGATAGTCGGGCTGCGTGATGTGCAGTTCGCACGCGTATTGAATGTAGCCGAGCACGCCCGTATGCTCGTAGATGTGCGCGAAGGGCAAAACCGACAACACGGGATCGCCCGGGTTGACCTCGGGCAGCACGTAGTGCGAGGACTCGTACGAGTTGCTGACCAGGTTACCGTGGCTCAGCATCACGCCTTTGGGATTTCCGGTCGTGCCCGAGGTGTAGATCAGCACGGCCAAGTCGTCGGAACCCAAACCGTCGGCGTATGTTAGCGCCTTGGCGCGATCGCCCGCCAGCAGTTCGCGGCCGGCATCTTCGAACGCCGCGAGCGAGTCGGGGCCTTCACCGTCGAAGTGCACGAAGCGGGGCGGCGCGGTGCAAGCCGCGCGCAACCGCGCGGCATCCGCGGGCTTGGCCACGAACGCGAGCCTCGTTGCGGAGTCGCGGAAGATGAAGTCGATCTGATCCAGGGCCAACGTCGAGAACACCGGCACGACGACGCAGCCCGCAAAGAGCGCGCCGAAGTCGGCGGCGATCCAGTCGAGCCTGTTGTCGGAAAGAATGGCCACGCGATCGCCGCGCTCGATGCCCGCCGCGCGCAGCGCGGTGGCAATGGCCAGCGCCCGGTCGAGCATCGCCGTCGACGTGAGGTAGCGCCAGACCGGCGCTCCGAGCCGCTCTCCGAAGGCTCGCTCGCGCGGCGTCGCGAGGGCATCCGCGATCAGTTTCGGCAGCGTCTGCAAGAAAAGAGGCCTCCCCTGGTGTGGTCCGCGGCGCGGCGGCTCGTTAAGGTTATTTCCTATTGGAGAGCGCATTCCCGGAAAGAACATTCACTCCATGGAGGAAAGCCTCACCGCATGAATTTCAAGCCGGCGACGGCTGCGGCCGTTCTTGCGACCGCACTCTCCCTTTCCTTGCCTGCCTTCTCGTCGGCCCAAGCCCTCGACCCGGCGACCACCTCGGTCTCCGGCAGCACGGGCAACATGTTGCGCGATGCGCTCAACGCGCGCAAGGCCGCGGCCGCGCCCGCTACGCCCGCGCCCACGACGAAAACGGCGGCCACGCCGGGCCCATGGGCAAGCTTCGAAACGCCGCGCCCGGGCATCCAGCATCCGAGTTCGCCGGGTCTGCACTACACGCTCGACGCGTCGAGCGCGTTTGCCAACGGCGACACGGGCTTCCATCGGAACAGCCTGCCCGGCGGCATCGACGGGGCTCTCTTTTACGGTCCGGACAAATACACGCGCGTCCAAGCCGGATACTATACGCTCTCCGAATACCCGATCGGCTTCGATACCGGGACGGTTCCTTCGTACGTACTCAACGGCGCGATCCCGGTGCTCGGGCCGCTGCTCGGCCCGGGGCGGCAGAACTGCAACGTGCTCGGTGGGCTGGTGGGCGGTAAGGTGCCGAATTGTCCGGCCAATTTGCAGACGGCGCAGGACGACGCGACCGTGCGCAACCGGATCGTGACGTTCGGCATCTCGCGCATGGTCTGGTTCGGCGGCGTGCTGCCGATCATCGTCACGCCCGAGTACGTCGCGCGCACCGCGAGCATCGGCGGAAGCGACGACATCTTCGAGGTGTACAACCCCGACACGCTGACCGCCGAACGCCTGCACCTGCGCACCGCGCAGACCAAATCGGTGCTGTTCACCGTGCCGCTGATCAACTCGCCCAAACTCTTTGCAGCCTACACGCTGGGGCCGCAATGGCTGGTGCACGCGGCGGGGCTCAATCAAGATAACCACGCCCAGATCTTCCAAGTCCTGGACTTGCGCTATTTCGCGACGAGCCGTACGACGTTCTTCGCGCAGCCGTCGTTGCTCCAGAACGAGTTGCCCAACGACCCGTATCCGGAGCGCATCCCGACGTTGCTGGCGGGCGTGAGCCACAAGATCGGTAAGCCTTTCTTCTTGCAGGCGTTCGTGGCCAACGGCACGCCGACCAACCCGCCGCACGGCCAAACCGGCCGTATCGGCATCATCGACGTCACCTGCATCGCGTTGCCGCAGTGCCTGAGCAATCCCAACCCGCGGAGCAACACCGCGCTCCAACTGGGCGGCCTCAAGGCCTCGACCTTCGTCTTACAAGTGGGCATCGGCACGCCGTCCGTGATTCCGTTCTAGCCCGCACGCCCTACGACCAACGTCGCGGGGGCGGTTCGAGCACCCTCGTCGAAAAATCTTCCGCTTGCGCAACCCTGCGCGGCAAACCCACTTTCCGGAGAATCCGATGGTAGAGACCGAAGCCCGCCCGGCGCTGGTCCGCGAGGAAACGCGCGACGGCGTCCGCATTTTGACGCTTGCCAACCCCCCGGTCAACGCACTGTCGTTCGCGACCGCCTCGGCCCTGATCGACGCGGTGACCGCCGCCGAAGGCGACGACGCCGTGCGCGCGATCGTGATCGCCGGCGCAAACGGCACCTTCAGCGGCGGCGCCGACATCAACGAATTTCTCGCGCCGCCGCCGCCCGGCAGCCGGAACCTGCGCGATGCGATCGCGACGATCGAGAAGGCCAAGAAAACGTTCGTTGCGGCGATCGACGGCAACGCGCTCGGCGGCGGTTGCGAGATCGCGTTGGCCTGCGACTACCGCTTGGCCAACAGCGCTTCGCGTTTGGGCTTGCCCGAGATCAAGCTCGGCCTCTTGCCGGGCGCAGGCGGCACGCAGCGCCTGCCGCGCCTCTTGGCTTCGCGCAACCCGGCCAACCACGGCATGGCCGGCGTGCAGATGGCGCTCGACTTCATGCTCAAAGGCGAACTCAAGCCCGCCAAGGCAGCGAAGGCGATGGGACTGCTCGACGAAGTCGTGGAGGGCGACGTCGTCGCGCGCGCCGTGGAAGTGGCCAACGAAAAGGCCGGCACGAAGGATCGCGTCAGCGCGAAGAGCTTCGTCGTGCTGCCGTTCATGACGGCGATGGCCCACGGCATGGTGCCGCCCGAAGACAAGGGCGGCTTCGCCGCGCACAAGCTGATCGACGCGGTCGAAGCCGCCTCGGTCATGGACTTCCCCTTCGGACTAGCGCGCGAATACCGGCTCTTCGACGAGCTGGTGGTCAGCCCGCAGGCGCAGTCGGCGATCCATCTCTTTTTCGCCGAGCGCGAACTCGCGAAGATTCCCGGTCTGCCCGACGACATCGCGCCGCAGAAGATCGCCAAAGCCGCCGTCGTCGGCGCGGGCACGATGGGCACGGGCATCGCCATGGTCTTCGCCAATGCGAAGATTCCGGTGCAGGTCATCGACGTCAATCCCGAACAGGTCGAGCGCGGCAAGAAGGCCGTGGCCGACACCTACGCGGCCCAGGCCAAGAAGGGCCGCATGACCGCCGACGAAGCCGCCGCGCGCACGGCCTCGGTGCAGTTCGTCGGCGATTACGCGTCGATCGCCGACGTCGACCTCGTGGTCGAGGCCGTCTTCGAAAGCATGGACGTNNAAGAAGCAGGTCTTCGCCGCGCTCGACAAGGCGCTCAAGCCCGACGCGATCCTGGCCTCCAACACCTCGACGCTCGACATCGACGCGATCGCAGCGTCCACCTCGCGCGCGAACGAGGTCGTCGGCCTGCACTTCTTCGCGCCGGCCAACATCATGCAGTTGCTCGAGATCGTGCGCGGCCAGGCGACCTCGCCGCAAACGCTCGCCACCTCGGCCGCACTGGCTAAAGCGCTCAAGAAAAAGGGCGTCATCTCGGGCAACGCCTTCGGCTTCATCGGCAACCGGATGCTCTTCGATTACGCTCGCGAGGCGATGTACCTGATCGAAGAGGGCGCGCTGCCCAAGCAAGTCGACGCGGCGATCCGCGACTTCGGTTTCCCGATGGGTCCGTTTCAGATGTTCGACCTCTCGGGCCTCGACGTGTTCTACAAGATCGGTTTGGAAGCGCCGAAGTCGCCGTACCGCGAATCGAAGATCATCACCAAGCTCTACGAACAAGGCCGCTACGGCCAGAAGACCGGCTGCGGCATCTACGATTACGTTGCGGGCTCGCGCGAGCCCGCGGTCAACCTCGGCGTCGAGCAGTTGATCGAGGCCGAATCCAAAGAATTGGGCATCACGCGCCGCCACATCTCCGACGACGAGATCGTGAAGCGTTGCATGTACGCGCTGATCAATCAAGGCGCCGAGCTCCTGGGTAGCGGCATCGCGCTGCGCCCGGGCGACGTCGACATCGTTTGGATCTACGGCTACGGTTTCCCGTGGTTCCACGGCGGCCCGATGTGGTACGCCGACACCCTCGGCGTCAAGAACGTCTACGACGCCATCCTCGAATACCAAAAGACGGTCGGGCCGCACTGGCAGCCCGCGCCGTTGCTCGAGTCCGTCGCGAAGAGCGGCGGCACGTTCGCACCCCGTCCCAAACTGGAAGCAGCCGCAGTATGAAAGAAGCAGTCATCGTCTCGGGAGCGCGCACGCCGATCGGCCGCGCGTTCCGCGGAGCGTTCAACCAGACCCACGGCGCGACCCTGACCGGTCACGTCATCGAACACGCGGTTTCGCGCTCGAAAGTGCGCCCCGAAGACATCGAGGACGTCGTGATCGGCGTCGGCATGCCCGAGGGCGCGACGGGGCACAACCTCGCGCGGAACGCCGCGATTCGCGCCGGTTTGCCGGTCGAGGTTGCGGGCACCACGATCACCCGCTATTGCGCCTCGGGCCTGCAGGCGATCAGCGTTGCGGCGCAGCGCATCATCGTCGACGGTGCGCCGGCCATGATCGCCGGCGGCGCCGAGTCGATCAGCCTCGTGCAAAACAACACCAACATCAAGTACTTCACCGAAGACTGGCTGCTGCGGCACCAGGCCGACCTGTTCATGCCGATGCTGCAGACGGCCGACAACGTCGCCCAACGCTACGGCGTCTCGCGCGAGGCGCAGGATGCGTACGCGCTGCAGAGCCAGCAACGCACGGCCGCAGCGCAAGCCGCGGGCCGCTTCGACGACGAGATCGTGCCGCTGCCGGCTTGGAAGTACGAGCAGAGCAAAGAGACGGGCGAAGTGAAAGAAGTCTTCGCCACGCTGACCAAAGACGAAGGCAATCGTCCCGACACCACCCTCGAAGGTCTCGCATCGCTCAAAGGCGTGACCACGCCGAAGTCGACGGTGACCGCCGGCAATTCGAGCCAGCTCTCCGACGGTGCGGCGGCGCTCGTGCTGACCAGTGCGGACTACGCCGAGAAGAACGACCTGCAGCCACTGGCCTATTACCGCGGCATGGCCGTGGCGGGCCTCAAGCCCGACGAGATGGGCATCGGGCCGGTCTACGCGATTCCGAAACTGCTCGAACGGCACAATCTCAAGATCGACGACATCGATCTCTGGGAACTCAACGAAGCCTTCGCCGTGCAGACGATCTTCTGCCGCGACAAGCTCGGACTGCCCAACGAGATCTTCAACGTCGACGGCGGTGCGATCTCGATCGGCCACCCGTACGGCATGAGCGGCGCGCGCTTGACCCTGCACGGCATCCTCGAAGGCCGCAGGCGCAAAGCGAAGTGGCTCGTCGTCACGATGTGCATCGGCGGCGGCATGGGCGCAGCCGGCCTCTTCGAGATCATCGCCGCAAACTAAGTCGCCGAGATTCGGCCCCCGGAATACGAACGGCTCGTCAGACGACGAGCCGTTCGTGTTCCATGGATCGGCGTTACGTGTCGGCGCGGTCGATCTCGGCTAGCAGCGCTCTGCGCTCGCGCTCGGTGTTGACCGGGTAGCGCTCAAATTCTTCGCCAACGCGAAGGTCGGCATAGAGCCCGGTCGGATCCTCGTGAAAGTGTAAGAACGCGCGCGACTTGCGGTAGAAGACTCCCGCGCTCTTCTCCTTCAGCCCCTCACGCGCCCGAATGCGCTCGAGGAGGTCGTCGAGCAACGCCAGCGCCTCGCGCGTCGCGTGCTTCACCGATGTCTCATCGCCGCGATTCAGTATCGCTTGTACGGCAAGAACTTGCCGGACATCGTGATCCTCACGCGGTCGCCTTTGGGATCGGGTTGACGCTCCACCTGCATGTCGAAATCGATCGCGCTCATGATGCCGTCGCCGAACTTTTCCTGGAGTAGAATCGGTAGATTAACGGATCGGTCGGCGGAACCTGCGGCAGCGAGCCGCGGTAGGGGATTTCCGTGAGCAGGTCGCGCGCCGCGGCCTCGAGACCGAGCAGTTCGGCGGCTTTCGCGGCCTCTTCCTCACTCAAGCGCATCTGCCCGAAGAGGGCCGCGGTGATGACGATCGGCTATGCGTCGCCGACATGCGCGGCGATCTACTTCCAGGTCAACTTTTAGGCCCGCTTGGCCTTCAGGATCGACTGGGTCAGGTCTTCACGCGTCATAGCGCAACGCTAGTGCGGCGCATGCGGCGGGGCCTTTGTGGTTTTGGCTAGTACTCCGGGATGATGCCGTGGCGCTTGATGCTGCTCTGGTTTGCGGGCGCCGACCTGCGCATGACGTTGCTCGCGGTGCCGCCGCTCTTGCCGATCATCCATCGCGATTTGGGCCTCAGCGAATCGGGCGTGGCGGCGCTGACCAACGTTCCCGTCTTGCTCTTGGGCCTCGCGGCGATTCCCGGTTCGTTTTTGATCGCGCGCTTCGGGGCGCGGCCGGCGCTGGTGGGCGCGCTGCTGCTCGTCGGCGCGGCGGCGCTCCTGCGTGGCGTAGGTTCCTCGACGCCCGTGCTATTCGGCATGACCGCGTTGATGGGCCTGGGCATCGCCTTCGCGCAGCCGGCGTTACCCACGTTGACGCGCGATTGGTTTCCCGAGCACATATCGCGCGTCACGGGACTCTGGGCCAACGGCCTGTTGGTCGGCGAAGCGCTCGCCGCTTCGCTCACCTTGCCCGTGCTCTTGCCGCTCTTCGGCGGCGCATGGGGACCGGCGCTCGACGGGTGGGGCGCTATCCCGATCCTAACCGCACTCGGCTTCGCGCTCTTGCCGCGCATCGACGCCGCGCCGGTGCCCACGCTCGCGCGCTGGTTGCCCGACTTTCGCAATCCGGTTTCGTGGCAACTCGGATTCTTTCAATCCGCGGCGAGCCTGACGTATTTCGGCGCGAACACCTTCGTGCCCGACTATCTGCACGCCACCGGCAAACCGGAACTCGTGGCAGCGTGCATCTCCGCGCTCAACGTCGCGCAGATTCCGGCCTCGCTCGCGATCGGGCTCATTCCGTTTCGCCTGCTGGCAAAGCGCGGCGTGCCGGTGGCGGTGGCGCTGACGATGCTCGGCGCGCTGGCCGCACTGCGTTTCGGCGGCGCCGCGGGCGCCGTGACGGGCACGGCGCTCTTGGGCTTTTGCGCGGCGTACGTACTGGTCTTCTCGTTTGCGCTACCGGCGTTGCTCGCGTCGGGCGCCGATGTCGCCCGGCTCTCGGCGGCGACTTTTACGATCGGGTACACCACTTCATTCTGCACCACGCTCGCGGCGGGCGCGGCCTGGGACGCTCTGCACGAGCCTGCGCTGGCGTTTCTCCCGGTCGTCGCGGGCGCGTTCATCGTTGCGGCGCTCGGGATAACGCTCGCGCGCGCCGCGCTCAGGAATGCCCCGGCGTGACCGCAGCCGAGAGCGACGCGGCCCGCTCGCCGGCTTTGTACAGATCGAGGCGCGAATAGAGACCGAAGGCCCGACCGTTATCCAGAAAGCCCCCGCCGGGGCCCTCAGTTTCGGTCAATATCCTATCCGCTTGCGCGAGCGTGAGCTTCGGGAACGCGGCGGTGAGCAGGTGACCGGCTTCGGGCGCGAGTGCGCCCACATCTTCGACTTTCGAGGCCGTCGATGCGAAAACGACGGGCAGCCCGTACGTCTGCGTCGATTCGTAAAACGCTGCGTCGGCGGGGCCGTCCTTGAAACGGCTTACGTCGGCCTGCGCGCAGACCGCAACCGGCTTGCCGCAGCCGCTCTCGAGCGCCTTGTCGAGGTCGGCTTTCGCGGCCGCGAACGCGCCGGCGTAATCGGTGACGGTGAATCGGCCGAACGTTTGCCCGGCGTAGCCCGGCGTGCCCGCGAGCAACTGCGCGAGGTCGTAATAGGCCAGGGTCCGGCCGCCGATCACGTCCATCGCGTAGTGCGCGCCCAGGACGATCCTGCTGTTTCCGTATTCCGCGCCGCGCGCGATCATTTGCGTGTACCGCTCGGGCACGAGGAGCGCCAGCAAGAGCGACTCGGTGTAGCCGTATGTGGTATGACCGCTGGGAAACGCGGGACTCGCTACGAGCGGTTGCGCCGGTCCCGCGAGGTAATCGACGTTGAGCGCGGGGGCGCCGAAATAATCCGTGCCGGCGTAGCCGACGAACGTCTTCTCCGTTTGGAAGGGCCGCGAATCTCCGTTCGGATCGCTACCCGGGCTGCCCGCCGGCACGTGATAGGCGATCCCATAGGCGTCGGCCTTGACGCCGGCCGCGGTAAAGATGTCCAGGGCATCCTTGGAGAGCGGCGACGTCGTCTTGCCGTTCACGTAGGTCGCGTTGCCGAAAAAGTACTTGGCCGCATTCGAGTCGGCGCCCGAGAGCGCGGAGGTGTATCCGATCAGCGTCGCCACTGCGGGCGACACGTTCGTGATGGTGGTCGTCTTCCCGTAATCGGCGCTCGCATAGAGGGCCAGCGAGCGGTAGACGGCGCCGAGCTTGCTCCCCAGACCATCGGCGAGTTGCGTTCCATTTGCGGAGGTGATGAACGCATCGCTGAGCGCCTGTTGTTGCTGGAACCCGAACGGTTGCAGCGCGGGCTGACCCGCGGTACCCGTCTGGATCGCGCCGGTGACCGAATAGTTGGCGGCCAAGGCCGCCATGCCGGCCGAGGTGTTCGGCAGAGCGCCGAACGGCGCGAGGCCTCCGAGTGCGCGCAGATTGAGCGCGGTCTGCGCCTGCGCGCTTGCGGGCAGTACGAGCGCGGCAAGCGCCAAGGCGGCGCTGCAAAGACGACCCCGGTCGTGGAAGCTCGACACGCTGCGCACCTTGCGCGGCGCGGGGCGCGAGTCCTACGCTCCGGTCAGGCTCCGCAGGTAGGCCAAATCGACTACTCCGCCGGGCGGGGCCTTGCCCCGAACGACCCGCGCGGGCGCATCCGGCTCGCCCAGATCGTCGAACACGGCGTCTGCACCCGTGAAATCCTCATCGAGCGTGTACGAACTGCGCGTGACGACGACGGGTATTCCCGCGGCGCGCGCGGCGCGCACGCCGATCGC
Organism: Vulcanimicrobiota bacterium; assembly: GCA_003136655.1. Lineage (GTDB taxonomy): Bacteria > Vulcanimicrobiota > Vulcanimicrobiia > Vulcanimicrobiales > Vulcanimicrobiaceae > Hesperobacter > Hesperobacter lustricola. Next base: position 101,801 of record PLFC01000056.1, read on the forward strand.
CGAGTCCTCGATCGCAACCGCTTCGGAGGATTGCAAGCCCAGCGCCTCGAGCGCGAAGAGATAGATGTCCGGTGCCGGTTTTTTGCTCTCCACGATGTCGCCCGCTGCGACCAGGTCGATGGCTGCGAGCTCGTGCCGGTGATGTTCGAGCAGCGCATCGACGCCTTCCGGCGCCGCGGTCGTCGCGACGGCGACGCGCAGGCCGGCGGCCTTGGCTTCGTTTATCAAGCGCGCGACACCGGGGCGCAACGGAATCGACGGCGCGATCTCGGAGAAGCGCTCGCGTTTCATCTCGTGAATCGTCGCAACCAGGGTCTCGATTTCCCAATCGACGGGCAACTGCGCATTGCGCTCGCGTATGAAATGCGTCAGGCGTTCTTTTCCGCCGGCGACTGCTAAGAGTTCACCGTAGAGATCCTCGTCCCACTTCCAGCCTAAACCGAGTTCGTCGAAGGCGGCCTGATAGGCCACGCGATGTCCGTGCCGCTCGGTCTCGGCGATCGTACCGTCGAAGTCGAACAGCAGCGCGCGCAGTTCAGGCTTCACGCGCGTGCTCGGCGACCGGTGACTCCGAGAGGAAGAATTCCATCATCGCTTCCCCGGCCACGGGGCCTTGCGGGTAGGTGTGCGAGCCGCGAAAACTGCCCCCGCTCCAAGCGTGGCCCATCGAGGCGACGCGCCACAGTTCCACCCGCGTGCGGCCGCCGTTGTCGCGCCAGCGGACGACGTCCGCGCCGGGACGCGACTCGAGGCTCGCGCGGGTTTCGTCCACGTCGGTCAAACGCAAGAATTGCCGCGAGAGCGTCAGCGCGTTCTGCGGCGTCACGTAGTGGTCGTCGGTGCCCGTCCAAATCGTGGCGCGCAAGCGCTGGTAGCTCGCGCTCAGGCGTCGTGCGCCCTGTGCGAATTCGGCCGCGGTGCCGCCGTCCATCGTGCCGCGCTGCATCGCCTTGAAGGCCGAATCGATATCGTGGCTCGCGTGCAAAGCGACGCCGGCCATGATGCCGACCGCGGAGAACACGTCCGGTGCTTGTTCCGCGAGGATGGCCGCCATCGCGCCTCCGGCAGACATGCCCGCGACGAAGATGCGGTCGGGATCGACGGGATAGCGCAAGCGCACGTCCTCCACCAAACCGAGTATCGCGGCGGGCTCGCCGCTCGTGCGCACTTGATGTCCGGGCAAAAACCAGTTCCAACAGCGTTGGGCGTTTTCGCGCGTGGACTGTTCGGGATAGAGCACGAGCGTACCATGGCGCTCGGCGGCTTCGTCGAAGCGCGAACCGGCCGCGAAGTCGGCCGCGGTCTGCGTGCACCCGTGCAGCGCGACGACCAGCGGTAAGCCTTCGGTACCGCCGGCACGCCTCGCCGGGACGAACAGACGGTGCTTGAGCAGCGTCACGTCGGTGCTCCGCTCATTTGACCAACGGGAGCACGTCGCTCGGCGCGATGGGATACAAGCCGAGCACGAGCGTGGCCAGCGCGCAGAGACCCACGCCGATCCAGGGCAGCGGGCTCGAGGGCACCACCGGCCGCTTGATCTCGGCTCCGGTGGTGCGGCCGTACATCGCGCGCACGATCTTGATGTAGACATACGCGGAGATCGCCGTGCCCACGATCAACACGCCCGCGAGCCAGGCGTAGCCGGCCCCGACGGTCGCCGCGAGGATCAGCACTTTGCCCGTGAAGCCTGCGGTCGGCGGTAAGCCGGCCAGCGCCAACAAAAAGAAGGTCATCGCGCCGGCGAGCACGGGCTGGCGATAGCCCAGGCCCTCGAATGCCGACAGCCGCGAACCTTCCTCGCGATCGTGCGAGAGCAGCGCGACCACCGCAAACGCGCCCAGGTTCATGAACGTGTACGCGGCGAGATAGAAGATGGCGTAGCGCAAGCCGAAGGCGGTCGTGCCGGCCATGCCGGCAACGATATATCCCAACTGCGCGACGCCCGAGTACGCGAGCAGACGTTTCATATCCGTTTGCGCCAGGGCCGCGAGGTTGCCCACGAGCATCGAGAGCGCGGCCAGTATCCACAGCGGCTGCAAGAGCACGTGCGACTGCGGCGTGCTCAGGGCCGCGTAGGCAAAGCGTGCCACGACGGCCAACGCCCCGGCCTTCGTCGCCACGCTCATGAAGGCGGTGACCGGAAGCGGGGCGCCCTCGTACACGTCGGGCGTCCACACGTGGAACGGCGCGAGGCTCAACTTGAAGGCGAAGCCGATCAGGAACATGCCCACGCCGACTGCGAAAAGCGGCGCTGACAAGTTCGCGCCCGCGAGCGCGGAGAGCTGGATGCTGCCGGTCGCGCCGAAGAGCAGCGCCATGCCGTAGAGCATGAAGGCCGACGCCGTCGACGAGAGGATCAAGTATTTGAGCGCCGCCTCGCGTGCCCCGGCGCGCCCGGCGAGTCCGCACAAACAGTAGAGTCCGAGCGAGAGCAATTCGAGCCCGAGGAAGATCGTCATCAGGTTCGCCGCGCCGGCCATGAGCATCGCGCCGGCCGCACTCCACAGCATCAGCGCGAGCCCGCCGGCCGTCTGATCCTCGCGACCCAAACGGTACGCCATCAAGAGCGAGAAGAGTGTCGCAACGATCACGATCTCTTCGAAGGCGATCGTAAAACCGCCGAGCACGAAACCGCCGCCGAAGGCGACGTACGGTTTGCCCCAGCCGGCGAGCGCGACGAGTCCCGCCGCGGCGGTGCCGAGCAGCGCGAGCGACAATGCGGCCGGACGCCGCGCGGCGCGCGGCAGCGTGAGATCGGCGAGCAACACCAGCAGCGGCGCGAGCGCGATCACGATGATCGGCGCGATTGCGGTCCAGTCGGCACTGCCCCAAGGAATGACCAGCGACGGCGTCATCGCTGCACCTCGACGGCTGAGAGTTGTGCCGGCGCGAGCGACCGCGCGGCGAGCACGGGCCCGGGATTCACGCCGAGCAGCACGATCGCCAGCACCAGCGGCGCTATCGCCAGCAGTTCCAGGAACGAGGCGTCGGCGCGCTCGGGCAGATCCTCGACCTCCGGGCCTTGCATGATGCCTTGGAAGAGGCGCAACATGTACGCCGCCGCCACGATGATCGGCACGAGCGCGATGCCCGCCACCCACACGGCGCCGGTTTGATACAGGCCCGTCAAGATCAAGATCTCGCCCGCGAATCCGCAGAGGCCGGGCAAACCCAGCGCCGCGAGCGCCACGATGGTCAGGCTGCCTGCCAGCCGCGGATTGCGCGCACCCAAACCTCCCAGCCGCGCGATCGAGCGCGTCTCCTCGCGCTGCTCCACCTGGCCGAGCACGATGAAGAGCCCGGCGCTGAAAAGTCCGTGCGCCAGAACGTACACGACCGCTCCGCTGAGGGCCAGCGGGTTGCCGCTGAAGATTGCGATCAGGATCAGCCCGAGGTGCGACAGCGACGAGTAGGCCACGACGCGTTTCGCGTCGTCCTGCACGAGCGCCACAACCGCGCCATACACCAGACCGACCAGACCGAGCACGAACATCAGCGGCAGCGCGGCGCGCATCTGCTCGGGCATCAGCGGCGCGGTGACGACCAGAAATCCGTAGAGCCCGCCCTTCGACTGCACCGCGCTCACCACGGCCGCCGCGGCCGGCGGCAAGTCGGCGTATGCGGACGGCATCCAGGTATGGAACGGCCAGACCGGCGTCTTCACCAAGAAGGCGAACGCGAAGCCGGCGAAGATCCACTCGCCCCACGCCGGACCGATGGCGGTCGCGCCGCGGCCGAGCGTCGCGCCGAGCACGTCGGTCGAACCTTCCAGCATGCCGTAGGCCGCGGTGGCCAAGAGCAGCGCGAGGCCGCCGGTGAGATTGTAGATCAGGTAACGCCAGGCGCTCGCACTGGATTTACTCGGCGTCCAAGCCACCAAGATCAAGAATACCGGGATCAACATCAGGTCCCAGAAGAGCGCAAACACGAGCAGGTCGCGCGCGACGAAAAGCCCGGTCATCGCGCCCATCAGCACGAGCATCTGCGCGACGAAGTCGCGCTGACGCGAAATGCGCGTCGAGGCGAGCGCGCAGGCGGTCGTCAGCGTCAGCAAGAGCACGAGCCAATACGAGAGACCGCCGAGACCCGCATGGAAGTTCGCCGTGAACGGCCGTTGCAGCCAGCGAACCGACTCGTCGGGTGCATTCGCGGAAAGCAGGGTCACGACGAACGCGCAACCGGCGACGGCCACGCCGAACCACTTGGCCGCCGCGTCGGCGCTACGCGGCCACGCGTAGAGCAGCAGGCCGAGGAGCATCGGGGCGAGCGCTAACGTCCAGATCATCGCGGCAGCCTCAGCAGCGCGAAGTAGGCGATGAATACGACCGCGCCGCCGACCACGACGAACGCATAGGCGCGCACGAGCCCGGTTTGGATGCCGCGCAGTTCGCGCCCGAGCCGGCCCGCGATGCGGGCCACGTCGGTCACGCCCGCGTCGATCACGTGCGGGTCGACGAAACGCGAGAACGCATTGCCCAGCGCGCGCGCCGGACGAACCGCGACCGCGTCGATCAGATCGTCGAAGTAGAACGCGCGCACGAACGGCTGGGGAATGCGCGCCGCCTCCGTACGCAGACGCGCGACCGCGCCCTCCTTCGCGGCCGCGGTGCCGTAGCGGAGATACGCGACCGCCACGCCGGCCGCCACGATCGCGAAGACCAGCAGCGTCGAAGCGAGTTCGGAAAACGGCGGCGGCGGCGCCGGTAACGGCTGGCTCGCGAAATCGGCTTTGAAATACCGCATCCACAGGCTGCCCGCGCCGCCGATCGAGACGTAGCCGGCGATGACGCTGGGCACCATGAGCACGATGACGGGCGCTTCCATCAACCAGCGCGGTGCGCCGTGGTGTCCGTGCGCGCTCGCGGGCGGCCGGCCGGCGAGGCCCAGTTCCGCATCGGGCACGTCGCCGCGATAGCGCCCGTAGAACGTCACGAAGATCATGCGGAACATGTAATAGCCGGTGATGCCCGCGGTGATCACCGCGATCGCGTACAGCGCCGGATACCCGCGCTCGAGCACGCCGTAGATGACGGCGTCCTTCGAATAGAAGCCGCTGAAACCGGGGAAGCCGATGATCGCGAGCGTGCCGATGGCCATCGCAATGAAGGCGATCGGCGTGCGCGTCCGCAGGCCGCCCATCTTGCGCACGTCCTGCTCGTCGCCGAGTTCGTGGATCACGAGGCCCGCGCCCAAAAACAGCAGCGCCTTGAAGAAGGCGTGGGCGTAGAAGTGCAGGATGCCGGCCTGATACGCGCCGACGCCGACGCCCATGATCATGTAGCCGATCTGCGACATCGTCGAATAGGCCAGGATGCGCTTGATGTCCCACTGGGCGATGGCCAGCAACGCGCCGGTCAGTGCGGTCAGCGCGCCGATCGTGCCCACCAGCGCCCGCGCATCGGGCGACGCATCCCACAGCGGCGCGCAGCGCGCGATCAGATAGACGCCCGCCGTCACCATGGTGGCCGCGTGGATCAGCGCCGAGACCGGAGTCGGGCCTTCCATCGCGTCGGGCAGCCAGGTGTGGAGGGGTAGCTGCGCCGACTTCGCCGCGCACGCAATGAAGAGCGCGATGCAGATCGTCAGGATCACGCCCTGGGGCAACGTGCCGGCGTGGCTGAAGACGTCGGCATACGTCGTCGAGCCGGTCGCCGCGAACATCACGAAGATCGCGAACATCAAGCCGACGTCGCCCGCGACGTTGATGACGAAGGCCTTGCGCGCCGCGGCCACGGCCGACGGCTTATAGAACCAGAAGCCGATCAGGAAGTACGAGGCGAGCCCGACCAAACCCCAGCCCACGAGCAACCCCACGAAGTTGTCCGAGAGCACGAGCGTGAGCATCGCGAACACGAAGAAGTTCAGGTAGGCGAAGAACCGCGCTTGCGCTTTGTCGCCGGCCATGTAGCCGATCGAATAGAGATGGATCAACCCGCCGACGCCCGTGATCACGAGCGTCCAGAGCAGCGCGAGCGGATCCCAGAGCAAGCCGAAATCGAATCCGGGCAACCACGAAACCAGGGGCACCGCGTTGCCGATGCCCACGCCGCTCGCGGGCGACCCGAAGGCGCCGCGCACGTCGAAGAGCGTCAGCGCGAAGCAGACGAACACGACCGCCGTGCCCAGCACGCCCGCACCGCGGCGCAGTTGCGGGCCGAACGCCCAAAGAGCCAGCGCCCCGGCCAGCGGCAGTAACCACACGGCGAGCAACAGCGGATCGAGGTTGTGCGTGTGATGCACGGCCGCCCAGCCCGAACCGACGTATGGCGGCATCAGCCGTGCAACCCCGCGACTTCGTCGACGTCCACGTTCTTGGCCCGGCGAAAGGCCACGACCACGATCGCGAGGCCGATCGCCGCCTCGGCGGCGGCCACCGTGATCACGAGAAACGCGAAGATGTGCCCGGCGTTATTCTGCCAGAATCGCGAGAACGCGATCAGGGCGAGGTTCGCGGCGTTGAACATCAGTTCTATGGACATCAGCACGATCAAGGGGTTCCGTCGGGTCAGCACGCCGGCCACACCGATGAAGAAGATGACCGCCGAGAGGCCGACGTAGTTCGAGATATCGACCGGCAGCGAGGTCATCGGCGCACCTTGGCGATCGGTTCGCGTTCGCGCGCGGCGCGGCGCACCGCGTGGCGGCCGCGCGTGGGCATCGGCGCCGCGTCGCCCGCGAGCACGACCACGCCGACCACCGCGACCAACAGGATCAATGCGGTCACTTCGAAGGGCAACAGGTGCGTTGAGAAGAGCGCCGCGCCGAAGTCGGCGACGCTGCCGAAAACGCCGGCTTGACCGGCCTGCCCGAGCGTCGCGGAAGCCTGCGGCGCGGGCTCCTGCAGCGGCACGCGGGCGATCGTGTAGACCAGCGCCGCGGCGCCAACGGCCACCACGCCTAGCGCCGGGCCGATGATGCGCGGCAGCCGGTTCGGGCCTTCCGCGAACGGACCGACGCCGCTCGAAAGCATGGCGATCACGAAGAGAAACAGCACCAGCACCGCGCCGCTGTAGACGACGATCTGCATCACGAAGACGAACTCGGCGTTGAGCGTGAGGTAGAGGATCGCCAGCGCGACGAAATTGGCGAGCAAGCCGACGACGCTGTAGACCGGGCTCTTCTGCGTCACCGTAAAGACCGCGCTCAACACCAGCGCGATCGCCAATATCCAGAACAGGATCACCCGGCGAGCCCCTTGCGATCGGTCTTCAAGATGCCGCCGCGCCAGGTCGCATCGTAGCCGGTCTCGATGTCGACGGTGCTCTTCTGCTCGATCACCGAGCCGAGATCCGCCGGAATGCCGTTAGGCCGCTCGTCGGGCGGCCGGCCGACGCCCGCCTCGGGCGGCACCAGCAGCCGGTCCTTGGCATAGACGAACGAGCCGCGCCGGTAGTCCGACATCTCGAAGCGCGGCGTCAGCACGATCGCGTCGGTCGGACACGCCTCCTCGCAGAGGCCGCAGAAGATGCAGCGCAACTCGTCGATCTCGTACCGCGCCGCGTAGCGTTCGCCGGGCGAGCGCCGGTCGTCGGGCGCATTCTCCGCGCCGATCACCGTGATCGCATTGGCCGGACAGGCGATGGCGCAGAGTTCGCACCCGATGCAGCGCTCCTTGCCGTCTTCGTAGCGGCGCAACTCGTGCAGGCCGTGGAAGCGCGGCGCGTGCTGCTTCTTGATCGTCGGATACGCAATGGTGGGCTTCTTCTTGAAGAAGAAACTAAAGGTCGTCAGAAAGCCTTGCAGCAGCGCGATGACGCCTGCGACGAAGGTGCGCATCAGTGCTCCACCGCCACGATGGCCGCGGTGACCATGAGGTTGAGCGTGGCGACGGGCAGCAAGAATTTCCAGCCGAAGTTCATCAGCCGGTCGTAGCGCAGGCGAGGCAGCGTGGTGCGCAGCCAGATGTACATGAAGATGAAGGCGCCCGCTTTCAAAACGAACCAGATGATGCCGGGGATGAAGGTCAAGCCGAAGAGCGGATTCCAGCCCCCGAAAAAGAGCAGCGTTCCGACGCACGCGACCGCGATCATGTTCAGGTACTCGGCGATGAAGAACAAGCCGAAGCGCAGGCCCGAGTACTCGGTGTGGAAGCCGCCCACGAGTTCCGTCTCGGCCTCCACCAGATCGAACGGCGCGCGATTGGTCTCGGCGACTGCCGTCGTGAGATAGATCGCAAAGCCCACGAACTGCGGCAACACGAACCACAGGCTATTCTGCGCGTGCACGATGCCCGCGAGCGAGGTGGTGCCGGCCAGGATCAGCACGCCGACCACCGACATGGTCATCGAGAGTTCGTAGCTGATCATCTGGGCCGTGGCGCGCACGCTGCCGAGCAAGGGAAACTTCGAGCCCGACGACCAGCCCGCGAGCGAGATGCCGTACACGCCGATCGAGGTCAGCGCGAAAATGAAGAGGATGCCAGCGTTGACGTCGCCCACGCCCCACAGCGTGCCGCCCGATTCCGAAAACGGAATCACGGCGAAGACGCCCATCGCGGTCGCAAGCGAGATCCACGGCGCGAGTTTATAGATCAAGGGGTCGGCCGTGTTCGGCGTCAGGTCTTCTTTGAAGAGCATCTTGGCCGCGTCGGCGGCGGGTTGCATCAAACCCCACGGGCCGACGCGATTCGGTCCGGGACGTAACTGCATCCAGGCCATGATCTTGCGCTCGAAGAGCATGGCATACGCGAAGGTCGTCACCACGACGAACAGCACGAAGAGCGACTTGATCAGCGCGAGCAGCAGGACGTCCATCAGAGCGCTCCGCTTCCCGCCGCGATGCGCGCGGAGAGCGTGACGGCTTCGCCGTCAACGAACGCCGAAGCGATCGCGCCGGGCACACCGTCGACGATCGTCGCGACGTCGTCCGCGCTGCCGGCGTCGATCCGCACGGTCAGGCCGGACACCGTCTGCCCGCGGGCGCTCAGGTCGACGCTATCGCCGGCACGCAGTCCCGCGGCGGCCGCGGTGCGTGCGTTGAGCGTTACGGCCGGCCGCAAGCGGAGTTCGTGGAGTTGCGCGTCGTGCGCCAGCGTCCCGGCTCCGGCGAAGATGTCGGCAGCGATCGCCAGGCGCAGGCCGCTCGTAACGGCGGCCGCGCCGGTGACCGTACCGAACGCGACGTCGCCCAAGGTGAGGGTCGAGGCGGGCAGCGGCGCGGTCGCGCGTTCGCGCAGCGCGCGCGGCGCTTGCAACTCGTGCCCGAGCGCATCCGCGAGCGCGATCAGCATTTCGCCGTCGGCCAGGGGACCCGGCGGCCCGTCGAGCGCGGGCACGACCGCGTGCAGGGCTCCGGTGAGATCGAAGACGTGCCCCGACTTTTCGTACGGCGCGCGCGCCGGCAGCACGAGCGTTGCGAGTTCCGCCGTTTCGGTCAAGAAGAGTTCGCTGACCACCACGAACGGCACCGCGGCCAGCGCTTCGCGTACCGCCGCCGGGCCGCCCGGAGCGTGCACCACCGGGTTGGCGCCGAAGATCGAAAGCGCGGCCAACTCGCCCGCGCGCGCCGCGGCGAGAATGCCCGCCGTATCGGCGCCGGCCTCGCGCGGCAGCAGGCCGAACGCATCGGCGCCGCGCGCGTTGTTCTGTTCGCCCGGAATGAAGACGCTCACCGTCTTGCCCGCGGCCAGCCAGGCTTGCAACGCGGCCTCCGCGCGCGCGCCTTCGCGGCCGTCGATGCCGTCCCACACGAGCGCGATGCGCTCGATGCCGTCAAGGTTTAGGCCGGAGAGATCGTTCGCGCCGGCAACTCGCTCGTACGCTAGCGGCGAACCCAACGCATGATCGCCCGCAACGATGAGCCGCGCGCCGCGCTGCGAGACCGCCTTGCGGATGCGCAGATCGAACACGGGCGCCGTCTGGGCCGGCGGCCTACCCGCGACGACGATCGCCTGCGCCGCATCGAGGTCCGCATAGCTGCCGCCGTGCGCGCCGGGTGAAGCTTGGCGTTGGCGCCCGGTACGCCAATCGACGTGCTTCGTTCCGAGCGTCGTTGCCAGATCGGAGAGCAACAGCATCTCTTCGTTGAGCAGGCGCCCGCCGCCGAGAAACGCGAGCGAGGCCGCATCGGCCGCGCCCAACTTGGCGGCCCAGAGCGCGATTGCATCGTCCCAGGCGATCTGCGTCCAACCGTCGCCGTCGCGCAGGAGCGGCTGGGTCAACCGGTCGCCCGCGGAAACGTAGGCGACGTTGTAGCGGCCGCGATCGCAGAGCCAGCCGTCGGAGACCGCATCGTCGGGCACCGACATCGTGCGCAGGATCTCGCCGTGGCGCACGTCGACGTTGAAGGCGCAGCCGACCGAACACTGCGTGCAGGTGGTCGCGGTACGGTTCAAGTCCCAAGGACGCGATTTGAAGCGATACGTCTTGGAGGTCAGCGCGCCGACCGGACAGAGTTCGGTGACGTTCCCGCTGAAATCGGAACGGTACGGCTCGCCGGAGGCGGTGGCGATGACGTCGCGCTGACCGCGGTCCATCACCACGAGCGACCGTTCGCCGGTGATGATCTCATCGAAGCGCGAGCAGCGCTGGCAGACGATGCAACGCTCGTCGTCGAGCACGATCGTCGGTCCTAGATCGACCGCTTTCGGCTTTGCGCCCTTCGGATCGGCGAGCCGCGAGGCGCTCTGGCCGTAGGCCATCGAGAAGTCTTGCAGATCNNCACTCGCCGCCCTTGTCGCAAATGGGGCAATCCAACGGATGATTCAGCAGCAAGAACTCCAGCACGGCGCGCCGGCCTTCTTCCACCTTCTCGCCGTGCGTGCGCACGACCATACCTTCGGCCACCGCCGTATTGCAGGCGATCTGCAGCTTCGGCGTCTTCTCGACCTCGACCAGACAAATGCGGCACAGTCCGGCCGGTCCCAACTTCGGATGATAGCAATATACCGGCACGTCGGTGCGAATCGTCTTCGCGGCCTCGACGATCAGCGTGCCCGCGGGCACCGTCACCGGAATGCCGTCGATGCTCAGCGTGACGTCAGGCATGCGCGGCCTCGGGCTGCTCGACGTAGGCGCGGAATTGCGCTTGGAAACGCTTGACCACGCTGGCCAGGAACGGCTCGATCGAATCGCCGAGCGGGCACAGATTGATGCCCGTCATCTGGTGCGAGACCGAAAGCAGCATGTCGATGTCCGAGTCGAGGCCGCCGCCTTCGAGAATGCGTTCGAGCGTGATCTCGAGCCAATGGCCGCCCTCGCGGCAGGGCGTACACTGCCCGCACGACTCGTGCGCGTAAAAGCGCACGAGCGCGTGCGCCGCCTTGACGAAATCGGTGGNNGTCGTCGAAAAAGACGACCGCGCCCGAGCCGAGCATGGTGCCCGCGGCAGCCATCGCTTCGAAGTCGTACGGCAGATCGAGATGTTCTTCGAAGAGGCACGCCGACGAACCGCCGCCGGGCTGCACCGCGACGATCGTGCGGCCGTCGCGCGGGCCGCCGGCAAGCGCCAACAGTTCGCGCAGCGGCGTGCCCAGCGGCACCTCGAAGTTCCCCGGCTTCTTGACGTGACCCGAGACGGAAACGATCTTCACGCCGGGCGACTTCTCCGAACCCATCGCCGTGAACCACTCGGGCCCGTTCTTGAGCAGATATGGTAACGTCGCGAGCGTTTCGACGTTGTTGACCACCGTCGGCTCTCCGTACAGTCCCTTGACCGCCGGAAACGGCGGCTTCAGCCGCGGCTCGCCGCGCCTGCCTTCGAGCGAGTTGAGCAGTGCGGTCTCTTCGCCGCAAATGTACGCGCCCGCCCCGCGATGCACGGTGACTTCGAGCGAGACGCCCGTGCCGAACAGGTTCTCGCCGATGAAACCCGCCGCGCGCGCCTCGGCAACGGCTTGCATGAAGATCTCGTAGCCGCGCTTGAACTCGCCGCGGATGTAGATGAACGCATGCTGCGAGCGAATCGCATAGCTGCCGATGAGCAAGCCCTCGAGCACCTGATGCGGCGTCTCTTCGAGCAGCATGTGGTCCTTGAACGTGCCCGGCTCGGCTTCGTCGCAATTGCAGACCATGTATCGCGGGCGCCCGTTATCGGGCAGGAACGACCACTTGCGACCGGTGGGAAAACCCGCCCCGCCGCGGCCGCGCAGGCCCGACTTCATGACCAGATCCACCAGCTCGGCGGGCTGCATCGAGGTGACCGCGCGGCGCAGTTGCTCGTAGCCGCCGCGTTCGCGGTAGACCGCGATGTCGCGCAGATTCAGCTCGCCGATGCCTTCGGTGAGAACTTTGACGACGGGCATCGGTCAGTGCTCCGAATCGTGGGAGAGGCGCGCTTCACCCTCGCGCACCAAGCGTTCGCGCGTCGGCCGCGCATCGATCGGCGCCGGATCGCGGATCAAGCGCTCGATCATCAACACGCCGCTGCGGTCGCCCATCCCGCCGGGATCGTTGGGCGAAGACACGTCGCGCGCGCCGGCCGACTTGCGTCCGGTGTCCTGTCCGACGTGCCAATCCTTGCCGGGCGCGGCACTCTGCGGAAGCGGCGGCACCGAAAACGTGCCTGCGCGCATCGCGGCGAGCATCGCGTCGACGTCGGCAGGCGTGAGGTCGTAAAAAAACTCCAGGTTGACTTGCATGCACGGCGCGCGGTCGCAGGCCGCCAAACACTCGACTTCCTCATACGAAAACGTGCCGTCGGGCGTGGTCTGCAAGTGCGCGATGCCCAACTGCTCGCGGAAGTAGGCCATGATCTCGGACGCACCGTTGAGCGAACACGACAGATTGCGGCAAACCTGCAACATGTACTTGCCCACCGGCCGCCGGAAGAACAGGGTGTAGAACGACGCCGTCGACTCCACCGCGGAGAGCGGCAGCGAGAGCCATTCCGCAGCGGTGGCCATCGCCTCGGGCGACACCCAGCCTTCGACGTTTTGGAACGCGTGCAAGATCGGCAACAGCGCCGAGCGCGACTGCGGATAGAGCGCGATGAGCCGGTCGGCCTCCGGCCGAACTTCGGCCGCAACCTCGGAAAACTCGCGCGTTCGGGTCACGCTCAACGGTCGACCTCGCCGAATACGGGATCGAGCGAACCGATCATCACGACCACGTCGGCAATGAGATTGCCCACGGCCATCTGCTTCAGCGCCTGCAAATTGTACATCGAGGGTGGACGCGTGCGGATGCGATACGGCCGGTTGTTGCCGTTCGACACGAGATAGTAGGCGAGTTCCCCGCGCGGCGACTCGATGGCTTGGTAGACGTCGCCCGGCGGCACGCGGAACCCCTCGGAAACGAGTTTGAAGTGATGGATCAGCGCTTCCATCGAGATCGCGATCGTCTCCTTGGCGGGCGGTGCGATCTTCGGATCGTCGACCATGATCGGTCCCGGCGTCTCGAGCCGCTTGCGCGTCTGCGCTACGATGCGCATCGCCTGGTCCATCTCGTCGAGACGCACCAGGAACCGCGCGTAGGCGTCGCCCTC
>PLFC01000120.1 GCA_003136655.1 Vulcanimicrobiota bacterium
ATTGCGCGCAACAGTAGCCGGTAGCGGTCGAAGCGCATTTGATGAATGGAGAACGGACGGTGGTCCCGCGGGTTGGACGGTTGAGGTCACGAAACGCGGGTTAGGGGTTTGATTCGCCCCACCGCCTTTCCGAGAGGGCCACGAAGCGCATCGTACATGTCCACCGTCATCTGCATGCGCATCCACGACTCGGCGCTGAAGCCGAGCGCGCGTTCGAATCGAAGCGCCGAGTCCATGGTCACTGGGCGTTTCCCATGAATGATTTCGGACAGCCGCGCATTCGTGATGCCGATATGCTTGGCAAATGCGGTCTGCGTGATGCCGAGCGGCTGGAGGAACTCGCGCAACAGNNACAATTTCGACGTCGATGGCGCCGGCATCGGTCCAGCGGAAACAGATTCGATATTGGTCGTTGATGCGGATCGAGTGTTGCCCTACTCGATCTCCTCGGAGGGCCTCCAATCGATTACCTGGCGGCACGCGCAGCTGCCCTAAGTTCGCTGCGGACTCGAGGATGGTGAGCTTGTCGAGCGCCTTCTGGCGCAGTGAAGGAGGCACTACATCGCGAGCGGCGCTGGAGCCGATGCCGTTGTAAAGATCCTGGGTGCCCCTATCCGCAAAGCGCATGACCGATATTATCAGTAAACGATAATATCGTCAAGCGATAAAATCGGCCTGCACCGGGCCAAGGGAGAGGGCTCACCTTGGGGATGTGGACGAGGCGCGATCGGCCTAGTCGAAGACCTTCTTGCTCGAACGGCGGTTGGCGGCACCCTAGGGTCCGGAAGTCGGCCAGCCGATTGGATGCCGCTCGAGCCGGCATGAGGTCGCCCACGGGGCGCGATCCGCTTGCCGCTTTGCCCGCTACCGGCGAAAGGGCGACGAGGCGGGTCGCGTCGCGGGCGTCGATTCTCGGACCCCGGAGGCATTTCGATTCACGCCCGGGGGGGGCTGGGGTACAAATTGGGTTACGGGATCCCGAAACACCAATAGAATCCAGCGTTTGCGCCGCACATCTTGCCGTCTCCCAAGCAGAAGTTGCGAGTTCGATTCTCGCCGCCCGCTCCAGGTTTACCGCTCCCGTTGGCCGGCTTGCTTCGACCGGTCGTGGGCGTGGCCCGGCGTCTCCGCGGCAGCGGGCTGTTGCTACGATCAGCCGCGCGCCGGAAGGCGGCGAGCTGCGCCGGGTGATAGAGGCTGCGGCTTCACTGCGCGAGGTTCAGCGCAGCTTCACGACATGATCCGCGTGCAGCAGGCCAGCCGCGTTCCGGCTGTAGGTGATCTTCAGATCCCAACCTACCGCGATCGCCGCCATTTGAACTGTGGGGTTGCCGTCGGCCAATACGACGCCGTAGCCGTACGTCGGCACGATCAGGAAGCGCAGTGTCTGCTTCGACGCGGCATCGGCTACCGTGATGTTCGTCGTCGAGACCTGGGTGACGATGCCGGTGAAGGTGGGCTTTGCGTCGTCGGCGGCGGCTCCGGTGGAAGCCGCTGCGCTGAGGACCAAGGCCGAGAGAACGATAGCGAGAGTCCGCATGAGGAGTACCTTTGTAGCTTTCAGTGATGCCTTGCGAGCAACGACGCGATGTCCACCGAGAAATGGAGACCGACGACGAACGCGTTCTTGACGTTGCGGACGCGTGCGGAGTCGTTCAGCTGATCGGGATCGACGACGTATTGTAGGTTCGGTGAGATCTGGATTCCGTGCGAGACCTGGATGCCGTAGGCCAATTCCATCATCGTCTCTCGGCTCGGCACGGTGGCCGTTCCGCCCGCAGCGAGGCGCGCCGCCTGAAGCGCGGCAAGCGTGTCTTTCGTGAAGTGTTGATCGTTGATGACGAACCCGAGCGTATCGTGGTCGCGGCGGGCGAAGGTGCCGGTCTGGACCAGGCCGATCTCTTCGTAATCGCTCTCGACAACGTTTCCCGAGAGATTCGACATCGCGACCCCGAACAGCGTGAGGCCGCGTTGCGAGGCGAGCGACGGTCGAGTAATCAGTTGGTCGAACCGAACGTACAAGGCCGAGCGGCCGCGTTCGACGACGCCCGATGGATTCGTGTAGATGCTGTCGTCGTACCAGCCGCCGATGACGTAATTGCGCGGATGCGTGTCGTTCGCGAAGGTCGTGCTGTAGCCCGCCTCGGCCGGCACGATCGGGCCGGTCGTGTGGCTCATGTTGAAGTTGAAGCCCGCGTTCGCGGGATCCGTGTTGCTCGCGTAGGCGCCGACGTGGAGAAAAATGCGATCGGTGAGAAGCGCTTTTGCGTGGACGCCCCAGCCCGAAGCCGGGTAGTAGGTGAAATTGCTATTGGTAAACACGAACGGTGGGTTCGCGCACGCTGAATTGGTTTGAAAGACGCAATAGATAGCCGAATGGGCGAAGCTCACATTCGCCGGAATGCGCCCGGCCTCGACGTCGAGCTTGTCGTGGAAAAGCAGTTGCTCGTAGGAAATGATCGCGAGGTGCCATCCCTGGCCGCCGTAGATTTCTTGGACCGACGTGTTGTTGCCGATATCGTCGGTTGCGAGATCGTTACCGGCGCGGTGGGTCACATCAAAGTGTATCGTGCCTCCGGCAACGCCGATCAGCCGGGCCAGATTAAAGTCGAAGCCAAGCAGGAGCTGATCCGCATAGGCCGTACCCTGGCGCACGCCGCCACTGGGGTTGGCCGCAGCCTCTCCCGTGTATGTGAAAATCGGCGTAAGTGCGTTTTCCGGCGACGCGGTCGGTATCGGAGGCAAGACCGGAACCGGTGAAGCGCTTGCTTCCGGCGCAGCGGTTGGCGCACTTGCCGGCGGCCTGGCCGCAAGCAACACGACGCCGAGCACCGCGGCTAGTACGGTCATGAAGCAACGCTACGTGATACTTGAGCGCAACGGAATCCCTGTTTTCCCGGATAGTTCTGCCGCGTGCGGACGTGCTAAGATAGCCGCGATTACTTCGGAGGTGCCGGCTACCTTGAGGCGTCTAACTCGGAAATACCCTGGCGCGGCGATCGCGGCCGGCGCACTGGGCGGTTTCATCTCTGCGTTTTTCAAGCTCGGATGGGAGGTTCCGTTTCCGCCTCGCGCGCTTGACCGGATTCCCGAGCCGGCGGTGCTCATCACCATGTTTACGCACGCCCCGACGACCAATATCGAAGGCTGGATAGTTCACTTTTCGTTTAGTATTCTCAGCGGTGTCGTCTATGGCGCACTGGTAGAATTCTTTCCGATCGTTGCTATCGGCATGGGCGTTGGGTTCGGCCTTGCAGTATGGGTTGGCGCTCACTTGATCGTCATGCCTTTGATGGAGCTGACGCCGCCGACTTGGAAACTCCCGTTCAGCGAGGATCTCTCCGAATTCTTCGGGCATGCGGTGTGGGGGTTCGTGATCGAAGTCTTCCGGCACGATTTCCGCCGGCGCTTCATCAGGGCGGGCCATCCGGGCATTTCGGATGAGGCGCTGGATGAGGGCAGCGAGGCGCCCCTGCTGCTAAGCGGTTAACCGGATGCCGCGCCACCGGCCGTCTCGTCGGTCCCGATGATCTGTGCGCCCTTGCGCTCACCGGCGCTTCTCGTCAGAACGGCAGCATTCTCCTCGGCCCCATCATGTAGAAGCCGAGGGAGAACGCCATTGCGAGNNAACACGATGACCCCTCCGACGAGCGCGGCAAGCGCAACGTAGAAGATGGCCGCGGCTAGACCTTCGCTCACGCCGAGCTCGTTTCGACCGGCCCGCAGTCGCATCCGCCGCGGCGTAGCGTCCACGGGTACTCGTTCTGTGCCGATAGCAGTGCGCAGGGGCATATTGCAAACGGAGCGGCCCGAGCGAGGGCTCGTTTTACGGCTATTGCGCGCAGCAACGCGGGCGTCTCACGATTGCTTTCGCTTCATCTGATTCTGGTGGGTTCCAAAGACGTGGTCCCAGAGAGACGTGCTCACGCCGAAATTGCTGTGTTCGATACGATGATGTACCTTATGAAACGCCCATCGCTTTCTCACCAGCCGGAATGGGAACTGGTTCGTCCATCTCGTATGCGCCACGTGGTGAAGCGTATCGAAATAGAAGTATCCGCCGGATAAGCCCAACAGGAAAAACGACGCCTGCGGAAAGTGGAAGCCCCACGCGAACAAGAACCAAACCGGCATGAGCAGAAGAAAACTGGTCGGAAAGAGAAAGGCGGAGGTCTTCTCGGGATCGTTGTGATGCGCGTTGTGCAGGTAGAAAAGAGGGCTCCTCAGATCGTGAAGCAGCCAGCGATGGACCGCATATTCGATCAAGCTGAAAACGATCAGTCCGAGCAGCGTCCCGAAAATCAACGCGGGCCAGCTAAATGCATAGCGCAATCCGAGATAAGCAAAAATGCACGGGCAGCTGAAATCGGTCGCATAACCCGCCCAATAGTTGACCCGGCTCTCGCAGATGGTCTCAACCAACGAGTGGGTAGCGTTCCCGACCAGCCTGACCCTCTGGCCCACGCTCAATGCGGTGCTTTCCATGCGTGGCTAAAAACCCTCAGCCGCGGCGATCGCGGAGCGCAGCGCTCGCAGCTTTCCTACGGGCACGAGAGTGACCGAGCCGTTCGTGTGAGGGCCGATGCCCATTTCCCGCTCCCCTGAGTCATGTGTCGCGGCGTCGCGTCGAATCCCATGGGCTCATTGTAGCAAAGGAAACGGCAAAGCGTACAAAAGTGACCGTGCCTGAAGCGGCTCGGTCACCTTAGGCTTGTTCTGCTAGGCAACCATACCAGGCTGGGTCACTCGAACCAGAAATCGCGGCAAAACGAGCGTCGCGTGCCCCTTTATCGCTCGGTGATGCGATGCGGGCGCTGAACTCCAGTCGACACTGAACGCGCGTCGTGCGCAACTCGAGAGCGACGTTGACGGAATCCAAGCGCGCCGCCGCCATCTGGCGGTTTCCGAGCACGTCTCTACATGCACCGACCCCTACGCAGCTGCTAAGCATGGGCAGGCTGGAAGCTCGACCTAAAATTCGGCCACCGACGGGGCCGGAGCGCTCTTGGACCGTGCGCACGCGATCGCCGGTGATCTGCAGCTTCACGCTGCGGAATTCATGCGACTGGGCTCGTCTCGTTGCGAGAGCGTGCTCGCTTGCCGCGGACGTCGCTAGTCGCTTCGTACGAGAGCCGTTCGTTTCGGCGCGTTGCCCGCAGGGGATATGAACTGCAACCCATCGTTCAAATCTGTCAGGTCGGGCGGTCCACCTGCCTGGAGCTACGTGCGCAAATCATTCTCTCGCATCCCCGACGTCGTCCGGGCCGCCGCGAGTACCGAAATACTATCTGACCGTTCGAGCGCATACCCGTCGAACTGGAATGTGATTTTCGAGCGCGCCACCCCGCTGGCTGCCGACTACGCTTTCGGGCAAGAAACTGAAATTCTGAAGCGCGGATCAGTCTTTCCGCCAAGTGCTATGCCCTTGCCGTGCGACATACGTTGGGATCGCGATGTGCCGGTCACGCTGCGCGATGGCGTCACCATCTATACCGATGTGTTGCGCCCCGTCGACAGCGGCGAGGTGCCGGCGATTGTCGCTTGGAGTCCCTACGGGAAAAGCATTCCGCAGAAAGACGTCCAGTCGGGCGTGGATCCGCAAGAAGTTACCGGTTTATCGAAGAGCGAGGGCCCGGACGCCGGCTTTTGGGTCTCCCATGGTTACGCCGTGGTTAACCCCGATGCGCGCGGGGCGGGCAAGTCGCAGGGCGATATCCATGGCTGGGGCAGCGTCGATGGCCAGGACGGTTACGACGTCATCGAATGGATCGCGCAGCAGCCGTGGAACACCGGCAAGGTCGCGCTTCACGGGACCTCGTGGCTTGCCATGGCGCAATGGTTCATCGCGCAGACGAAGCCGCCGCATCTCTTCGCGATCGCACCCTGGAACGGCACGAGCGACATCTACCGTCAGAACGTGATGTTCGGCGGAATACCGAATGCGGCTTTCCTCGCCGGCGTGTTCAGCCACCTCGCCGGGGCGGCCCTCGTCGAGCGGCCGGATAAGATGGCGGAAACCCACCCGCTCATGGACGAATACTGGCAAGATAAGGCCGCTAAGCTTGAGACGATCACCGTTCCGGCGTATTCCGTTACCGACGTTGTGACCGATCTGCATCGGATGGGCGCATTTGAAGGCCATCGCCGATTGGGATCCGAGAACAAATGGTTACGGGTCGACAATCGCCAGGAGTGGACCGACCAGTACGATCCGGCGAACGAAGAAGATCTGTTAAGATTCTTCGACTATTTCGTGCGCGGCTTCGACAACGGTTGGCAAGACACGCCCAGGGTGCGCATGGCCGTGCTCGATCCCGGCGGTGAAGATCGGCTCAATGTCCCGTACACGAGCTGGCCGTTGCAGGAGACGCGTTACGAGCGACTCTACTTGGGCGCCGATGGGCAACTTCAGAGCACGCCTGCGACCACGGCCGTTCAGACGAGCTATGCCGCGACCACGGGTCAGAGCGTATTTGCGTACCGCTTCTCGAGCGACACGCAGCTAACGGGCTACTTGAAAGCGCACCTCTGGATCGAAGCGCAGGATGCCGACGAAGCCGACCTCTTCGTGCTCGTGGAAAAGCTGGATAAGGATGGTAAGCTTCTGGTGCCGGATGAAGTCAGTGCGCGCCAGTACTTCCCCATCCCGCCGCCCGGCGCGCACGGTCGCCTCAGGGCGTCGCTGAGAAAGCTCGATCCGACGCTCTCGACGGAGTTCGTCCCGATTCAAGCGTTCGACCAACCGGAGATGCTGCACCCCGGCGAGATCGTTTTGGTCGAGATTGCGATCATGCCGGCGTCGGAGATTTTTCATGCGGGCGAGCAATTGCGCCTAACGATCGCGGGGCATGAGTTTAGCGCTCCGTCGACCAGCGCTGCGCCGTCGGGACTGCTGGCTTTCATGCACCCGCTGCCACCGGTACAGACCAATAACGCAGGCGCTCATGTCATTCACGGGGGCGGGGATCACCAGTCGTTCCTCCAAATCCCGGTGATTCCCATAATATAATGACTGAGCGAGCGCGATGGGCGATCCTAGAATGAGTTCGGTACGGGCAACGCGCGCGTTCCGGCGGCAAAGACGGCGCCGGCCTCAATCTTTCGGTTGCGCCCGAGAGGCCAAACGTGACGATTGTCATGTCGAGCGTCTGACGAACGCGGGGGGCGCGCGCGCGATTTCGCGGCTATGCTCGTTTCATGCTGATTTTCGCAACACTGGCCTTGCTCGCCGCAGTCGACGCGAGCCCTTCGGCGGCCCCCTCGTGCGTGGCAGCCACGGCTTTCACCGGCACCATCTGCACACCGGTCACGAACGGAAAGCATCCCGCGATTCTGCTGCTCGGCGGTTCGGAAGGCGGTGACTCGATGTCGCGCAATGCGCCCGATTACGCCAAGAACGGCTACGTCGCGGCATCGGTAGCGTATTTCGGGCTGCCCGGATTGCCGGCAAGTCTGGAATTGGTACCCGTCGAGACCGTCGGCACGGCGCTTGCCGCACTCGAGAAACGCGACGATGTCGACGCGCGCCATATCGCGATCTTCGGCATCTCCAAGGGCGGTGAGTTCGCGCTGCTCGCGGCCTCGACGTATCCGGCGATCCACGCGGTCATCGCGGACGTGCCGAGCCCGTTCGCATGGCAAGGTATCGCTCAGGGCGGCGGGACCGAGCCGAAATCATCGTGGACGGTCGCCGGCAGACCGGTGGCTTTCGTTCCTTTCACAGATGCGATGGGTCAAGCGTTCGGCGTCGCGTTTGGAACGCATACGCCGCTCGCTCTGCGCTCGGGCTACGAGGCGGCGCGGATGAATCAGGCTGCCTTCGATGCGGCGTTCTTCCACATCGAGAAGATCAACGGTCCGGTGCTCTTCTTGAGCGCGGGCGACGATCAGATCTGGAATTCCGCCGAGCAGTCGCGTCTCGGTTTGACCTATCTCGAGAAGATGCACCATCCGTTTGCCGACGAGTCGCAAACCTATCCCGACGCAGGGCATCTCTTCATCTTCGCGACGACTGATCGGCCGCTCGTGAGCGTCCCCTTCGCGGCGGGGCTGACCCTGCAACTCGGCGGTACGCCCGCGGCAAACGTCGCCGCGGCGGCCGACGCGTGGCCCCGGATCCTAAAGTTCCTCGGCGCCGCGAATGAATGAGGATCGAGTAACGGCCTAACGTCGCGAGAACGTGCAGCCGCTACGCCGAATCGTGGTCTTGCAAGCGCTCTGGTATCGGGCAGTTGCGTGGAGGCTGCTGACCGGCAGTCGCGCGAACACGCGACAGACTTAGCCGAGCCGCCGGCTCATCCCGGAACGCCGGGGTCGCCTCGAGGGTGGAGCGCAGGTTTTCCAGACCACTTCGGATGCGCGTCTTCACCGTGCCCAGCGGTATCGCGAGACAGCGCGCGAGCGCGGCGTGCGTGACCCCGCCGAAGAAGCCGAGTTCGATCGGTTCGCGCTGATGTGGCGGAAGCTGGGCCAGAGCCTCTCGCGCTTCGTCCGCATCGAATTTCGCGAGGACGTGGTTTTCGATGTGCGCATCGCTGCGGACGTCTGCGGTGAAGCCGTCTTCGCGGCATCGGTGCCGCCTGCGAATGACGTCGAGCGCGCGATTCCTCGCCATTCGCGAGAACCAGCCGCCCAGGTTTCCGCCGACGATCGAGCCCGGCGAGATCCAGAAGCCCATGAAAACCGACTGCGTGACGTCCTCGGCGCCTTGATGATCGCGCAGCATTTGTGCGGCGGTTGCAAACACCAGCGGACGAAATCGCTCGTAAATCACAGTGAACGCTTCGGGATCGTGTTTCCGGACGAGTTCTATGAGTAGCTCGGCATCGTCGATGGCGAAATCTGCAAAAGCGCGCGGCTGCCCCTCGGTTTGTGCCGAGGGGCTGCGGTTTAGGAGCATACGTGAAAGATGCAAGCCAAAGTTTCGAGGGTCTACCCGGTGTCGCCACGCTCCAAACAGGCGCCGGAAACGTCACCCACCCGCGCGAAGGGCCGCGAGCGCGGTCCACGTTCCGGCGGCGGGCGCCCGTTGGCTCGGATCAGAACGGCAAGTTGCGGCGTATGCGCTGCCGGGCAAGCGCTGAGGCTATCCCCCGATTTAACGATACCGCCACGGTGTTCGGTCGCGTATCGTAGTCAGGCTATGGGTTCGTACCGATCGAGCCCGAGCGGACGCGATGCTGAGGAATTTGACATGAAGATATCCCGCGTGAAGCTCTTGGGCACGGGCACGGCGCTCGCAATGATCGGTTCCGGATTGCTCGGCCCGTTCATCGTTGCTGCTGAAGCCGCAAGCGAAGGCGACATCAAGATTCTCGATTCGGCTGCCTCAGCCGAGCGTGCGGCGATTAAAGCCTACACGGATGCCGCGGCCACCGGCTTGCTTACGCCGCCGATCCTCGCGGTCGCTAAGGGCTTCATGGCCGACCACATCGCACATCGCGATGCGCTCGAAGGCGCCATCAAGGCCGCCGGAGCGACGCCGGGCACCGGCGTCATGGCCGTCACCTACCCGCCCCTCAAATCGCAAGACGATATCCTCGCATTCGCCGAAACGCTCGAGCGCGGTGCCGCGACCGCCTACCTCGCGGCGATCCCGAAGCTGCAGGACCGTCAGTTGGCCAAGGTCGCGGGTTCGATCCTCGGCGTCGAGACGACGCACGTCGCGATCCTGGCCTACACGCTGACCAAGACGACGGAACCGTACAAAGACTTCATCTCGTAGTCGAGCGCGGCGGCCCGTTCGCGACGTCGAGCTCGCCGCCCGCCCTCAGCCCTCGTGCTTCCGGCGCCCATCTCCACCACCTGTTTGGAAATGGGCGTCCTCTTTGCTGCCCGAGCGTGAGTCGCCGGAAGGACGGCGACCGGGCTGAGGGCAACACCCAGGGTCGGAACCGGCCCTTGTAGCTCAGTGGTAGAGCGCGTCCTTGGTAAGGACGAGGTCACGAGTTCAATCCTCGTCGAGGGCTCCAGACATCTCTGCAGCCGCGTCGGCTTGCGCTAAGCCGGGTTCGGGGCGGCGCCGGCCTTCGGTACGGCGCCGGTCTTTTCGAAGGCATCGAGGATCAGATCGGTGATGACCTTCGCGCGGTAGCGGCACGCCTGCGTCTCCGTGCTCGCGAAGGTGCCGTTCTCCCAGAACTTATTGCTGCCGGCGCCGCCGCCGCAGACGCCGAAGTAACTGCACGTCTCGCGGCACAATTCGACCCCGGCCTGCATCTCGGCGTTGACCAGCTTGAATTTCTCGGTGTGGCAGATCGATTCGAGTGAATCCGTCAGGACGTTGCCGAACACGAACTCACCGTACCGTTCCGTCTTCACGCCGAGCAGCTCCGGATCGAACGTCGTGAAGTTGCCCTTATAGTCGACGTTGACGATGACGAACGGCGCGTTCATGTCGGTGTGATCCAGGCGCGCGTCGTGATAGATCATCTGGCAGAGTTGCTCGAACTCGCGTAGCTTGAACTCGCCACCGTCGCGCGCGGTCAGCTCCCACATCCGTTCCATGAAGGTCTTGAAGCGCCGTTCGATCTCGGCCTTGTCTTCGAGGGACGAGGCGGTGTTGACGCCCTCGGTTTCCTCGATATTGAAGCCGACTTCGTGCATCTCGTTATCCATGAAGAACTGATAGATCTCGTCGGCGTGGTCGAGCGAGTCTTTCGAGACGACGGCGATGACGCTGAAGGGGATGCCGTTGGCCTGCAGCAGCCGGATGCCGCGCATCGTGGCCTCGTGGCTGCCGCCGCCCTTACGCGTGAGGCGGTGCGCGTCGTGCACGAAGGCCGGTCCATCGATGCTGACGCCGACTTCCACGCCGTGCTCGCGAAAGAAGTCGCACCACGCCTGGGTGATCAGGGTGGCGTTGGTCTGCAGGGTCTGCACGATCTCGGCGCCCGTGTGGTTGTATTTCTGCGAGGCCTCGTCGATCCGCGCGAAGGCGGACCGATAAAACGAGATCGGCACCGCCAGCGGTTCGCCCGCGTGCCAAGCCACGGAAAATCCGTCGCGCACGAACGGGCTCGTGAAGATCGCCTTGAAGATCGGCTCGATCAGGTCGAGTGAGAGCTGATTGTTGATCTGCCGGTCGGGCAGATAACAGTAGTCACAGTCGAGATTGCAAAACGACGTGGCCTGAATGACGACCAGGTTGATCGGGCCGAAACGCCTCATGCCGGCCGAACGACGAACGAACTAACGGTTGCGGAACGTGTTGCCGTTGTTGCGGAAACCGCCATGGCCGCCGTTGCGGAACGCACCGTTGCCGCCTCCGTTGCCCCAGCCGCCGACGTTGTTGCGCCAACCGTTGTAGCTGTTACGGAAGCCCGACGACCAATTGCGGAAACCCGCGCCGCTATTATAGAAAGCGCCGTGGTTGATCCAGCCTGGGTAGGCGTTGCGCCAGCCGTTGTACGAATTGCGGAACGACGGCACGTTGTTGAGGAAGTGAATGCCCGCGTTATTCCAGATGCCGGTGTTGAACCAGGCCGGCACCGCGTTGCGGAAGCCATACGCCCTATTCCGGAACGTGGGCGCGTAGTTCAAGAAGACGGATTG
>PLFC01000014.1 GCA_003136655.1 Vulcanimicrobiota bacterium
AGCACGCCAAGTGGCTGAAAGTTTGCCACGAACTGCCCTGGCGCCGGCGCATCGCCTCGCTCAACTATCTCTTGACCTCGCACGTCTGGCGCCAAGACCATAACGGCTTCAGCCACCAAGACCCGGGCTTCCTCGATCACGTGATCAATAAGAAGTCAGAGATCGTGCGCATCTATCTGCCGCCNNGATGCGAACACGCTGCTCTCGGTGGCCGACCACTGCCTGCGCAGTTTCAACTACGTCAACGTGATCGTGGCCGGTAAGCAGCCGGCGCTGCAATATCTCGACATGGATGCGGCCGTGCGGCACTGTACCGAAGGCCTCGGCATCTGGACCTGGGCGAGCAACGATGCGGGCGGCGAACCCGACGTGGTCATGGCCTGTGCGGGCGACGTGCCGACGCTCGAGANNCTGGCCGCCGTCGACTTTTTGCGCACGCACCTGCCCGAAGTGAAGATCCGGGTGGTCAACGTGGTCGATCTGATGACGCTCCAACCGCAAAGCGAACATCCCCACGGCATCAGCGACGCCGACTTCGACTCGCTGTTCACGGCGGATAAGCCGGTCGTTTTCGCCTTCCACGGGTACCCGTGGCTCATTCACCGCCTCACGTACCGCAGGCACAACCACGATAACATGCACGTCCGCGGCTACAAGGAAGAGGGCACGACGACCACGCCCTTCGACATGTGCGTGCGCAACGAGATCGATCGCTACCATCTCGCGGGCGACGTGATCGACCGCGTGCCCCATCTGCGCGACCGGGCGGCACACGTCAAGCAGGTGATTCACGACACGCTCGTCGACCATCGCCGCTACATCTGCGAGGTCGGCGACGATCCCGATTTCATCAAAGATTGGACCTGGGGAAGCGCCACGCTGCAAGCGTGATTCGGCTCCGCAGGGGCGCTNNGCCGCACTCGCGGCCGCGCTCCCGGTTTGCCCCCGTGCCGCGTCGGCTCAGCAGCACGTTCCCGTGCCCGGGCCGACCTCGAGCCCGTTGCCCACGTGTGCGGTGATCTGCTATTACGTCGACGGGGTCAACGGCTCGGATGGCAACAGCGGCCTCTCGCCGCAGTCGGCCTTCGCGACGCTCGACAAAGCCTCGAGTCTCGTCGTGCCGGGCGCCACCGTCTACGTCTTCTCGGCGACGTATTCGGCGTTCGATGCGTCGGGCGCAACGTTGACCGTTGCGACTGCCGGCAGCGCGAACGCCTGGATCACGTTCGTCGCCTATCCCGGTCAACATCCGGTGATCCAGGTGTATCCGCACGCCTGGCAAGGCGTGCACATCCTCGGCTCGGCGGCCTACGTCGTCATCGACGGTTTCGAGGTCGCCGGCCTGCGCTCGAGCGTCGATCCGGGAAAGGCCAAGAAAGATCACGGCCGGGACGGCCTGTACAACGAGAACTGCATCGATCTCGACGGCGCGAGCCAAGGCACGATCGTCAACAACGTCGTGATCAGGAACAACTACGTGCACGACTGCACGGGCGCCGGCATCGGCGGCGATCAGGTCGACTACGTGACCGTCGACAACAACGTCGTCGCCTACAACGCTTTCTACTCCGCCTACGGGCAGAGCGGCATCACGCTCTATCACCAGACCGACATCGACGGGAATACCGGCTACAAGACCTACGTCGTGGCCAACTTGGCCTACGGCAATCGCCAAGAAGTGCCGACCCTGAATTCGAGCCCGCCGCAGATCACCGACGGCAACGCGATCATCATCGATAGCAACCTGCACGCGGGCAGCGGGGGCACGCCCTACGGCGGCCGCACCTACATCGCCAACAACATCGTCTANNCGACATGCGCACGCCCGCGATCACCACGGGCGAACTCGATGCCATCGACGCCTACGACGTCAACCTGCTCAACTCGATCGGCGTCGCCGACAAAACGAAGCAGGTCGATAGCGGTTACGGCGACTCGTCGGTGACCTACGACTACAACGTCTACTTCGGCACAACGCAAGTTCCGGTCAGCGGGCCGCACGACATCGTCGCGAATCCGCGTTTCATTTCGCCCGCAAAGGACGATTTCGGCCTCGGGCGCTTTTCGCCGGCGTATCACAGCGGTACCGACGACCTAGCGCCGGCGGTCGATTACTTCGGCAACCTCCGCCCGCAGGGCATGGTGGATCGCGGCGCGATTCAGTCTTGATGCCCGAGTTTCGCACGAGCACGCCCGCCGATGCGGAAACGATCGTCGCGATGCTCGGGCCGCCCGCGCGGGAAGGCTTCGTGGTCCTGCCGACGGTGGAGCGCGTGCGCGAGCGGCTTGCCGACCCCGATCTCGTGCAGCGCATCATCGAGGTGGAGGGCAGACCGGTCGGCCTGCTGGTGCTGGGTTTCGTCGCCGACTGGCTCGCCGAACTCCGGCTTATCGTGGTGAGCGAACCTGGCCGCGGCTACGGTCGGGCCGGCGTCGAGTACGTCAAGCGCTACGTTTTTTCCGAGCGGGGCGCGCACCGGCTCTATCTCGAGGTCGTCGCGCACAACCTGCGCGCCCGCCGGTTGTACGAGTCGTGCGGTTTCTCGCTGGAGGGCACGTGGCGCGACGGATTTCGCGCGGCCGACGGATCCTATGCCGACCTCTGCGCCTACGGGATGCTGGCGAGCGAGTATCGCGGCTAGGTCTCGCGCGCGTCGAGTTCGGGCCTTTCGATCGCGTCCATCGATCGTCTGCGGACGGCACCTTACGGTGGATACGAGGTGTAGGCGGCGGGCAGCGCGTGCCATGTCTTCGAGGTCGGGTGCCCCGGCTCGCGCGTTATCTCGTGGTCGAAGTTGCGGATCGCGTCGGGATCGCCGGCGTTGAGCCCGATCGCGGTCCGCAGCAGCGTGCGGCGCTGAGCGTCGTCGAACTGGTCGAGCACACGGATCAGCAAGCGCGGATTGGTCGACATGAGATCGTAGAAGGCGCCGTACGCGCTCTCGCCCGCAGCGCCGTCGGCCACGAGCGCGTAGCGCACGAGCAGGTCGGCCGCAACGCGATCCGACTTGGCGCGCTCGCCCAAGGTGCGTAACGCCGCACGGGCGTTCGAGCCGCAGCGCACCGTCGTCATCGAGACGTGCACCCAGCCGGCTGCGGGCGAGGTGACGTGCAGCCAGCCGCCTCGGTCTTCATCGACGGAGATTTCGATGCCGTCGCTCAGCGTCGTCGCGATCGCGCCGCCGGGCGTCGCGCGCAGGTTCGTCGGCGGCGACGGATCGTGCACGAACGTCGCGCAGCCCGGCGATGCGAGCGCGAGAAAGAATGCGGCCGCGATCATCGCACGAAGGCCCGCGGCGTCGTCAGGAATTCGCGTTTGAAGGCCGCGATGAACGCACTCGGTGCGGCGTACCCTGCGTCGAACGCCGCGTCGGTGACCGATCTGCCCGCGCGCAGCGCGTGGAGCGCGTCGACGAAGCGCAGGCGGCGCAGCCAAATCGCGATGCCCACGCCCAGCTCGCGCGCGAACGCGCGCTCGAGCGTGCGCCGGCTGACGCCGCATAGCGCGGCGACGCCCTCGATGCCGAGCGCGCGTGCGTCGTCGGCGATCAACGCGATGGCGGCGTCGCGCGCGAGGCCCGGGCGCGGTGGAAGCGGGATCGCAAGCGTCGACTCGTGGAGCGCGGCGATCTCGTCGGCGACGACGGCGGCTAGGCGGCGCTGCGCGGGGATCCTCGCGTCGAGCGCACCGTGTTCGATCGTTCGCGCTATCAACTCCGCGAGCAGCGGCGTGATCTCGAGCGGCACCGCCGCGGCGCGGGATTCGGCGCAGGGCCGCACGTAGAGCAGGCGCACCTCCGCCGGGCCGGCCAGGGCGATCCTGTAGGGCACGTGCGCGGGAATCCACACGCCCGTTCCGGCGGGTAGCGGAAAGGCCGCCGCAGCGGTGTGCACGGTCGCGCGGCCGGACGCCGCGGTGACCAACTGATGCCACGGTTCGACGCGCGGCGGCGCGATGGTTCCACTGCCGAGCCGCAGTCCGAACGTACGCACGAGCGCGGGATCGCGTCCGACGCCGCGTCGCAAACTCGACACGACCGGTCGCGCCGGCGCAAGACGGCCGGCCGTCCGGTGCGCTACTCTGTTCACAACGTACTCGACGACATTGGAGCGACCTCGTGAGCAACGAGCTGTGTCATTTTTCGATCAACGCCGACGACGTCGAACGCGCGCGGACGTTTTACGAAACGGTCTTCGGGTGGGCGATCTCGCCCTGGGGTCCTCCGGGCTTCTACGTCATTCGCACGAAGCCCGGCGACGGGCCGGTCACCGACGGCGGCATCCAGCAGCGGCGCGAACTGATCCCGGGCAAGCCGATGATCGGCCTCGAGTGCACGTTCGGCGTCGACGACGTCGATGCGGTGGCCGCGGCCGTCGAAGCCTCCGGCGGACGCATCGTGATGCCCAAGGTGACGATCCCGGGCATCTGCGACCTGATCTACTTCGAGGACACCGAAGGCAACGTCGCGGGCGCCGCCCGCTACCACGACGGCCGATAAGCGCTCTCGACCTCGTCGTAGGCGGCCGCGAAGGCCTCGTCGGGGTTTCGCCGGGCGTGAAGAGGTGGGTCCTTTAGCGGCACCGGCCGGCTCCCGCGCGCCGGGCTGGCGTTGCGGCGCGTTTTTTGGTACTCTACCGTGGTCGCCTTTCGGGGCGGCTTCCTGAAATCCGGACTCGTTCCGGTCGTGGCGCGGGCCACGTGTGTAGGGCGCCGGGCCGACTGCTTCTTGCGGGCCACGTCGCCGCATCCACCTACATACCCCCTCCCCGCAGGAGGGGTTCGAAGGACGAAAACTGATGGCTGCCAGCACCAAGCGCCGCGGCGCCGCGAAAAAAGAGCGGCGTCCCAAGCGCAAAGTTTGTAACTTCTGCGCCGACAAACTGCCCGAGGCGAACTACAAAGACGTCACGCGGCTGCGCAAATATATTTCCGAGCGGGGCAAGATCTTGCCGCGCCGCATCTCCGGCAACTGCGCGAAGCACCAGCGCCACCTCACCGTGGCGGTCAAGCGTGCGCGCGTCATCGCCTTCCTCCCCTTCGTCGCAGAGTAACGCGGAAGTACGTAATGAAAGTCATTTTGCTCAACGACGTGAAGCCGCTCGGACAGACGGGCGTCGTGGTCGAAGTCGCCGACGGCTACGCGCGTAACTACCTCTTGCCGCGCGGGCTCGCGGCCGAAGCCTCGAAGGGTTCGCTCGCGTTGCTCGAACAGCAACGCCGCGCCAAGGCCCGTCGCGACGCGGAAGCGATCGCCGACGCGCAAGAACTCGCGGTCAAACTCGAAGCCGCCGTGATCAGCGTGCCGGCCAAGAGCGGCGGCAACGGACGCCTCTTCGGCGGCGTGACCAACGCCAACGTGTCCGAAGCGATCCACCGCGATTTGGGCGTCGAGATCGACCGCCACAAGATCGAAGTGCCCGACAACATCAAGTCGCTGGGCAGCTACCCCGTCGAGATTCGCCTGGGCAAGAACATCGTCGCGAAAACCACCGTGAAGGTCGTCGCAGCGGCGAACTGACGCTTCCGTGGCCCAAGCTGCCGATCCGGCCTACGTCGCGCGCTTCCGCCGGAAATACGGCGGCGACGACGGCGTACGCCGGTACGTCGCGGCGCTCTACGAGGTTTTGGCCAACGCGCTCGGCTCCGATAAGGTCGTGCTCCGCGCGGGCAAACTCAACGCGCTCAAACTGATGCGCTCGACGCTGCTGCCCGAGCGCATCTTGGCCTTGCAGCGCCTCGTCTTCGAGGATCCCACGCTCGAACGGTTGCCCCAGCCGGGAAAGTATCGCGAGGTCATCGCCGAGATCGAAGACGGTCTGGCCGACCTCGTCGCGCAGCGCAGCGTCGAAGAGAAGATCGAGACGCGCGTCAACGTGAAGATGGCCGAACGCCATCACGAGTATCTCAAAGACTTGCGCCTCGAGGCGATCCGCGAGGACGGCGGCCCCGAAACGCCCGCAACGCAGAAGAAGCTCTCCGACCTCGAAGCGCTCGAAGGCCGGCGGCTGGCCGCCTCCGCGCTCGAACTCTTGCGCCCCGCCGCCCTCGAAGACGTCGTCGGGCAAGAATCGGCGGTGCGTTCCTTACTGGCCAAGATCTCGTCGCCGTACCCGCAGCACGTCATTCTCTACGGGCCGCCCGGCGTGGGCAAGACGACGGTTGCGCGGCTCGCGCTGGAAGTCGCCAAGCGGCGTCCGCAGAGCGTCTTCGCGCAGGACGCGCCCTTCGTCGAGGCCAGCGGTGCGACGTTGCGTTGGGACCCGCGCGAGACGACCAACCCGCTGTTGGGCAGCGTGCACGATCCGATCTATCAGGGCAGCCGTCGCGAGTTCGCCGAGGGCGGCATCCCCGAACCGAAGTTGGGCTTGGTCAGCAAAGCCCATGGCGGCGTGCTCTTCATCGACGAACTCGGTGAGATGGACGCGCAGTTGCTGGCCAAACTGCTCAAGGTGCTCGAAGATAAGCGCTTCACGTTCGAGTCGTCGTATTTCGACGAGAACGATCCGAGCGTGCCCGCCTACGTCAAGAAGTTGTTCCGCGACGGCGCGCCCGCGGACTTCGTGTTGATCGGCGCGACCACGCGCGAACCCGACGAAATCGATGCGGCGATTCGCTCGCGCTGCGCCGAAGTGCAATTCGAGCCGCTGTCGGAGCCGCAGATCCGCGACATCGTCGCGGGTGCGGCAAAGCGCCTGGGCGCGAAGCTCGCGCGCGGCGTGCCGGCGTTGATCGCTTCGTACACGATCGAGGGCCGCAAGGCCGTGCAGATCGTGGCCGACGCGTTCGGGCATGCCCTCGAGCGTGCCGCGAAGGGCGCCGTCACGATCACCGAGCCCGACGTCAACCTCGTCGTGCAGGCGGGGCGCCTCGTGCCGCACACGCCGGTGCGCGCGCGCCGAGCGCGCGAACTCGGCCGCACCCTCGGCCTCGGCGTCGCGCACCACGTCGGCAGCCTGATCGAGATCGAGGCCATCGCCTTTCCCGCGAGCGAGCAGCGCAAGGGCGCCATCCGCTTCAACGACACCGCGGGCTCGATGGCCAAGGACAGCGTCTTCAACGCGGGTTCCGTCGTGCGCGCCGTGACCGGCATCGACCCGGCCGACTTCGACCTCCACGTCAA
>PLFC01000011.1 GCA_003136655.1 Vulcanimicrobiota bacterium
TGCACGCCGAAGTGAACGTCGTTACTCACCGCGCGCACGAGATCGCGCACCAGCGGATCGGCGCTCCAGCGCAGCTTCACCTTTTCGCCGATCAAATTGCGATGCGGTGCGGGCGCGTTGTGCACTTCGAACCAGGCGCCGTCGACCGCTTCGCGTTCGTCGTTCGCAGGCAAAATGAGCCGGCCCATCCACTCGCCCACTTGGTGATAGCGCGTGGTGTCGACGGCGGCTTGCGGCGGATAGGTCTCCGGTCGATTCCACGCCGCCGCAACGTAAGCGGAGAAGTTGCTCGGCACCTCGGGCGCGGGCGGCGCTTCGAGCCGCAGCGTGCCGTTGAGCACGGCGTCGATGCATTCCAGCGTTTGTTCCAAAAAGGTGCGTCCGTCGGGCAGCGTGCGGCCGGGATCGAGCATGCCGCCCGGCACCTGATGGCCCACGGGCCCGAGCGAATGGAGGCTGATGCGGCCCAAACGCAGGGCGCGATTCCAATTGGAGAGCACCGAGATCTTCCAGCGCGAGGCGAACATGATCGGCCCGAGGCGTTGCACGTTGTCCTTCGTGCCGCGGAAGTGATAGAGATGTTCGAGATCGAGCAACTGCGCGGAGCCGCTGATCACGCCGCCGAGCGAGATCACGTCGATGGGCGCCTCCAGCGCTTCGCGCAGAAAAGCGGCGCAGCCGGCCGACATTTGGCCGCCGCCGCTATAGCCGATCAGCGTGACCGGCGTACCGCTGCGCGGGCGGTAGCCGGCTTCGATCAGGCCGTCGTAGACGAGTTGCGCGATGCCGTAATTGTAGAGCGGGCCGTAGCGCCGGTCGGCCGAGACGGCCACGATCAGCACGTTGCGCAAGTTGATCAGCATCCCGAGAATGCTCGTCGGATTCTTCAAGCGCACGGCTTCGACCAGGCGCCAGAAGCCGGAGAAGAGCGGATCGTCGTCGAGCGGCTTGTTCATGACCGAATAGGTCATGAGACCGCGTACCAAGCGCGCGTTCGCGGGAAGTCGCGGTGTTAGCGCGTCGAGGAAGTACTCGATGTCGGGCATGTACTTCGAACTCGATTGCGAGATGCCGTCGAGGTAGACGACGTAGCGCGCGACGCTGCCGTCGTCGCCCTTGCTCGTGGCCTTCCCGGCATCGACTTTGGTCAAACCGTCGCCGTACCAGCCGGCGTACCAGCCCAGCGTCTCGGCGGGCGCGATGAAGCCCGCGACGATCACGCCGACGATGGCGATCCAGCCGAAATCGAGCGGCAGGCGCACCACCGCCGGCACGTGCTTCTCCCAGCCGAAGAGCGCGCCGTGCACGGGTCGCAGCACGATGCTCAACACGATCGCAAACGCGGCCAGGCCCGCGAGGCCGAGCCAGGTTTTCCAGGCCGTCGAATGCGTCACGGCGCGCGCGGCGGGCGCGGTCGACGTCTTGCCCGCGGCCGCGCCCCCGCCGGCGCTGACGCTGACGCCGGGCGGCCGGTCGGCCCCGAAACGCCCACCGATCTGATCGGAGTCGGCCACGCTCACGCCCGAAACGGCGTCGAGTAGCCACGCTCCCGCTTTGGTGATGGGTTTGCCGAACGTCTGTTGCGCGATCGCGAGGAAGAGCCAGCCCAGGCCGACGTCGGTCAGTTCGTCGATGGGCGAGTCGCTGGCGAATGCGGAGACGCCCGCCACCATCGCGCACAGGTGCCAGATGCGCAGGCCCCAGAGTATCGTGGACCCGCAGTACGGCAACGCGCCGAGGAACGAGAAGAGTGCGGGCGCGTAACTCAGCGCGAAGACCAGCGCGAGCAACGGCAGCGGGACGTGCGAGCGGCCCGGCAACGACATGATCGCGAACGTGGAGAGCAGCAAGAACCCGTAGCCGAGCACGAAGAGCAGCCCGTTGACCGCCAGGCTGAAGATGAAGCGCGCCGGCTTGACGCCGCTCGTGAAGAGCACCACGCTCTGCCCGATCGCCTCGGAAAGCCCGGCTCCGAGCCCGATGGCGATCGCAAGCGGAATGACGTACGGCTGATGCAGCGCGTCGACGAAGGCGTCGGGGCGCAAGCCGAAGACGCCGCCCAGCGTATGCGAGATGTCGGGGATCAGCGTCTGCACCGCGCAGCCATTTAGCCGCTCGGCGTGCGCACCACTGCCGAGATTGCTGCTCTAGTGTGCCCTTTGCCCGAAGAAGGCCAGGAGCGCGTCCGCCGTGCGTGCGGGCAACTCTTCCATCAGGAAATGGCCGCAGGGAAAGGCTTCGCCGCGCACGTCGTTCGCCCAACTGCGCCATATGCCCAAGGCATCGAACCCCGCATTCTTCGTCGTCGGGCCCCCGCCCCAGAGGGCGAGCACCGGGCACGCGATGCGTCGACCGGCTTGCCGGTCGGCGCGGTCGTTTTCGACNNGCCTGCATCGCTTCGGGCTCGATCGCGTCGTCGCTCTCGATCCAACTCCCGATCGTCCAATCCAAGTAGTAGTCGGGATCGGCGCCGATCAGCCGCTCCGGCAACGGCTCGGGCTGGGCGAGAAACATCCAGTGGTACGTGCGTTGCGCGGCGCGGTAGTCCATCGCTTCCCACGTGTCGAGCGTGGGCACGATGTCGAGCGTGGCCAATGCGCTCACGCGTTGCGGCGCGTCGAGGGCGAGCCGGTAGCCGACGCGGCCACCACGGTCGTGGCCTGCAACGGCGAAGCGTTCGAAGCCGAGCGCTCCCATCAGCGCGATGACATCGCGGGCCATCGCGCGCTTCGAGTATGCGGCGTGCGACGCGTCCGACGCCACGATTTCGCTCGCGCCGTAGCCGCGCAGGTCGGGCACGACCACCGTGTAGCGTGCGGCCAGCAACGCTGCAACGTGGCGCCAGGCCACGTGCGTCTGCGGAAAGCCGTGCAGGCACACGAGCGGCGGGCCCGAGCCGCCGATGCGCGCGTGGATCTCGGCTTCGGGCGTCGCGATGCGCCGTTCGTCGAAGCCGGGGAAGAAGTCCAGCGACATCGCTTCAGAACCAGCGCGGGACGGCGTCGCGGTACGCGCGATACTCGTCGCCGAAGCGCCGTTCGAGATAGCGTTCTTCGGGATCCACGACGAGGCGGTCGGTCAAGGCAAGGGCGATGGGTAGCAGCGCGAGTGCCGGAATCGAGCGGGCACGCAGCGCGATGCCGAGATAGGCGGCGGTCAAGCCGAAGTACACCGGATTGCGCGAAAAGCGAAAGGCGCCGGTGGTGACGAGCGCCGTCGTCGGCCGGTAGACGTTGACCGCGCTGCCCGCACGTTTGATGCCCAGGACCGCGGCAGCGCCCACGGCCGCGCCGGCCAGCAGCGAAATGGTACCCGCCGTGCGCGAATAGGCCGCGTTGTGCGGGTCGAGTTCGGCATTGCGTCCGAGCGCCAACCCCAGCGCCAAAGTCGCGCCGAAGACGAGCGGCGGCGGAAACGGCACGCCGCAGGTCTCGGCCTTGGTCTCTTCGTTCATGCGATGATCTCCGTTAGCGCTCGGGCGAGGCGGGCCCGCTCATGGTCTGCTCCGACCGAGATGCGGACGTATGTGTCGAGTGGCGGAAACGCCGGTTTGCGCACGTGGATGCCCCGGCGTAAGAGGCCGTCGAGGATCGACTTCGCGCGCTCGGGCGTGCCGAAATCGAAGAGGACGAAGTTGGTCGTGGAGGGCAGCGTCGGTGCGCCGATGCGTTCGCCGAGTGCGCGGTACTCCTCGCGTCCTTCGGCTATCTCGCGCACGACCTCGGCGATGAATGCGCCGTCCTCGAGTGCGGCGAGGGCCGCGGCTTGCGACGTGCGCGAGATGCCGTAGAGCAGGCGCACCGCGTCGAGCGCGGCGATCGCTTCGGGCGCACCGAGCGCGTAGCCGACGCGGGCTCCGGCCAAACCGTATTCCTTCGAAAACGTGCGCAACCGAATCATGCGCGGATCGATCGCGTCGCGCGGAAAGGCGCGCTCGGGCGGAAGAAAGTTGGCGTAGGCTTCGTCGTGGATGACGAGCGAGTCGTCGGGCAGCGCGTCGAGAAACGCGACGATGTCGCTCCAGGCATACACCGAGCCGCTCGGATTGTCGGGGTTGGGCACGAAGAGCAGCCCGCCGCCCGCGCGACGCGCGGCAGCGATGAAGCCGTCGAGGTCGAGCCTTGCCTCGGGGCGATACGGCACGCGGGTCAGGTGCGTGCCGAAGCCCGTTGCGTGCATCTCGAAGGTTGGGAAGCTGCCGAGTCCGGCGATCGTCGGGCCGCCCGGTGCGACGTAGGCGCGGACGATCCAGCCGAGCAGGTCGTCGATGCCGGCGCCGACCGTGACGTTGGCCTCGGCCACACCGTGGTGCGCCGCGATGGCCGCGCGCAGCTCGGCCAGCGACGGATCGCCGTATCGGTTCTCAGCGGCGGCTGCGGCTCGGATTGCGGCTAGCGCTTTCGGAGACGGGCCGAAGGGCGACTCATTGCTGCCCAAGCGCAGCACGGTCGGGAGCCCCGCGGCGCGGGCGAGTTCCTCGGGGCCGGCGAGCGCCGCATGGGCCACGCCTTGCGAGATTCCGAGCGGACGAAGCGGGGCCGGCACGAGCCTTGGCTTTCGCCATCCCGAGTGGGCTCCCGCCGAAAATATTCGCCGCCGCGGCGCGGAGGGGAGTGCGCCGCAGCGGCGCGGGCCACTCTCGGGATTAATGCTATTCTAATCTGGGGCTCCGGCGCCCTCCTGCTGCACCTCCTCGGCCTCATCCATGCGGTCGAAGCGCCGCAGCGGCGGGAAGAGGACGGCCCAGAGCCCGATGACCACGAGCGTGCCGATCCCGCCGATCACGACCGAGGCCGGCGTGCCCGCAAATTGGGCCAGCGTGCCCGACTCGAATTCGCCGAGTTCGTTGGAGGCGCCGATGAAGACGTTTTCGAGCGCGCTGACGCGGCCGCGCAGGGCGTTGGGCGTGCGCAACTGCACGATGCCGACCCTGATGACCACGCTGACCATGTCGAAGCCGCCGGTCGCGGCCAGCGCGAGCAGCGAGAGCCACAGGTTCCGCGAGAGGCCGAACGCGATCGTCGAGACGCCGAAGCCCGCTACGGTGAGGAAGAGCGTGCGGCCCACGTGTCGCTGCAGCGGCCGCCGCACCAGCATTGCGGCCACCAGCGCCGAGCCGAGCGCGGGCGCGCTGCGCAAGAGGCCGAGACCGGCCGGGCCGACGTGCAAGATGCTATCCGCGTACACCGGCAAGAGCGCCGTCGCACCGCCGAAGAGCACCGCGAAAAGATCGAGCGAGATCGCGCCGAGCAGCACCTTGCGCGCGAGGATGAAGCGCAACGCTTCGCCCGCGCCCTGCAGCATCGTCAGCGCGCTGCTGGCCTCGCCGCGCGGACGTAACACGGCAAACGCCGCAGCAACGCCGAGATAGCCCACGGCCGCCGTACCGAACGCGACCGGCGTGCCGAGCAAGAGTAGCGCGCCGCCGAGCGCGGGACTCGAGATCGAGATGAACTGGCTGATCGACGACGTCAGCGCTTGCGCGCGCAGAAAGTTGTCGCCGTGCACGATCGTGGCCAGGAGCGAGCGCTCCGAAGGCGCGTCGATGGCGTAGGCGGTGCCGAGTACAGCCGCAACGGCCAGATACACGCCGAGCGACTTGGTGCCGGTGTGCGCGAGCCAGGCGAACATCGCCATCGTCAGCGCTTGCACCAGCACGCAGACGATGCAGACGAGGCGGCGGTCGAAGCGGTCGGCTATGAAGCCGGCGGGAAACGCGAGTAGCGCCTGCGGCAGAAAGAGCACGAGTCCGAGCAGGCCGAGATCGAAGGGCTGGTGCCGCAGCAGAAATATCTGCCAGCCGATCGCCACGTTCTCGATGCCCGCGGCGAGGCGGTTTCCTTGACGCGCCGCGAAGTACGCGAGGAAGTCGCGCTCGGCGAAGATCGCGCGCAGTCAGCGCTCTTTCATTGTTGCTGCTGTTGCGAGGGCGGCAGGCGGTCCATGGCCACGTTGACCGACATCTCGCTCTCGCTCGCCCCGCGAAACACGCCGCGCACGGGGCTCACGTCGCCGTAATCGCGACCGATGGCGATCCGCACGAAGTGATCGTTGATCAAGAGATCGTTGGTCGGGTCGAAACCGACCCAGCCGTAAGGCGGCAGATACGCCTCGCACCAGGCGTGCGACGCCTCGGCGCCGAGAATCGTGCTGTCGCCCCTGAAGATGTAGCCGCTGGCGTAGCGCGCCGGGATGCCCGCGCTGCGGAGCACCGCGATCATCACGTGCGCGAAGTCTTGACACACGCCGGCGCGCGCGGCCAGCGCGCCGCGCACGTTGGTGCGCACGTTGGTCGCATCGGTATCGTAGGCGAACGTCTCGTGAATGTGCGCGGAAACGCGGTGCGCCCACGTGCCGATCGCCTCGCCCGGGCCTTCGAGTTCCGCCCAGAAGGTGGCGAGTTCGGGCGAGAATTGCACGTAGGCGCTCTCGTGGAGAAAGTCCCAATATTCGCCGAGCGCCGGATCGCCGTCGAGAATCGCGCGCGTCGCGCCGTCGGGCGGTGCGGGATCGGCGGGTAACAAGGTGACGATCTGGGAGTGCGTGGTGATCGAGAGTTTTTCGTGCGCGCGCAGGATCTGGAAGTGCTCCACCTCGTTGGCGAAGCGGTCGAAATACGCGAAGACGCGCGCCGCGGGCGAGATGCGCAGTTCGTACTTGGAACAGAATTGGTGCTCGTCGCTGCGCGGCCGCAGGTGCAGCAGCGTGTAACTCTCTTGCACGGGTTCGGCGTACGAATAGGCCGTCTCGTGCGCGATCGTGTACTCCATCAGGCACCGACCGCCGCGGCGGCGAGGCGTGGGAAGTACGAGTGTTCGATATCGTGCGAGAGTAACTCCAACTCGCGCCGTACGTTTGAGGCGAAGACGCGAACGCCCGGCAGCGCGATCTCGTCGATCGAGGTGAAGTCGAAGAGCGCGCGCAGACGTCCCAAGCGGCGCTCCGCCGGGCTGCCGTAGGTGCCCTCGGGGTTGCCCGAGATGCGGTGCATCGCGGTGTCGAGTTCGCGCACGCAGAAGCGCAGCGAGCGCGGAAAGTCGGGCGAGAGCGCGATGAATTCCACGGCGTCGTAGGCCTCGGGCGAACGGTGCGAGGCCTGCACGAAGGGCACGCTGGCGCAACACATCTCGAGCAGACGTTGCGACTCGCGCCAGCCTTCGAGCGAGATGTCGACCGCTTCGAGCACCCGCGCCGTCATGTAGGCGCGCTCGAGGAAGCGGCCCGCCTGCAGAAAATTCCAGCCGTCGCCGTGGGTCATCGTAGAGTCGGCGATGCCGCCGACGGCCTGCATCCAATCGCGCACGCGGCGCATGAATTTGGACGGACCCTCGCGCGCCACGCCGCGCACGTTCTGCCGCTCGACGTACAGGTAGAGCACGTTGATCGTTTCCCACACCTCCATCGTCAGTTCGGAACGGATGCCCAGCGCGTTGCTGCGCGCGATGCGCACGGTCGACATGATCGAACTCGGGTTCTTCTGATCGAAGGCGCAGTGGCTCAGGCATTCGATCGCGGCGCGACCGTCGGCCGGAATCGACGCGTTGGGCCTGAAGCCCGCGCACTCCATCACCGAACGCCAGAGCCGCTCGGCCCGCGCCGGCCGGCGCGCCGAGAGTTCCATCGCGCGCGAGTAGTTGACGTCGAGGATGCGCGCCACCGCCTCGGCTCGTTCGATGTTGCGGCCCAGCCAAAAGAACGATTCCGCTACCCGGCTCAGCATCAGCCTTGCAACACCCAGGTATCTTTGCTGCCGCCGCCCTGAGACGAATTGACCACGAGCGAACCTTCGCGCAACGCGACCCGCGTGAGGGCGGCCGGCGGTACCTCCACCTTGGTCGCGAAGAGCGCGAACGGACGCAGGTCGACGCGACGCGGCTTGAGCACGCCGTCGATCAACGTCGGCGACGATGAGAGTTCGACCAACGGCTGGGCGATGAACTCGCGTGGCGAGGCTTCGATCTGCCGCCGGAAGGCCTGCCGCTCCTCGTTGCTCGCAAACGGTCCCATCAGCATGCCGTAGCCGCCAGAGGCGTTGGCGTTCTTGACCACCAGTTGATCGAGATGCCCCAGCACGTGATCGCGCTGCGCGGGATCGGTGCAGTCGTAGGTCGGCACGTTGTGCAGCAGCGGCTCCTCGTCGAGATAGAAGCGAATCATGTCGGGCACGAAGCGATAGACGGCCTTGTCGTCGGCGACGCCCGTGCCGATCGCGTTGGCCAGATTCACGTTGCCCGCGCGGTAGGCGTTCATCAGGCCGGTGACGCCGAGCACCGAATCGTGTTGGAAGTAGAGCGGATCGAGGTAGTCGTCGTCGACGCGGCGGTAGATCACGTCGACCTTGCGCAAGCCGCGCGTGGTGCGCAGATAGACGACGTTGTCGGCCACGAGCAGGTCGCGGCCTTCGACCAGTTCCACGCCCATGCGCCGGGCGAGCAGCGTGTGTTCGAAGTAGGCCGAGTTGTAGATGCCGGGCGTCAGCAGCACGATGTTGGGCTGCTCGTTGCCGCCGGGTGCGATCGAGCGGAGCACGCCGAGCAATCGCGTCGGATAGTCGTCGACGGCCCGCACGGCGTAGTCGCGGAAGAGGGCCGGGAAGCCGCGCTTGAGCGCGTCGCGGTTTTCGAGCACGTACGAGATGCCCGAGGGCGTGCGGCAGTTGTCTTCGAGCACGAGAAATTCGCCGCTCGGATCGCGGATCAGGTCGATGCCCGCGATGTGCACGTAGGCGTTGCGCGGCACGTCGACGCCGATCATCTCGCGGCAGAAGTGCTTCGAGGAGTAGACGACCTCGCGCGGGATGCGACCCTCGCGCAGGATGCGCTGCTCGTGATAGACGTCTTGGAGGAAGAAGTTGAGCGCGAGTACGCGCTGCTCGATGCCACGCTCGATGCCCGTCCACTCGCTCGCGGTGAGGATGCGCGGCACCACGTCGAAAGGGAAGACGCGCTCGGTGCCCGCGTCGTCGGCGTACACGGTGAAGGTGACGCCGCGCTGCAGCAGGGCCGTGTTGATCGCCTGCACGTGAGCCTCGATCTCCTCGGGGTCGAGTCCATTGAGCGTCGCGGCGAGCGCGGCATAGGCCGGACGCGGCGTGCCGTCGGGCTCGAACATCTCGTCGAGATGCAGAGACGACGTTGCGTCGGTTGTCACTTCGAGCATGACTGGCTCGCTTCGGGCATCGGGCACCACACCTCGTTAGCCAGGTGGCCAAGCCGTACCCGCGCGGCCGGGGCGAGTCCGCAGGCGGCACGCCGCGTGGCGGACAAGTCGACTCGTCGTGCCGAGTCGGAAACCGTCATCGTGAGCCTGTCCTTCCCCGTGCGAACGCTCGGCATCGGGTTCGTGGCCGGGCTGCGTTCGATGACCGCGCCCGCAGCCGTGCTCGCCGCCACCGAGAATTCGCTCGCGTTTCTCGCGGCCTTTCTCGCGGCGGGCGAGTTGGTGGCCGACAAGTTGCCGGCAACGCCGTCGCGGCTGATTCCGCCGGCCTTCGGGATCCGCTTGGTCTCGGGCGCCTACTGCGGCATGACGCTGGCCGAGCCGTACGACGGCGACGTNNTGCATCTGCCCGATCTGATCGTCGCGCTCGCCGAGGACGGCGTCGCCGTCGGCGGCGCGCTGGTGCTCACCGGCTTGGAATAAACGTCGCGCCCTCGGCGCGCGCGTCTCAAAAGATCCCGCGCACCATGACCACGGCCGCGGCGACGAGACCGAAGAATCCCCCGACCAGGCCCATCAGCGTCCAAAACTTCTCGCTCTCGAGCGGCAAGTTCGTGGTGGCGAGCAGGCCCGAACGCGTTTCGACCTCGACGATCCGTCCGTCGAAGTATTGCACCTCGGCCAGCCGGTCGCCGTCGTCGCGAGCGCCGCGGTAGACGTTGCCGCGAATGTTGCGCGCGAGCGAAACGTTGCTCAGCGAGCCGTCGGCGCTTTCGAGCGTAAGGCACGAGGAGTTATCGTGCCTGCCGCACGCGTAGGTGGCCGTGATCTTCATGTGTTCGAGCCGGCAGCCGCCCGGCACGCCCGCGCCCGCAAAACCGGCGCTGCAACTCGGATCGTTCTGATAGCGGTGCGTGTCGGCGCCGGCCTTGAACGACATGAAAATGCCCGCGGCTACGAGGATCAGCCCGGCGACGATGCCGCCGCCGGCATTGCCCCGGCGCACCGGCATCCGGTACGAGAGCGTGGAGGTGCCGCCGATGCGATGTCCGATCGCGACGATGATGGCCAGCGCCACCGCTGCGATCGGAATGGCGTAGGGCATCGCGATGACGCCGGCCCAGCCTTGGCGCAGCACGATGAAATAGAACGGCACGCCGACGATCAGCAGCCCGAAGGCCGTGACCAAAAACGAGAGCAGGTGCGAGCCCTGGCTTTGATACCGGAACATCATTCCGGTTATCGGCGTGCGCCCTCGCGCTACTTACGAAACCGGGCGGGCCTCGCGTTCGCGCGCTTCGCGCAGGCGTCGCAGCAGCGCCTCGTAGGCCACCACCTTGGTACGCTCCCGGCCGTGCTCGCGGCCGAGTTCGATCTCGTGAGCGTCGATCTCGAGCCAATTGTGCCAGGCCACCACGTGCGCGCCGCGCGCTTCGAGGAAACGGTCGACCGCAGCCGGGTCGGGCTCGGCGGCGCGCGGCAGCGCGGGCAGATCGGC
This sequence comes from Vulcanimicrobiota bacterium, assembly GCA_003136655.1. Lineage (GTDB taxonomy): Bacteria > Vulcanimicrobiota > Vulcanimicrobiia > Vulcanimicrobiales > Vulcanimicrobiaceae > Hesperobacter > Hesperobacter lustricola. The sequence continues at coordinate 10,658 of PLFC01000011.1, forward strand.
GAGCAGCGAACGCACGGTCTCGGCCGCATCGGCTTTATTGGTGCCGATCACGCCGGTGGGGCCGCGTTTGATCCAGCCGGCCACGTAGGCGCCGGTCAACGGCTTTCCGGGCGAGGCGAGGACGCGTCCGGCGTCGTTCGGGATCACGTAGCGCTTGGCATCGAAGGGTAAGCCCGCGAGCGGTTCGCCGCGATAGCCGACCGCGCGGAAGATCATCTGCACCGGTATCGTTTCGAATGCGCCGGTGCCGACCGCGTTCTCCAGTTCGTCGAGACGGTTCCGCTCGACGACGAGCGCTTCGACCGCCGTCGTTCCCACGATTTCGACGGGCGACGTCAGAAAGCGCAGATGCAATCGGCGCGGCTTGCCCGACTGCGGCTTCGCGGCGAAGTCGCGCAGCACGTCGAGGTTGCGTTTCAAGATCTGCTTCGACTCCACGGCCTCGGCGCTGGCGGGATCGAGTTCCAGGTCGGCCGGATCGAGGATCACGTCGGCGTTGGTCAGTTCGCCCAGTTCGCGTAATTCGGCAGTGGTGAATTTCGCTTGCGCCGGGCCGCGCCGGCCGATGAGATAGATGTCTTTGATGTGGCTGGCTTCGAGCGCGTCGAGCACGTGGTGCGGAATGTCGGTCGGCTTGAGTTCGTCGACGTGTTTGGCCAAGATGCGCGCCACGTCGATGGCTACGTTGCCCGCCCCGATCACCGCGACCGCTTCAGCGTGCAACGCGATCTCGCGCGTTGCGGCATCGGGATGGCCGCTATACCAGGCGACGAACTCGGTGGCCGACATGCTGCCCGGCAGATCTTCGCCCGGGATGCCGAGGGCGCGGTCGTTGGGCGCGCCCACCGCGAAGATCACCGCATCGTAGAAACGCAGCGCAGCGTCGAGCGTGAGATCGCGTCCGAACGCGACGTTGCCCAAGAAGCGCACGCGTTCGTCGGAAAGCGTTTTGGCGAAGGTCGTGATGACCGATTTGATCTTGGCATGATCGGGCGCGACGCCGTAGCGCACGAGCCCATACGGCGTGGGCAGACGTTCGATGACGTCGATGCCGACCGGCTGCGGCGCCGTGCGCAAGAGCGAATCGACCGCGAAGAGTCCGGACGGGCCGGAGCCCACGACGGCGACGCGCAGCGGGTGAGAAGCAGAAGACGAGTTCACGCCTCACTGCTTCTTTGTGTCGTCGTCCTTTTTCTGCGGCGGCGGCTTCGTGCTCTTGTGCTGCGGCGCGGGGGAGCCATGGGCGGCCGGCGCCTGGCCGGCGCCGTGGTACGTATTCTGCGGAGCGGTTCCGTGCGGCGAGTTCGTCTGCGACGCCGAACCTGGTGCGCCGGATTCGCCGGCGGGACGCGGACGGTCGAAGCGATCCCAGGCATTGCCCGCCGGCGCCGGCTGCTGCGCGCCGGGAGCACGTTCGGGCGACTGAACGTGCGTCTCCAGCGAGCTGCGCACTTGTTCGAACGGCACGGTCTTGGCCGGCTGGCTCAGCGTGGCGAAGCGCGGTCGCGAGATCGGCGCCTTCGCAAGTTGCACGGGGGCCGGTTTGTTCGAGAAGCGGAGGTTGGCTCGCGTCGGCACCACGGGCAGCGCGCCGTGCACGACCTGCACGTCTTCCCAGTCCGTCGGCGTTATGTGCGCCGGATGCCCGAAGCTGCCGGCCTGCCAACGATCGATCGTGACCTGCCGGCCGTAGAACCGGTTGACGTAGGTGACGCTGCTGACGTTGACCACATTGACGGTGGTCGAGGCCGCGAAGACGCCGCCCGACCAGCCGTACCAGGGGTAGAAGGGCTCGCGCGGCGCGAGCGGCACCCAGCCGATGGCGGCGATGCCGGCGCCCGGCCCACCGCCGAAGCCCACGAAGGCCACGAGTGCAGGCGACCAAACCGCGACGGCGGGCTGCTGCGGCGGGTACCAGCACCAGCCGTACGACGGGCTCAGGAACCAGCGGCCGTAGTGGTATGGCCCCCAGCCCCAGGGGTCGTAGGAAATCCAGGTCCAGCCGTAGCCGCCCTCCCAGGTCCACTGGCCGTTGCTGTACGGCGTCCAGCCCGGCGGCTCGGTGGGCGCCCAGACTTGGCCGTATTGCGGATCCTGCACCCACTGGCCGTATCGATCGTAGTTGTCGTACGCCATCGCCGGGGGCAACGGCGAGTCGGCCAGCGCGGGCCCGACGGCGGCGTCGCGCTTTTCGTTGAAGGCGTCGAAATCGTCCTTGGCCACTTCGTCGACGACCTCGATCGCCGGCTTGTCGGTGTCGCCGGAAACGTTCGCCGAGTGGCCCGCGGCCAGGGTTTGATGGTCTTGCGGCGTGAGGATGTCGAGCGTTCCCGAGCGGACCGTGACCTGGGCGCTGCCGTCGTCGGCGACGCCGATGCGGTAGGCGCCGGCGCCCTGGGGCCGGATCGTGACCGACGGCGTGTCGATGGCGACCGGCGTGCCGCCTTGGAAGACGCGTTCCTCGATCGTGCCCTGCGCGAGTTGGGCCACCCGTTCGCCGCTGTCGAGCTTGGTGAAGCGCAACTGCGTCGAGTAGCCCACGCGGATCAGGGTCGCGGCGTCGACTTGGAGTTCGGCGTCGGAGCCCGAATCGCCGGTGGAAAGGTAGTCGCCGGCCAGGAGCGGGGCGTTGAGCACCGCCGCCACGGTGTCGCCCGCGTCGCTGTGGCGCACGCCGACGTCGCCGTCGATGAGGCTGATGCGCGCGACGCCGGGGTTGGGCTGCGCCTGGTCGGCGAGCGCCGGAACTGCGGCGAACGGCGTGAGCGCGAGCAAGGCGGCGGCCGTCGCGGCCACGGTAGAGGACCGAACGAGGTGTCTCACGCCTCGCTCAACGCAATTCTCATCCGGACCGTTTCCCCGCCGAAGCCCTTTGCGTTTTCACCTGAATCGGGTAGACTTGATCCCGATGACCGTCAGTAAAGTGAGTCGACCGTAGCCGGCCGCCGTTCGTTCAAAGGACCCCCGGGCCCACGGCCCGTCGCCGAGCCGTCGAANNATTCTGCCGGGCGACCGGGTCGATCTCGAGATGTCGCCCTACGATCTGACCAAGGGCCGCATCGTCTATCGTTACCGCGCCGGCGAGGCGCGCCGCTCCTAAGACGAGCGGCCCGAGCCCGACGGCTTAGGCGACGTCCTCGGCGGCGGACATCCGCTTCCGGTTGAGCGCGCGGGTCAGCATGGCCGGCGTCGGCACTTTCACGTCTTTTGCGAGGCCGAGGAGTTCGAGCTGCCGGATCGTGATCCAGGTCATGTCGAACTCTTTCCGGCCGAGGCCGTGGCGGGCCGAGAACGGGAAGGCGTGGTGGTTGTTGTGCCAGCCCTCGCCCCAAGCCATCAAGCCAACCCACCAGTTATTGGTCGAGAGGTCGCTGGCATCGTAGGTGCGGTAGCCGAACAGGTGCGCCGCGCTGTTCACGAACCAGGTTACGTTGTACGTCACCACCAGGCGCACGAAGATGCCCCACACCACGAACGGCCAGCCGCCGAGTAAGAACAGGCCCACGCCCAGCGCGATCTGCAGCAGCAACGGGATCTTGTCGAGCATGCGGTAGAACGGATCCTTGGCGAGGTCGGGCGCGAAGCGCACTTCCTCGGCGGGGGTCAAGCGCGCCGGATTCGGCGCGAAGAGCCACAGCACGTGGCTCCACCAGAATCCGCGGCGCGCGTTGTGCGGGTCGCGTTCGGTGTCGGAGTACGCATGGTGAGCGCGATGGGTCGCGACCCAGTCGATCGGGCCGCCCTGGAGCGCCAGGGTTCCGACGATCGCCGTCCCGTACTCGAGCCACTTCGGAACGACCAGGCTGCGGTGCGTCAGCAGGCGGTGGAAGCAAAACGTGATGCCCACGCCGCCGGTGAGGTAGTACAGCACGAAGGCGACCAGCACGGCTTGCCAACTGAAGAACATCGGCAGAAAGGCGGCGCACGCTCCGAGGTGGATGAGGCCGAGCGCGATGCCGGTCGACCACTTGGGTTTCGGCTTCGTCAGACGGGCCTCGCCCAAGTTCAACGCGGCGGGAATTTCCTCGGTCATTCGGCTTAGGGTACCTCGGAGTTGTGAGTTCGGCATGAAGCAAACCGGCGCGAACTAAAAACTCGCGCGGCCGTCCCGCCTCGTGGGTGTGTCGCTCCGCGCCGTCACTCACCTGCCTGCGTGCAGGGGTATTTGCAATTCGCTTGCGAATCTCGGGCCCCATGAGGCTCCCGCTCGCGAAGCGTTCGCGCGGGGTGTCGCCGGCGACGGCGATGCTGCTCTTCTTTGCGCTTACGGCGCCTTTGGGCATCGCGGCGCACCTCACCGCGGAGTTTGCCGGCCTGGGCTGGCACGACGGCGCCGCGCTCGCGTTCTCGGCGCGGCACGAGTATCTCGGCGCGATCGCGCTCGTGGCCTTCGCTTCGCTCGTCGCGCTGGTCGTCGGCCTGCGCGCAGTGCCGCGCGCCGACCGGCGCGGACGGATCGCGGCCGTCGTCGACGCGCTCCCGTTCAAGGGCGAGGGCTTGGGCTTCGTCGCCTTATCTTTTGCCGCACAGTTCGCGTTCTTCGCGATCACCCAAGTCGGCGAAGGCTCGCCGCTGGGCGCCGGCGATGTCGTCGTCGGCGTGNNCGCGTCGCGCTGCGTGCCTCGCGGCGTCGTACGGCCTTTGCCTTTCGCTATCGTCCTCCGCCGGGTGTAGCAACTTCTCCGATCTTCTGACGGCGTAACGCGCCTCGGATCGCGCCGCGACCCACCGGTCGCGCGCCCTTGCTGCTCCCTTCGTTCGAGAGGATTTCATGACGAGTTCCGTGTTGCGCCGCCTCGGCTGCGCGCTTTTGATGTTCGCTTTGGCGCTGTGTTTCGCGCGCTCGGCGAATGCCGCCGGTTCGACGGCAGCGCTGAACGGTATCGTGACCAACGCCGGAAAACCGGTGGCCAAAGCGACCGTGACGGTCACCGGCAACCGGCAAACCTTCAAACTCACCACCGACGAACAGGGCCGCTTTTCGCTGCCCTCGCTCCAACTCGGGACATACGAGGTACGCGCGCAGGCGGGCGACAATCTCGACGGCGCCCTCGACGTCGACCTGGGCAGCGGCGGCGCGAACGTCATGATTCCGCTCTCGGTGCTCAAACAGGTCGGTAAGGTGGTCGTGGCGCGTTCGACGCCGGTGCGGGGCAGCGGCGCCGACGTGGTGCTCAACGCCACCGACTTGGCCCGCGCGCCGTCGAGCAATAGTTTCCCCGAGACGCTGATCCAGTTGCCCGGCACCGCGCGCGGCGCCAACGGCGTGGTGCACATGAACGGCGACCACGGCGTGGTCGATTACATCGTCGACGGCGTGCCGCTTCCGCAAGCGCTCAACCGCGAGATCGGCAGCGAGATCGACCCCAACGACATCTCATTTCTCGACGTGATCGAGGGCGCGTATCCGGCGCAGTACGGCTTGCGCTTCGGCTCCGTGTTGAACATCACGACGCGCGCCGGCACCGGACCGGCGGGCTTCAACGGGAGCCTCGACTACGGCTCCTACGGCACCGTCGATCAGGCGCTCGGGTACCATGCGCCCCTCGCCGGCGGCGGCGGGTTCGACGTGGCCATGCGCAACTCGCAGACCAATCGCGCGCTCGATCCTCCCGACTTCGCCTCGCCGCACAACAACGGCAGCGACGCCAACCAGTTCGTGCGCTTCACCCTGCCCAACGGGCACAATAACTTCACCGACATCACCTTCATTCATAGCTTCCAGACGTTTCAGATTCCCAACGACATCAACTACGGCGAACCCGCGTCGACCGACGACAACGAGACGCAAGAGGACACGTTTCTCAGCGCGCAGTTTCGCCATCCGCTGGGGCAGACGGGATCGCTGAGCATCGGTCCGGCCTTCAAGGTTTCGCACATTCGCGATTTCGGCGATCCCGACAACGACTGGACCTACGGCGAGGCGCTCAACGTCATCCCGCCGCCCTTCGGCAACGGCGGCACGTCGACCGATTGCGCCAACGCGCTGAGCACCAAGAACTATCTGCCGACGACGTGCGCCTATTCTTTGTACGATGATAAGACGTCGCTCGACTATATCTTCAATACGGATCTCGTGGAGCATTACGGCAAGCACGAGCTGCGCGCGGGTTTGGGATACGACCTCACCCGTGTCGACAAGCTCTACGACGTGACGCTCCAGCCCGACAACTTCTTGGCGCCGATCGTCACGCCGAGCGCACCGGACGCGCCCACATCGGTGATCGACGACAACCCCAACGTCGGGAACCAGTATACGTCGTACGTGCAGGACAGTTGGCGAATCTCGAATGCGTGGGAAGCCGACTACGGCATGCGCTACGACTTCTTCACGATCCGGTCGACCGATTTCGCGCAGGGTTTCGGGGGCTTCAGCCCGCGGCTGAAACTGACGCACTTTTTCTCACCGCGCGCATCGGTGTACGCTTACGTCGGGCGTTTCTTCGAGCCGTTCTCGTACGAGAACGTCGACCCGAAGGCGGCGCAGTTGCTCAACTTGCCGCTGCAGTCGACGGTCGCGCAATTCGACCTCAAACCCGAGCGCGACACCCAACTCGAGTTCGGCGGCCACGTGCCCTTCGGACCGGGCCAAGTCGGCTTTCGCGTCTGGCAGAAAAACGCCAACGATCTGATCGACGACACCCAAGTCGGCGTGACCGCGCTGCATCAAGACATCAATTACTCCTTAGGGCGGCTCTCGGCCGAGACGATCGACTACGTGCAACCGCTGGCGCGCGGCGGTCGCGTCTACGCCAACGTCAACCACACGATCTCGCTCAACTCGGGCTGTGAGACGCAACTGCTCGCCCCGTGTTTCGGTCAACCGACGATATTCACGCCCGCCGATCACGAGCAGCGCTGGAGCATCACCAGCGGCTTCCTGCTCAACGACACGCGCGGCGGCTGGGTGTCAGGGGACATGGAGTACGGTTCGGGCCTCTCCTCGATCGTCTGCATGCCTCTGACCGCCGACTGCAAGGCGACGCCCCACACGATCTTCGCAGCCGAGAAGGGGTTTGCCGTCGGCAAAGACGCCGCGGTCACCGCCCGCATCTCGAATATCTTCAACGACCGGTATTACGTGACGCTGCTGAACGCGCAAGGCAACCACTTCGCCGCGCCGCGGACGTTCAACGTAGGGCTCAAGTTCGGGCACTGAAGCGGCGGACCGACGGCCCCGGTAAGGATTGGCCCGGCCGCGTTGAAGTGCGGCTGGGCCATGTTTTCTTTTCTTCGGACGCGTGCCGGGGCGCTCTTGGGACTCGCCGCGCTTTTGGCTGCATCGACGCCGACCCCGCTTCGGGCCGCCGACCAAGCCGTGGTGACCTGTTACGTGCGCATCGACGCCATCGTGGATATTCCCCAGCCGGGCCTCCACGCGATGCAGGTCGAGTCGTGGAGCTCGGAGCCCCTGAGCACCGTGGCGACCCTGTACACCGCAAGCAAATCGTACACGCTGGATCTGCGTGCGATCGCTTTCGAGCAGGGCGGCGACGCAAAGAGCGACGCGGAGGACGTACTGACGCCCTTTCGGACGCGTCCCATTCTCTTTCGCTTACCGGCCGGCGAGTCGATCGAAGCTGCGACGCTGGACTTCGGCGCCGACTCGGCATGCTTGACCTCGGGATACGCAAAGGCCAACGCATCGGCGAAGGCTGCGGACGCGCTTCGCGGAGAGACGAGTGCCGTCGATGCGAAGCTCGGGGTACCGCTCGAGGTTGCGTTTAAGCGTCAAGAGAGCGAGCCGACGTGCATCGTGCCATATCGCCGCGCGCAGATGGACGCACCCGAGCACCTCCACTCGTCGGATAGCGTGCCGCGCGAACAGGGCACGGTCGTGATTCTGGTCGGGCTCACGAGCAAGGGCGATGTTTCGTCCCTCGGTTTGCTCGGCTCGAACGTCTCCCGGCCCTTCGAAGGCGCGGCCCTGCGTCAAATGAACAATCGCCGCTTCGAGCCCGAGATCTTCCGCTGCGAACCGGTCGCGGGCGGCCTCGCGTATCATTTTCACTACCGCGGCCGCTCGCGCTAGGTCCGCTGCACCCGGAATTTTTCGGTGCGTTGCGGTCGGTGAAGCCTTTATGTAATCGACCGAGTCCAACGCTCGTTGAGCGTGTCTTTACCGTCCCGCGAGGGCTGATTTCTCCAGGAGCTTCGTGAGCGCGTAGACTTGCGCGGTGGCGGGCGTGGGCGTGCCGGTCAGGCGGCCGAGTTCGACGACGGCGCCGGTGAGCGCGTCGAGTTCGAAGGGTTTGCGCGCCTCGAGGTCTTGCAGCATCGACGTCTTGTGCGCGCCGACGCGGCGCGCGCCGTCGATGCGTTTTTCGATCGAGACCGGGATCTCGACGTCGAGCGCGGCCGCCACCGCGACCGCTTCGCGCATCATGCCTTCGACCATCGGCTCGATGAGCGGATCGTCGGTCATCTCCACGAGCGTGGCGCGCGTCAGCGCGCTGATCGGGTTGAACGCGGCGTTGCCGAGCAGCTTGAGCCAGATCTCGGGCCGGATGTTGGGCTCGACCGGCGCCTTGAGGCCGCCGGCGATGAAGGCATCAGCGATGCGTTGCGTGCGGGCGGAGATGCCCGGCGCCGCATCGCCTAAACTGTAGCGCGTGCCCTCGATGTGCTTGATCACCCCGGGCGCGACGATTTCCGTGGACGAATAGATGACGCAGCCCACGACGCGCTCGGGCTCGATCGCTGCGGCGAGGCGGCCGTTCGGATCGACGCTGCGCACGACGTAGCCCTCGTGCGGGCCGCCGTTGAGGAAGAAGTACCACCACGGTATGCCGTTCTGCATCGCGACGACGGCTGTGTCCGCGTGATACAGCGAGCGGAGATCGTCGACGATCGGTTCGATCTGATGCGCTTTGAGCGCGAGGATCACCACGTCGACCGGACCGATCGAGCGGATGTCGTCGGTGGCCGCAGGGTGCGCGGTGAAGTCGCCGCGCGCGCTCTCGACCCGCACGCCGTGTTCGCGCATGGCGGCGAGATGCGCGCCGCGCGCAACGAGCGTCACCTCGGCGCCTCCACGGGCCAGCGCGGCCCCGACATAGGCGCCGATCGCACCCGCGCCGATCACGGCGAAGCGCAGGGGGTTGGGCTCTTGGTTCACACGATCTCCCGGCGGGCATGAGGCGTAATGAAGGAGCGGAAGGAAACTTTCTTGGAAAGACGGGCTCCCGCCGCGGCGTCAGTTTCCGCCCGGCTTCCGACGCCCTTCTTTGAGGAGCGCCCTTGAGCGACGTGTCCGCCGGCTCGGCCGGTTCGAGCCCCTTGCGCAATCGCTGGCTGCAGCTGTTCCTGGGCATCGTCGCGATGGTGATGATCGCGAACCTCCAGTACGGCTGGACGCTNNTTCGTCAACCCGATTCAAGACAAGTTCCATTGGTCGAAAGCCGCGATCCAGGTGGCCTTCACCACGTTCATCTTCGTGGAAACGTGGTTCGTGCCGGCGGAGGGCTTCCTCATCGACCGGTTCGGTCCCGCGCGCATCACGCTCGCCGGCGGCTTGCTCGTAGCGCTCTCGTGGGGTCTCGATTCGGTCGCGACCTCGCTCGGCGCGTTCTACGTAGCGGCGGCCGTCGGCGGCGTGGGTGGCGGCATCGTGTACGGCGCGATGGTCGGTCAAGCGCTGAAGTGGTTTCCGGATAAGCGCGGTCTGGCCGCGGGCTTGACCGCGGGCGGTTACGGCGCGGGCGCGGCGCTGACCATCGTGCCGATGGCCGAGATGATCAAGCACAGCGGTTTTCAGCACACGTTTCTGGTGTTCGGTCTCGTGCAGGGCGGCGCGCTGGCGCTCATCGGGCTGCTCTTGCGCGCGCCGCGTCCGGGCGAGATGACGCTCGTCTCGACCTCGAAGCAGGTGCTGCAAAGCGCGCGCGACTTTACGCCCACGCAGATGTTGCGCCAGCCGCTCTTCTACGTGATGTACCTGACCATGCTCTGCGTGGCCGCGGGCGGACTGATGGCCTCGGCGCAACTGGCGCCGATCGCCAAAGACTTCAAGGTCGACGAGGTGCCGGTCTCGCTCTTGGCCTTCACCTTGCCGGCATTGCAATGGGCGCTCGTGATGGACCGCGTGCTCAACGGCTTGGCCCGGCCCACGTTCGGCTGGATCTCCGACCGGATCGGGCGCGAGAACACGATGCTGCTGGCCTTCAGCCTCGAAGCGCTGTCGATCTTCATGATGATCAAGTTCGCCGCGAATCCGCTGCTCTTCGTGTTGCTCTCGGGTCTGCTGTTCTTCGCGTACGGCGAAATTTTCAGCCTCTTCCCGTCGCTGAGCGCGGATACGTGGGGCAAGAAATTCGCCACCACGAACTATGGCTTTCTGTACACGGCCAAAGGCACGGCGGCGCTCCTGGTGCCGCTGGGCAACGTGCTAAAGGAGAGCACCGGCAGTTGGACGCCCGTCTTCGAAATCGCCATCGCGCTCAACCTGATCGCGGCTTTGCTGGCCTTCTTCGTGATCAAGCCGATGCGCGGGAAACGCGAGGGTCTAGCCGCCTACGAAGGGACGCCGCGTTACGCCGAGGGAATCGCGCAGGGATGATTCTCGACGATCTGCTTACCGCGGGCGCTACGCACCACCCGGCCCTCGTCGTTCCCGGCGGGCTCAGCCTCGACTACGCCTCGGTGCAGCGCACGGCTCACGCGCTCGGCGCGGCGCTCGCCGCGCGCGGCATCGAACCGGGCGACCGGGTTGCGGCATCGTTCGGCAACGGACTCGAGGTGGTGGCCGCGTTCTTTGCCACGGCGGGCGCGCGCGCGACCTTCGCGCCGCTCAACAGCGCCTATACGGAAGAAGAGTTTCGCTTCTATCTCGAGGACATCGCGCCGCGCGCGATCCTGCTCGCGCCCGGCACGGTGCCCGCCGCGCGCGCCGCCGCAGCCACGCTTTCGATTCCCGTCGTCGACCTCGCGCTCGATGCCCAAGGCGCTCCCTTGGTGGACGGCGTGCTCGCGAACGGCACGCACGAACGACGCGCGCAGGACGGTGACGTCGCGCTCTTCCTGCACACGAGCGGCACGACGAGCCGGCCCAAGGGCGTGCCCCTGACCCACGGTAACCTCACGACTTCCGCACACAACATCGTGCGCTGGTATTCGCTGACGGCGAGCGACGTGTCGCTGTGCGTGATGCCGCTCTTTCACGTCCACGGTTTGGTGTTTTCGACGCTGGCGGTGCTCGCGGCGGGCGGTACGGTGGTCGTGCCCGAGCGCTTTTCGGCGAGCGCCTTCTGGCCGACCGTTGCGGCGACCGGTGCGACGGTGGTCAGCGCCGTGCCGACCATTTATCGCACGCTCTTGCTGCGCGCCGACGACGATGCCGCGCCCGGTCCGGGCGAACACGGCCTGCGCTTCATGCGCTCGAGTTCGTCCCCGCTGCCGGCGAGCGAGATGCAGCGCCTCGAAGCGCGTTTCGGCGTGCCGGTCATCGAGGCGTATTCGATGACCGAAGCATCGCATCAGATGGCGGCCAATCCGCTCGACGGCGAGCGGCGGCCGGGTTCGGTGGGCGTCGGTGCCTTCGTCGAGGTGGGCATCCTCGATGAAGCAGGCGACGTGCAACCGACGGGCACCGTCGGCGAGGTTGCGGTGCGCGGCGGCAACGTCACGGCGGGCTATCACAACAATCCCGCCGCGAACGAGGTGGCCTTCATCAACGGTTGGTTCCGCACGGGCGACTACGGCGTGCTCGACGAAGCGGGTTATTTGACGTTGGTCGGGCGCTTGAAAGAATTGATCAATCGCGCGGGCGAAAAGATCTCGCCCGTCGAGGTCGACGATGCGCTGCTCTCGCATCCGGGCGTCGCCGAGGCCTGCGCGTTCGCAATTCCCGACGAAAAATACGGCGAGGCCGTAGCCGCGGCGCTCGTGTTGCGCGATCCGGCGACGCAGGTGGCCGACATCCTGGCCTATGCGGGCGGCCGGCTCGCCTCGTTCAAAGTGCCTAGCCGGGTCATCGTGGTCGATGCCATTCCGCGCACGGCGACGGGCAAAGTCCAGCGGAGAAATGTAGCCGCGGCATTCGCGGATCGTTTGTAACCCCATCTGTGGGGAAGGACTGAATCATGGTACGTACGCTCGTATTTACGGCGCTGCTCGGCGCAAGCGCCGTCGGTCAGGCGACCGCCGCCTGCGCTCCCGGAGACATCACCATCACCCGTGTCGTCTCGAAGGGCGCGATGCACGACGGCAGTCTCAACGACGTGCGGGTCGCCGTCACCGTGCGCAATGCCTCGTCCTCGAAGCAGCCCGGCAACGCGCTGCAATCCGTCACGATCTACCAGAGCGGCCGAAAGGTCGGCAGCAAGGGTATCCCGCCGCTCGCCGGGGGGCAGGCGTTTACGTTCATCTACACGTTTCAGCGCTCTTCCGAAGCCCCGGCGGGCACGACGCAGTTGGTCTTTGGGCTCGCGGGCTACAATGCGGCCGGCTCGGCGTGCATCGATGCGAACCAACATTATCGCATCAATGTGTAACCGGGACGTCGCCGCGCTTTATCGCGTCGAGTAAGGCCGCGTAGTCGCGCGCGTTGACTTCGGCATAGGCGCGCGCGAAACGGGCCACGGCCTCGTCGAACGCCGGGCCGCGGCCGAGGTAGCCCGCTATGGCTGCGGCGAGGCCGCTGCCCTTGGCGTGCGCGCGCGCCAGCGCCCGGCCGCACAAGGCGACGTAGCCCGCGAATTGCCCGGCATCCATGCGGTCGACGTCGGCCGACGTCTTGAGGTCGCGTAACTGCCGGACGTAGTAGTCGTGGCCGTCGCTCGTGTGCGTCCAACCCAAGAATACGTCGCTCGCGAACTGCAGAAGGTGCTGCCCGACCACGACGCGCTCGCCGTGTTGCTTGAACGGAACGCGGCCGGCGTAGGGTTCGAGCACCGACTCGCCGGCTTCTTTGATCTGCAAGATCAGCCGGTCGTTGCTTCCGGCCACGAACAACGCGATCAAACAGCGCGTGCCGACGCTGCCCACCCCGACGACCTTGATGGCGACATCGGCAAAGCGGAAGCGTTCGAAGAGCGCGCGCCGTTCGATCGGCAGCGTTCGCGCGTACGTTTTGAACGCTCCGGCGGCGAGCTCCAGCGAGAACTCGGACTCGTCGTGATAGACGTGCGGCGGCGCGTCGACGAAGCGCAGCGATCCGTCGCTCGCGGTTTCGATGTCGGGAAAGACGCTCGAACTGGTTGCCGTCTTTGCGCCCGACTTCGGGCTCGAGGCGTTGATGGCTGCGGCGAGCGCCGCTTCGTCGACGCGGTCGTACCACACGTCGAGCGTCGACATGACCGCGAACTGCGCCATCCGCGTCCGATAAGCGGCAAGGCACCCGGCGACGGCGGCGTCGATCTGCGCGCGCTTGAACCCGATCGTGTCGCCGGCGATTTCGACGCTGGCGGCCAGCCGCTTGACGTCCCATTCCCACGCGCCCGGGGCGGTTTCGTCGAAATCGTTGACGTCGAAGACGACGTTGCGTTCGGGCGTGGCGAAGCCGCCGAAGTTGGACAGGTGCGCGTCGCCGCAGCACTGGACGCGAATGCCCGAGACCGGCGTACCGGCCAGGTCGTGCGCCATCACCGCCGCCGCGCCGCGATAGAACGTAAACGGGGAAACGGCCATCCGGCCGTAACGGATCGGGAGTAGCCCGGGGACGCGGGTCGCATCGGTTGCCCGTAGCACGGCGAGTGCGTCGCGCGGCGCTGCATCGGGCGCCGCGGCGTGATCGGTGCGCTTCGCCTGAGAACGCGCGGCTTTGCCCGCGGCATGCAGTTCCGCGGGCACGCGCAGTCCGGGTGCGAGCCACTTCATGAGCGGGCAATCGGCCATTGCTTGCCCGTGCTCCTGTGCGGAACGTCGGCTTGGCCGCGGAGAGGGCGCGGACGTCCGGTCCGGCAAGCAAAGGCCGCGTGATCGACGTCCACACGCACCTGCACCCGCCGCGGCTTTTCGCAGCGATCCGGCGCTGGTTCGCCGAGCGCTCGTCCTGGGATCTCTCGGCCCAGCCCAGCGAGCCCGGCGACGTGGCGGCGGTCATGCGCGCCCAGGGCGTCGAGCATTTCGTCTTCTGCAGTTACGCACACAAGCCGGGCATGGCCGCGGAACTCAATGCCTGGCTCGCCGCGACGGCGCGCGAGTTGGGCGGCTTCGGCATTCCGCTCGCCACCGTGCACCTCGACGATCCCGATCCGCTCGGCGACCTGGTCGCGGCTTTGGATGCGGGCTGCGCCGGCCTCAAGATCCACGAAGACGTGCAACGGCAGGCGATCGACGATCCGCGCTTCGAACCGATTTTCGCCGAGATCGAGCGGCGGCGCGGCATCGTGCTGGCGCACATCGGCCCGATTCCCTGGGTGTACGACACGCGCGCCGGCGCGCAGCGGGTGGCGCGCGTGCTGGAGGGACGGCCCGGCTTGCAATTCATCGTGGCGCACATGGGCTCGCCGGACACCGAACGCTATTTCGAAGCGATGGAGAGCCTGCCCAACCTGCATCTGGATACCACGATGGTGTTGGCGCACGGGTCGCCCGTCGACGGTACGGTGCGCGCCGCCGACCTCGAGCGGCATGCGACGCGCGTGCTCTACGGCACCGATTTCCCGAACATTCCCTATCCGTACCCCCGCGAGCGAGCGGGCTTGGAAGCCCTCGGCCTGAGCCACGCCGCGCTCGCTGGGATCCTCGGCGGCAACGCGCGCAGGCTACTCGGCGCATATCTGCCGGACGGCCGGGAATCGGGCTAGGCGAGGCGAACGGAAGCCGCGCCGTGTCGAACCTTCGTGGTGGACGTCTCACCTTGAACGGTCTCGCGTTGCGCCTTGGGGTGCCGCTGGCCGCGGCATTTCTCGCCGCCCTGTGTGCCCACGTCGCCATCGACGTGGCGGGCGATTACGTCCTCGCGCACGACACCTACGACGCGCCGGCCCACGGTTCGCGCTGGCTCGCCTCGATCGGGCTCGCCGCGCTGGCGTGCGCGGGCCTGTGGGCGCTGGTACGGGCGACGTTGGCGGAGACGCGGGGCTCTCGCGGCGCGTTACGCGCAGCGCTCGGCTCGGCGTTGCCGCTCGGTCCGCTCGCGTTCGTGCTGGTCGTGACGGCGGCGGCGCTGCCGCTGCTTCTGGGCATGGCGTGGCTCGACGCGTCGTTCGCCGGCATCGGCGTCGACGACGTGGGCGATTTGCTGGGCGGCTCGATACCGCTCGGCGCCGGCCTGACGATCGCATTTGCGGTCGCAGCCGCGCTCGGCACGCGCAAGCTCATCGCGTTTCTTTCAAGATTCCACCGCTCGATCGTCCGAGTGGTGGAAGCGTTCGTACGCCTGGCACGTCTCGTCGTGCGTGCGTCGCGGATCCTCGTGGCCTCCAACACGCAGGACCGTCCGCGCGTCCCCGCAGCGCTCGTCCGGTGTACGCGCGCGAACCGGGCCCCGCCGGGCCCGGTCGCCGCACTGCCCGTCCCGGCTTAACGGCGCGCGCTCGCGCGCCGCGCGAGCCGCCAACATCACCGTTACCGGAGACTGGTTCATGTCGTCTACGTTCGTGCGTCGCGCGCTCTGCGTCGCCACGTTCATCGCGCTCCTTTCCCCCGTTCGCGTTTTCGCGCAGCAGGCGGCGGCCGCTGGTGCCGTGGCCGGCGTGCTCACGAGCCTCGACGGGCGTCCGATCCAGGGCGCGAGCGTTACGCTCGAAGCGCCCGGGAAAGTTCTCGTCGCCGCCTCGGCTAAGGACGGGCACTTCTCGCTGCAAAACGTTCCGCCGGGCACCTATTCGATTCGTGCCCGGGCCGTGCGCTTCAATGACCCCGCGGTCGTCATCATCGAGGTCAAGGCCGGCGCCACGACCAGCCTCAACTTTGCGCTGGCGCGTTCCGAGTCGTCGTTGACCACGATCGGACAAGTGCGGACCAACGGCGGCCAGGCCGTCTCGACGTCGTCGACGCCGATCACCACGATCAACCCGCAAACCTACGCCGATCAGGGCTTTACGCGCGTCAGCGACGTGCTGCAAGACGACGCGAACACCACGCTCTTCCACACCGTCGGCGCTGGCACGGTGCTGCCCACCTCGGTCGCAATTCGCGGCCCCGACCCGACCGAGACGCTCGTCGACATCGACGGTCACCAGGTGAACAACGGCAATACGGGCGACTTCGACCTCTCTCTGCTCGACCCGGCCGATTACAGCTCCATCGAGTTGGTTAAGGGCATCT
Source organism: Vulcanimicrobiota bacterium (assembly GCA_003136655.1). Classification (GTDB taxonomy): domain Bacteria; phylum Vulcanimicrobiota; class Vulcanimicrobiia; order Vulcanimicrobiales; family Vulcanimicrobiaceae; genus Hesperobacter; species Hesperobacter lustricola. The sequence continues at coordinate 26,870 of PLFC01000011.1, forward strand.
CGCCCTCGTCGCTCGTGGGTCCCGATACGATCGACGGCGCGATCAACATTCGCACGATCGAGCCGACCGTCGTGCAACACGGCCTCGAACGTTTCAACCTCGGCTCGTACGGGTCGTTCGGCGGCACGCTGCAGGAGACGGGCACGATCGACAACCGTCTGGGTTACGCATTCTCGCTGCACCGTCAAGGCACCGACGGCGAGGTCAACCAGAACGTGTACGATCAGCCCAGCAACACGATCCAGAGCGTGGGCAGTTCGATGCTGGGCAATTCCGCGATCGGCAAACTGCGCTATGCGTTCGGCAATTCCGGCGGCGGCTACGCCGAGTTGTCGTTCCACGATCAGAGCGCGTTTCGCGACTTCTCGGCGGGCCTCACGAACTATGCGGTGGCCGGAGGCGACAGCGGCGACGCGCTGCCCGCGGGCACGCTCGCTCCGGGGTTAGCCGTCGTCGACAGTTATGCCGGCACCGCCATGCAATCGCACAATGCGGGTTACGGCCTCGACGTGTCGGTGCCGCTGGGCTCTCCCGGCTCGACGGGCATTCCGGCGACGACGGTGCTCTTGCGCACCTACATCTCGCAGGTCGACGAATCGGTCGTCGGACCGGGCGCGGAGACGACGCCGTATCTGTTCAATTCCAGCGACACGCTCTACGACGACACGCTACAACTCGACCATCGCATCGGCAACGGTGACTTGACCCTGCAGTACGAGATCCGCAACGAGTCGTTGCTGACCGACTTCATTCCGGGCGTCGTCAACGAACAGTCGGTCGGGCATCGGCCGTACTCCGGCGGACTCGCCACGCAGTCCGCGTTTTCGACCGATCAGAATTCCACGGTCCCGGGATTGGTGAAGTTGCCGCTCGGACAACGTCAGGCGTCGCTCGCGCTGCGCTACACCTACAATCCGACGCCGGCGTTGCACTTCACCATCGGCGGCTATTACAGCCAACTCAACCTCTTCGGCAACTACCTCGACCCGCGCTTCGGCTTCGTCTTCACGCCGGACTCGAAGACCGCGGTGCGTGCCTCGGCGGGCACGACGTTCCAAGCGCCCCAATTGCCCGAACTCGTGGTGCCCAACCCGCTGCCGGTCGTCGTCGGGGATTACATCTCGGTGGGCAACCCCAATCTCAAGCCGGACCAGGCGACGGAATACGGGCTCGGCTTCGACCGCATCTTGCAGGGCGGCGTGAACCAGACGTCCGTCTCGGCCGACGTGTACCGGGTTAACCTGCGCCAGCCGGCCTCGGTGTTGAACCTTCCGCTCGATCCGAATTGCGGTCCCGTGTCCTTAGGCGGCGACGGCACGCCCTGCCCCCTGAGCTATCCGGTCAATGCCGGCGACGGCGTGTATCAAGGCATCGAGCTGTCGGCCCGGCACAACTTCGGGCCGTGGACCACCCTGCGCACCGGTTGGGCCGTGCGCAGCGCCTACCTCACGCAGGTGCCGGCCGACATTCAAGACGGCACCCTCGTGGTCGGCGAACAGAGCGCGGGACTGCCGCTGCACAAGGCAACGGTCACGCTCGTGACCGCTCCGCCGCAAGGTTTGATGTACGGCCTGAACTTCGTGTACGAAGGCCTCTACAACGAACTCAATCAAGGCCCGTACGCGACGCTCGGCGCGAACATCGGCTTCCGCAAGGGCGCTTTTGAGTACATCTTCTCGGGCACGAATCTGACCGACGTCTACGACACCAAGTTCATCCTGCCCAACGGCGGCGTGATCTACGGCGGCCTCAACCAAGAGATCCCTCAAGACGCCTATCCGATCCAGGGCCGCGCCTTCAACTTCTCGGTGCTTCGCCGCTTCTGACCCCGCCCGACGGGGAGGCGGGCCGGGACGGCCGAATATGTCGTCCCGGTCCGTCGGAGAACAGCGAGTGTTCGTCACCCTTGCGCGGTCGCTGCTCTGTAGCGCCTCGCTAGCGCTTTTGTGTCAGATGCCGGGGCTCGCCGCCGAGCCCTCCGGAGGCACGGTCTCGGGTGCGGTGACGGGCCCAAACGACGCGCCGGTGCCGGGCGCGCGCGTCACGCTCGACGGACCCGAGCGACTGGTCACGCTTTCGGCAGCCGACGGCACGTTCTCCATCGCAGACGTCGCGCCGGGCACGTACGTTGCGGGTGCGAATGCGGCGCCGTATGCTGCGCCGCCGATGGTAAAGCTGCTGGTTCGGGCCGGCGATACCGCCCGCCTTGATTTCAGCCTTTCCCGCGCTCGGTCGCTGACCACGATCGGATCCGTCGCGGCCGCCGCCAACCCGGCCCTTTCGACATCGTCCACCGCGAGAAACACGATAGCTGTGGGCGACGCCGCGGACCAGGGCGCGACCAGGATCAGCGACGTGCTCCAGGACGACGATTCGACGACGATCGTGCATGCGGCGGGCGGCGGCAGCTCCTCCCTACCGACGGCGGTCGCGTTGCGCGGCTCGGATCCCGCCGACACGACCGTCGAAATCGACGGGCATCAGGTCAACAACGGCAGCACCGGCGACTTCGATCTGTCCTCGCTCGATCCGGCCGACTTCTCCTCGATCGATCTCATTCGCGGCGTCGCGCCTTCATCGTTCGTCGCGCCCAACTCGATCGACGGCGTGATCGACATTAAGACGATCGAGCCGACCGTCGATCCGCACGGTCTGCTGCGTTTCTCGCTGGGTTCGTTCGCGCAATTCGGCGGCACGCTGCAAACGACGGGCACGGCGGGCGGCCGCCTCGGCTACGCGCTCTCGCTTCACCGCCAGGGTTCCGACGGCCAGGTCAACCAATCGATCTACAACGTGTCGAGCTCGAAGGTCGAACACGTCGGCAGCAATTCGCTCGACTCGTCGGCATTGGGGAAATTGCGCTATGCGCTCGGCCGGGCGGGCGCCGGGTTCGTCGAGTTTTCGTTCCGCGACCAGACGAGCTATCGCGACCTCTCCGCCGCGTTGAGCGCGTATCCGGGTGCGTCGTCCGCGGCGTCCGACATCGGTTCGGTGCCGCAAGTGCCCGCGGGCATCCCGATACTCCTCGGCTACGGCGGCACGGGATTACTCTCTCATGACACGGGCTACGGTCTCGACCTCTCGTTGCCGCTCGGTGCCTACGATCCGGGGGCGAACACCTCGACCACGCTCTTGCTGCGGCTATACTCTTCGCTTGCGGATCAGGCGGTCAGCGGACCGGGCGCGGGCACCTCGCCGTACTTGTATAGCGATCGCGACCTGTTGAGCGACGGTACGCTGCAACTCGATCATCGCTTTTCCAAGAGCGATCTGACCGTGCAATACGAGGTGCGGGGCGAGGATTTGGATACGGCCTTCTTCGAGAAGGACGCGTATACCGAGCCGCCCGTGGCCAAGGGGCCCGCCCCGTCGCCGCGCGTGCCGGTACCACCGGGCCGTGTCGCGCCCAACGCTCAAGACGTGCAGCCGCTCGATCTCGGTCAGGCGCAGCGTACGTTCGTCTTGCGCTATACCTATGCGCCTTCGCCCGCACTGCACCTCAGCGCCGCGACCTACTATAGCAACCTGTCGCTCTTCGGGACGCACCTCGATCCGCGTTTCGGCTTGGTCTGGCAGCCCGATTCGCGCAGCGCGTTACGCGTTTCGATGGGCACGACCTACGAAGCGCCCGCGCTCGCGCAACTGGTCGTGCCCAATCCTTTGCCTGCGGTGTACGGGGGCTACTTGACGGTCGGCAATCCCAACCTCAAACCCGTGGGCGCGACCGAATACGGTCTGGGCTTCGATCGCGTGCTCTTCGGCGGAGCGCATCAGACCGACGTGTCGGCGGATCTCTACCGGGTCGATCTGCGGACGCCGATCTCGAACCTGCTGCCGCCGCTCGATCCGACGTGCGGACCATCGGTCTCCCCCGTGGACGGCACGCCGTGTCCGGTCAGTTATCCGGTCAACGCCGGCGACGGCGTCTACCGCGGCCTCGAACTTTCGGCCGTCCAGCACCTGGGCGCCTACTCGACGCTCCGCGCTTCGTATGCGGTGCGCAGTTCGTTCCTCAATTCGATTCCGCTCGATTTTCAGAACGGCTCGTTGCTCGACGGCGAGCAGTCGCTCGGATTCCCGCTGCACAAGGCGACCTTCACGTTCGCGACCACGCCGCCGCGCGGCTTGATTTACGGCACGACCCTGGTGTACGAGGGCGCGTACAACGAGTTGAACCGGCCGCCGTTCGCCACGCTCGGCGGCAGGCTCGGATACCGGCTGCGCAACGGTTTCGAGATCGGCTTGGCGGGCAGCAACTTGACCAACGTCTACGACGACAAATTCACCCAGACGGGCCAGGGCGTGCCCTACGGCGGCTTGCACCAGACGATCGCCACCGACGCGTACGCACTGCAGGGCAGGGCGTTCGCGATGACGCTGACGCGACGGTTCTGACGCGAGCGACGGGGTGCGAGCCCGCGGCGCGCGAAGGGTCGGCCATGAACGACTCGGATATCCATAAGCATATCGAAGATCTCGTCGCCGAAGAACACCGCTTGCTCGAAAAGGCTGAGGCGGGCGGCGTGTCGGCGGCCGATCGCGAGCGCCTCGAGCGCGTCAACGTGCAGCTCGATCGCTACTTCGACTTGCTGCGTCAGCGTCGCGCGCGCGAAGAGTTCGGACAGAATCCCGACGACGTGCAGTTGCGCCCGGGCGCCGTCGTGGAGAAGTATCTGCAGTAGGCGCGACGGGCCGCGCCGAAAGGGTCTTCCCGATGAAGGCCCTGCGCGCGGTGTTGCTCCTCGCCCTCGCCGCGGCGATCGCGTATTTCTTGTATCGGCAGATACTGCAGCCCAAACGAGTTGCTGCCGATACTATCACCGTCTACTACTGCAAAGCCGACGGAGAGACGCTGGTACCATGGAAGGTCACGTTAGGACCGGCCCGAGACCGCAAGAGCGTGGCGTTCTATGCGACCGCACAGGCATTGGCCGGCCCGGTGCCGGGCGTCGAAGCCATTCGCTTCCCGCAAGGAACGATCGCCCGATCGGTCACGATCGCGGGCGATACGGCGACCGTCGATCTGAGCAAGGACGTGGAGTCGCAGCCGGGCGGCAGCTTTGCGGAGAGCGGAGAATTCAAAGCGTTAGTTTGGACCTTAACCGATTTGCCCGGAATCTCGAAAGTGCGCGTCCTCATTGCGGGGGCGGCCCTGCCGACGTTGCCCGGTGGGCATCTTGAGCTGGACGAACCGCTGGCCCGCTCGAACTGGTAAATTGCTCGGCGCTTTCGCGCTCGGGCTCGTGCTGCTGCCTGCCCTCGGCTTCGGCTGGGCGCGACCGGCGGCCGCGCAGGCCGCTGCCAAGAGCTTCTGGTTCGTCGGCACGAACTTGATCTTCGCCAAGGCGCAGAACCGCGGCGGCGAAACCGCGGTCGCCTCCGACGATCCCGGGCTCGGGCGTTTCCTGGGCAAGCTCGGCGCCTCGCTTTCGTACGATCCGGGCCAACGCTATGTGATCGTCACCAGCGGCGACCGGCGCACGATCGTCTTCACGCTCGGCGATGCGCGGTATACCGTCGCGGGCGTGACCCAGAGCGCGCCCTTCGCGCCGTATCAATCCGGCGGCTCGGCGTATCTCTCCCTCACCGCGCTGGCCAAGGCCCTCTACGTCTTGCCCGTCGAGCAAGGCGGCGCAACGATCCTCCAACCGCAGATCGGCGACTTGGACGTGCGCACGCAGAATAGCGTCACGACCGTCACGCTGCGCAGCGCTTTACCGGTGAAGTTTCAGCGCGTCTCGGCCGCCGGCGACGAACGCCTCGTGGTCTCGCTCAACGCGGTGGGCACGAGCCTCGAGCCCCAGCGCGAGGTATCCGGAAGCGCCGCGCTGCACGCGCTCTCGCTCCAACCGGGCGGTTCGGCACGTAACCCGACGACGACCGTCGCGTTCGAGGTGTCGCCCGGTACGGCGCACGCGCTCGGCGCCTCCCGCTCGCAGAACGAACTCGTGCTCGCGTTCTCCAACAAAGTCGCGTTGAGCGGGCAGCCGGTGCCCGCGAACGGCGATTACGGCTCGGGCGGCGCAGCGGTTGCGGTGCGTGCGCCGGGCGATCTTTCGCCCTCGGCTCCGACCAACGAATACGCGCCCTTGCCCGCGGACGTGCCCGGGCACGAAGCGCTGCCGCCGCCGCCCTTGCAGGCCGCGGCGCACGTGACCTCGGTCGATGCGCTGCCGGCGGGCGACGCGCTCGACGTGCGCGTGGCCGTCAGCGGTCCCGTCGCCTACGAATGGCACAGGCTTTCCGACAACCGCTGGTACGTCGACCTCAGAAACGCCGTGCTGGATACGCCCGCGCGCGACGATCAACCGCGCTCGACGGCCGTGCTCTCGCTGCGCGTGAAACAGATTTCGGCGGATGCCGACCCGGTGGTGCGCATCGCGCTGACCTTGGCCTCGCCCCGTCACGTCGACGTCGAGCCCGCGGCCGGCGGGTTCACGGTCGCCGTCGGCGAGAACGACGACGGCGAGGCGCAGCGGGTCGGCGCGGGGCGGATCGCCTCGGGCGCCGTCATCGCCAACGCATTGCCGATCGCGCCCGTCACCGGTTCGGCCGGCGGTCCCTCGGACTTCTGGTCGAAGCCCACGCCCGCACCGCCGGCGCCGATCGCACGGCTCGCGCCGGGCACTAACCCGCGGTTGATCGTGATCGATCCCGGCCACGGCGGCAGCGACTTCGGCGCAGAGCACAACGGGCTCATCGAGAAAGACCTGACGCTCGACATCTCCAAGCGCTTGCGCACGCTGCTGGTCGCACGCGGTTGGCAGGTGAAGATGACGCGCGAGACCGACGTCGACGTCTTCGCGCCCAACGACTCCGCGCACGACGAACTGCAGGCGCGCTGCGACGTGGCCAATCAGGCCGGGGCGCGCATGTTCGTGAGCGTGCACATCAACAGTTTCACGAGCGCCTCGCTCAACGGCACCACGACCTATTACTACAAAGGCGCCGACTTGGCGCTGGGCGAGGCCATCCACCGGCACCTCGCCGCCAATCTCAAGACGATCGATCGCGGCGTGCGTAAGGAGAACTTCTACGTCATCCATCACACCGACATGCCCGCGGTGCTGGTCGAGACGGCCTTTCTCTCCAATCCCTCCGACGCAGCCTACCTGCGCTCGCCGGCCTTCTTGCAGCAGGTCGCGCTCTCGATCGCGGACGGAATCGGCGAATACGCCTCGAACTCACCCCAGGTGAACGTCAGCCCCTCCGACGGACTCTAGGCGATCCTCGGCATCTTCGATTCCGGCTTGGGCGGGCTCACCGTCCTGCGCCGGGTCCGCGCGCGTCTGCCCGCGGAAGACATCGTCTATCTGGCCGATCAGGCCCACGTTCCCTACGGCGACCGCACGGTGGCCGAACTGCACTCCTATCTCGTCGACAACATCGCCTATTTGGAAGCCTGCGGCGTCGACGCGATCGTGATGGGCTGCAACACCTCGTGCGCGGTCGCGGCCCGCGAAGGCTGGCCGGCCGCGAGCGTTCCGGTGCTCGATCTGATCGCGGCCGCGGCGGCTGCAGTGGTGGCCTCGGGCGCCACGCGCGTCGGGGTGTTGGCCACCAGCGCGACGGCCAAGTCGGGCGCCTACGGTAACGCCGTGCGCGCGCTCGATCCGGACATCTCGGTGGAAGAAGTGGGCGCGCCCGCGCTGGTACCGCTGGTCGAAGCCGGACGCACGACCGGTAGCGAGGCGCGCGCGGCCGTCGAGAGCGCGTGCGCGCCGTTTCGCGCGCCGCTCGACGCGCTGGTGCTGGCCTGCACGCACTTTCCGTTCTTGGACGAGCACTTCGCGGCGGTCTTGGGCGAAGGCGTCGTTCGCATCGATCCGTCGGCCGCGCAAGCCGAATGCGCCGTCGACTTCGCGCGCACGCGCGGGCCTCGCGCAGAAACGGGCCGCACGCGCTACGTCACGACCGGCGCGCTCGACGCGTTTCGCGATGCCCTGCCCGCCTTCGCCGGCCCGCTCGGGCCGCGCGATGCGGTCGAACTCGCCTACACCTTGAAGATGCGGTAGAAGAGCAGCACCGCGGCGCCGCCGAGGGCCGTGCCGCCGACCACTTGCAACACGGTGTGCGCCTTCAAGTAGACGCGCGACCAGCCGACGATCGGGATCAGCACGAGAAAGGGCAGCGGTTGCTGCCCGTAGAGATGCACGAGCGCCGAGAGCGAGGCCGTGATGCCCAGCGCGTGCGTCGAGATCTTCCAGTACCGCGTGATGTACTGCACCACCAGCGACGCCGCAGCGTAGCCGCCCATCGTCGCCACGATCAGCGTGGGCGCGTGGATCAGCCAGAGCACGCCGGTACCGACCCAATAGAACAGCACGAAGGCGCCGAAGACGCGCTCGCGCTCGCTGCGCACCGACATGTCGAGGTCGGCGATCCGGTCGGTGCTGTAGAGCCAGAGCACGAAGAGCATCGGCCCGATCGAGGTGAAGGCCGTGCTGACGAACAGCAACTCCCAGAACTGCGCGGTGGAGGTGGCCTCGGCGTGGGCCATGATCACGAAGAGCGTCAGCGCCGTGAGAAACGGATTGCAGATCGTCGAGAAGATGCGCGCCAGGTCGACGAGGACCCGCCGCCGGCGGCCGACATTCACCTGCGCCAAGCGCGGCGCCTGGGACGGGATCACACGCCTCTCTGCGGCACCTGGGCAGGCGCTTCCCGCCCACCGGGGAGTTGCAGCGGAGGCGTCTAACAGGGCGAGATGGTTATCGAGCGCATCGACTCACCCGCCGACCTGAAGCGGCTCGCCCGCCCGGACGTCGACGTCCTGGCCCGGGAAATCCGCGACGCGCTGGTCGACGCCTGTTCGAAGAACGGCGGGCATCTGGGCCCCAACCTCGGGGTGGTCGAGTTGACGATGGCGCTGCACAAAGTGCTCGACGCGCCTAAGGACAAGATCGTCTGGGACGTGAGCCACCAGGTCTACGTCCACAAAATATTGACGGGCCGACGCGAGCGCCTGGACACGATCCGCCGGGGCGGCGGGCTCTCCGGCTTCGCGATGCGCAGTGAGTCGGAATACGACTGCTTCGGCGCGGGACACGCCTCGACGTCGATCTCGGCCGCACTGGGCATGGCCCAAGCGCGCGAACTCGCGGGTACCTCGGAGACCGTGGTAGCGATCATCGGGGACGGTTCGCTCACCGGAGGCTTGGCCTACGAAGCGCTCAACAACGCGGGCCAGATGAAGTCGAACTTCATCGTCATCCTCAACGACAACGAGATGTCGATCGCGCCCAACGTCGGCGCGATGGATCGGTACCTGGGCACGCTGCGCTCCAAGCCGCTCTTCAATGCGGCGCGCGAAAAGGCCAAGGATATTTTGGGCCTGATGCCCTTCGGCGACACCGCGCGCAAGGCGCTGTCGACGGCGGAAGAAGCGGGCATGCGTTTCCTCTCGAGCGAGCCCAAGGCTGCGGTGATCTTCGAGGAACTCGGTTTCCGTTACGTCGGGCCGATCGACGGCCACGATTACGACGCGCTGGTCGACGTGATCTCCAACGCGCGGCGCATCAACGGGCCCGTGCTGTTGCACGTCAAGACGGTCAAGGGCAAGGGCTTCGAACCGGCCGAACTCGACAAGCGCACCTTTCACGGCTGCGGTCCGTTCGAACTCGAGAACGGCAAGATCGAGTTCACGCCCGGCACGCGGCCCACGTTCTCCGATGCGTTCGGCGACGCGCTGACCAAGCTCGCCGACCGCGACAAGAAGATCATCGGCATCACCGCGGCGATGCCCGACGGCACGAAGCTCTCGAAGTTCGCCAAGAAGCATCCCGACCGCTATTTCGACGTGGGCATCGCCGAAGGCCACGCAGTGTGCTTCGCGGCCGGCGCCGCCGCCGCGGGCCTCAAGCCCGTGTGCGCGATCTATTCCACGTTCTTGCAGCGCGCGTACGATCAGATCGTGCACGACGTGGTGATCCAGAATCTTCCGGTGGTCTTCTGCATGGACCGCGCCGGCGTCGCCGGCGACGACGGCCCGACGCATATGGGCCTATACGACATCGCCTACCTACGCACGCTGCCCTATATGACGATCATGGCGCCGCGCACCGAGGACGAACTCGGGCCGATGCTCGAGCACGCGATCGGTCTGGGCTCGCCCGTCGCCATTCGCTACCCGCGCGGAAACTCGCAGGGCAACCATCTCGAAGCGCCCGCCCCGATCGTGCAGGGCCGCGCCGAGGTGTTGCGCCGGGGCAGCGGCGTCGCGCTGCTGGCCTTGGGCAACACCTGCGACTACGCGCTCGACGCCTACGACCTCATCGGCGACGAGACGGCGAAGCCGACCGTCGTGAACATGCGCTTCGTGCGCCCGCTCGACGAGGCGCTGCTGCTCGAACTGGCCCAGACGCATCACCGCTTCATCACCCTGGAGGAGCACTCGCTGATGGGCGGCTTCGGCTCGGCCGTCGGCGAGTTCGTGCTCGACCGGGGCCTGCCGGTGCAGGTGGAGCGGGTCGGCGTGCCCGGCACCCTGATCCAGCACGACAAGCAGCCGGTCCAGCGGGCCGGGTTCGGACTTTCCGGCGAGAGCCTGGCTGCCCGGATCAAGGCCGTGGAAGCGGCTTCCGTGGGGTCGGCGTAGAAAAGGCGCGGTCGGCCGCGACTGGCGGCCACTCCAGACTAAGGTGACGATGTTTCCCACCCTGCTGGCGGCCGCGACCAAGGCGGTCCCCACCTCGGTTCCCTCGATTCCGGCCGAAATCAAGCAGCAACTGCTGAATTACCAGTTGTCGCATAAGCCGTTCCTGGCCGCAAACTACCCTTGGATGAGCCACACGCTCGCCGCTTTCGCCCTGATCTTCGCCGTTGCGCTGGTGGTGCTGCTAGCGTTCCAGACGACCAAACAAGAGGGTCTGAGCGGCACGATCGGCGGACGCGTCGAGTCGAATTACCGGCCGCGCCTCGGCTTCGATCAACAGCTCCAGCGCATCACGACCATCGTCGCGCTGGCCTTCGTGGTCTTCGCGACCGTCGTGAGCATCTCCGGAATCTAGGCGAGGAGTCATCGTGGCGCTGCTCGAGGTCCACGACCTGCGCGTCGGCTTCAAGACCGAGGACGGTTTCGTCGGCGCGGTCAACGGGCTGTCGTATTCCGTCGAGAGCGGCTCGACGCTGGGCATCGTCGGCGAATCCGGTTCGGGCAAATCGGTCAACGCGCTGACCATCATGCGCCTCATCCCGATTCCGCCGGGGCGCATCGACGGCGGCACGATCAACTTGCGCGGCCAAAACCTGCTGCTCAAGAGCGAAGCCGAAATGCGCAAGATCCGCGGCAAGGACGTCGCGATGATCTTCCAAGATCCGATGACCTCGCTCAACCCCGTGCTCACCGTCGGCGATCAGATCTCCGAGGCAGTCCGGCTGCACCTCAAATTGGGCAAAAAAGACGCGCTCGACAAGACGGTCGACATGCTGCGTCTGGTGCGCATTCCGCTTCCCGAAAAGCGCGTCAAGGAGTATCCGCATCAGCTCTCGGGCGGCATGCGGCAGCGCGTGATGATCGCGATGGCGCTGTCGTGCGATCCCGACGTGTTGATCGCCGACGAACCCACGACCGCGCTCGACGTGACGATCCAAGCGCAGATCCTCGACCTGATGAACGAGATGCAGGCGCGCTTGGGCTCGGCGATCGTGCTGATCACGCACGACCTCGGCGTGGTGGCCGAGACCTGTAAGAACGTGCTCGTGATGTACGCCGGCAATCAGGTCGAGTACGGCTCGGCCGCGCAGATCTTTGCGGAGCCGCGCCACCCGTACACGATGGGCCTGCTCTCGTCGTTGCCGCGGCTGGACGCGACCGATCAGACACGCCTCGTGCCGATCGAGGGACAGCCGCCGAACCTGCTGCGCCTGCCGCCCGGATGCTCGTTCGCGCCGCGCTGCAAATACCGCATGCCGATCTGCGACCAGCCCGTGCCCCTGTACGATTTCGGCGAGGGACATTTGGCGCGCTGTTTTCTCTACGACGAGCGCACCGAGGGCGAGCGCAAGCTCGCGGTCGAAACGCGCCCGGCCATCCCCGGCACCGCGGCGGAACCGCCGAAGACGGCGGTGGCATGAACTGCTTCGTTCGCGTTCCCGCCGACGACCTGATCGTCGTCAAAGATCTCTACAAATACTTTCCGATCAACGCGGGCATTCTCTCGCGCCACGTCGCCGACGTCAAGGCCGTCGACGGCATCGACTTCTCCATCCGTAAGGGCGAGACGTTGGGTTTGGTCGGCGAGTCGGGCTCGGGCAAGACCACCGCGGGGCGCGTGGTGCTCAGGCTCCTCGACGCCACCAAGGGCGAGGTGATCTTCGAAGGGCGCGACATCCAGAAATTGGGCCGCGAAGAGATCCGCAAACTCCGTAAGGAGATGCAGATCATCTTTCAAGACCCGTATGCCTCGCTGAATCCGCGCATGACCGTCGGCGACATCGTGGGCGAGCCGCTCTCGATCCACGGTATCGCACGCGGCAAGGCGGCCGAGGAGCGGGTCCAAGAGTTGTTGCGGCTCGTGGGTCTGCAGCCGTACCACGCCAATCGGTATCCGCACGAGTTCTCGGGTGGGCAGCGGCAGCGCATCGGCATCGCGCGGGCCCTGGCGGTGTCGCCGAAGTTCATCGTCGCCGACGAACCCGTCTCCGCGCTCGACGTCTCGATCCAAGCGCAGGTCGTCAACCTGCTCCAGGATCTCCAAGAACAACTCGGCCTGACCTATCTCTTCATCGCACACGACCTGTCGGTGGTGCGGCACATTTCGACGCGCGTGGCGGTCATGTACGTGGGCAAGATCGTCGAGATCGCCGACCGCGACGACCTCTACGAGAACCCGCTGCACCCGTACACGCAGGCGTTGCTCTCGGCCATTCCGATTCCCGACCCGGCGGTGGAGCAGCGGCGCAAGCGCATCATCCTGACCGGCGACATTCCCTCGCCGGTCAACCCGCCGCCGGGATGCCGCTTTCACACGCGTTGCCCCGTCGCGTTCGAGCGCTGCAAGGTCGAGGTACCGGCAAATCTGACCTACGGCAACGGACACATCGCCGCGTGCCATTGGGTGGAAGAGCATGGCGGCCGCGCGCCGGACATCACGGCCGGTCCAGCGGTCGTCGCATAGGCGCCGGAAGAAAGAAAAAGAGAGCGATCCGTTCGATCGCTCTCTTCACGTTTTCGGCTCGAGCGCGGTGCGCGTCAGGCCTTCTTTTTGCGTCCGCCTTTTTTCTTTGCGCCGCCCTTTTTGGCGCCGCCCGTTTTCTTGGCTCCGGCCTTCTTGCGCGGGCCGGTCTTCTTNNCCGGTCTTCTTGGCGCCGGTCTTTTTCGCGGCAGCCTTTTTGCGTCCGCCGGCCTTCTTCGCTACGGCCTTTTTCTTCGCGCCGGCCTTCTTGCGTCCGCCGGTTTTCTTGGCTGCGCCCTTCTTGGCGCCGGCCTTTTTGCGCGTCGCTTTACGGCGTGGCTTCGCGGCCGGGGCCGCTTCGGCGGCGCCTTCGGCGCCAGGGGTGTCGCTGTCGGTGAGTCCCAAGAACAAACCTCCTCGTCCCGCAGGACGATCGCATGCGTGGACGCGTTGACGTCGTTGTCAACGCCTTTGGGTGCATCTTATACCGGAGCGCGGAAATATGCAAGATTTCCCGCGCACGGGCGCGCCCGCGAGCGCGCGCCGAATTCCGGCCGCTCACGCGCAAACCCTTACGCGACGGGCATTTGCGCGCGAGTGCGCGCGTGCGCACGGCGCGCGCGAGGCGCGGGGAAAGTGCGCCGGGACGCCGGTTTTGCGAGCTTGCCCGCCGCGGGGAACTTTGCGTACCGCTTGACGCCGGGCGTATACTTAGGGCGTTTTTGGCCGACCCGTCGGGGAATGACCCCGGAGACGAGCATCCATTGAAGAAGCCGCTGATCATCGTCGAATCGCCGACGAAGGCGCGCACCATCAAGAAGTTTTTGCCCCCGCGCTTCATCGTGAAGGCGTCGGTCGGCCACGTCCGCGACCTCCCCAAGAGTACGCTCGGCGTCGACGTGGAGCACGATTTCGCGCCGCGCTACCTGACGATCAAGGGCAAGGGCGACGTCATCAAGGAGCTCAAGAGCGCGGTCAAGAGCGCGACCGACGTGTTCCTCGCGACCGACCCCGACCGCGAGGGTGAGGCCATCGCCTGGCATCTGGCCGAGTTGCTCAAGCTCGACCAGCCCAAGCGCATCGAACTCCACGAGATCACCAAAGAGGCGGCGCTCAAGGCGATCTCCGAGCCGCACGCGATCGACATGGACCGGGTCAACGCGCAGCAGGCGCGGCGCATCCTCGACCGGTTGGTCGGTTACAAGATCTCACCGCTCCTCTGGGCCAAGGTGCGCGGCGGCCTCTCCGCCGGGCGCGTGCAGTCGGTGGCGGTCAAGCTGATCGTGGATCGCGAACGCGAGATCGAGGCATTCGTCACCCGCGAATACTGGACTGTTACCGCGCAGCTCGCGCATCCGGAACGGCCCATCGTCTTTCCGGCCGAACTCGTGGAGATCGACGGCGCCAAAGCCGAGATCGACAACGGTGGCCGGGCCGACCAGATCGTCGCCGATCTCCAAGACGCCAAGTATCGGGTGTCGTCGGTCAAGCAGCGCGAGATGCGGCGTAACGCCGCGGCGCCGTTCACGACCTCGACCTTGCAGCAAGACGCCTCGCGGCAATTGCGTTTCCGCGTCCGCCGCACGATGCAGGTCGCGCAGAGCCTCTACGAAGGCGTGGATCTGGGCAGCGAAGGCACCCAGGGTCTGATCACCTACATGCGTACCGACTCGACGCGCATCTCCGACAGCGCTCGCGATGCGGCCAAGGCGTTCATCGAAGAGACCTACGGCGCGCAGTTTTACGGCGGCGCGAAGGTGCACAAGGTTCGCGAGGGCGCGCAGGACGCGCACGAAGCGATCCGGCCGACGTCCGTGACGCGCACGCCGAGTTCGCTCTCGGGCATCCTCAAGCGCGACGAGCTGCGTCTGTACAAGCTGATCTGGGAACGCTTCGTGGCCTCGCAGATGGCCGCGGCCGTCTTCGATCAGACCAGTGCCGAGATCGCCGCAACGCCGCTCCGCGGCTCGACCAAGTACACGTTCCGCGCGTCGGGCAGCGTGATGAAGTTCGCCGGTTTCACCGCCGTGTACGAAGAAGGCCGCGACGAGGACGCGACGCCGCAGGCGGCCGACGAGAAGGCCAAGAGCGCGAAATCGACGCGCATTCCGTTGCCGCCATTGGCCGCGAACGAGGCTCTCGACAAGCGCGACCTGGAGGCCAAGCAGCACTTCACCGAGCCGCCGCCGCGGTACACCGAAGCGACGCTGGTCAAGGCGCTCGAGGACAACGGCATCGGGCGTCCGTCGACCTACAGTTCGATCGTCGAGACGATTCAGGCCCGGCAATACGTCGAGCAAGTCGACCGCCGCTTCCGTCCCACGGAGATCGGCACGTCGGTCAACGACCTGCTGGCCGAGCACTTCAAAGACATCATGAACCTGAGCTACACGGCCAAGATGGAGCACGAACTCGATCAGGTGGAAGACCACAAGGCCGAGTGGCAGCACGTGCTACGCGACTTCTACCGTCCGTTCAGCCACGATCTCGAAGAGGCGGAGAAGAAGCTGCCCAAGCTCGAGATTCGCGACGAGCCGACCGACGAGATCTGCCCGAATTGCGAGAAGCCGATGGTCATCAAGACCGGGCGTTTCGGCCGCTTCATCTCGTGCAGCGGCTATCCCGAGTGCAAGACGACGAAGCCGATCCTCAANNCCGGCGTGCGACTTCGTCTCGTGGGACCGGGTCGTGCCCGAGCCGTGCCCCGTCTGCGGCGCGTACGTCACCGTGAAATCGAAGAAGGGCGTGGCCGTGTTCGAGTGCAGCGCCGACAAGTTGCACGACACCAGCTCCCTGGGCGCCGAAAGGGAACCCGCGCCGGTCGAAGCGTGAAGCTGCGCGTCGTCGGCGGCGGATTGGCCGGCAGCGAGGCCGCATGGCAGGCGGCTCGGCGCGGGCTCGACGTGGAGTTGTACGAAATGCGCCCGCACAAGCGCGGGCCGGCGCATACGGGCGGCGCGCTCGCGGAACTGGTCTGCAGCAATTCGCTGCGCGGCGCCGCGCTCGAGAACGCGGTGGGCTTGCTCAAGGAAGAGTTGGCGCGCCTGGGCTCGCTGATCGTCACCAGCGCGCGCGAGGCGGCGGTGCCGGCGGGCGGCGCGCTCGCCGTCGACCGCGAGCGGTTCGCCGCGCTGGTGGAATCGCGGCTCGCGGCGCTGCCCAACGTGCGCATCGTGCGCGAGGAGGTCGTCGCGCTCGATCCCGCCGTGCCCACGATCGTGGCCTGCGGACCGCTGCCCTCGGAATCGCTCTCGAGCGCGCTCGACGCGCTGCTGGCGCGGGCCGAGGTCGCCGGCGACGGCGCGCGGCCGCGCCTGCACTACTACGACGCGGCCTCGCCGATCGTGGCCACCGAGTCGCTCGACCTCAGCGCGATGTACGCGAAATCGCGCTACGACAAGGGCGACGGTGAGGACTACCTCAACATCCCGCTCGACCGCGAACAGTACGCGCAACTGGTGCGCGATCTGCGCGAACTGCCCAAGCACGAGCCCAAGGAATTCGAAACCGACCGGGCCGCGGGCAAGGTGCCGTTCTTCGAAGGCTGTTTGCCCGTCGAGGAGATGGCCGCGCGCGGCGACGACGTGCTGCGCTACGGCCCGCTCAAGCCGGTGGGTTTGCGCGATCCGCGCACCGGCGCCACTCCCCATGCGGTCGTGCAGTTGCGCAAAGAAAACCAAAGCGGCAGCGCCTATAATCTCGTCGGATTTCAGACGCGCCTGACCTGGCCCGCGCAGCGCGAGGCTTTCGGCAAATTGCCCGGGCTCGGCGCGGCGGAGTGGCTGCGTCTGGGCGTGATGCACCGCAACTCGTTCGTGGACGCGCCGCGCTATCTCACATCCGATTTGCGCCTGCGCGGCTTCGAGCACGTGTGGCTCGCGGGGCAGATCACGGGAGCCGAGGGCTACGTCGAAGCCGCGGCCTGCGGCGCCATCGCGGCGCTCTCGGCCGCGCAACGGCTGCGCGGACTCGAGCCGCTCGAGGTGCCGGCCGACACCGCGCTCGGCGCGATCGTGGCGCACTTGCAGAACGCGACGACCGCCGACTTTCAACCGTCCAACGTCAGTTGGGCGTTCTTTTCGCCGCTCGAGCGGCGCGTGCGCGACAAGCGGGAGCGCCGCGGTTTGCTGGCGGAACGGGCGCTCGCGAAGCTCGCCGCATGGCAAGCCGAACTCGATGCCCGCGTTCAGGGAAGCGTTGGAGTGCCCGCGTGAAGATTCGTTCGACCACGATCCTGGCGGTGCGCCGCGACGGCAAGCTGGCCATCGCCGGCGACGGCCAGGTGACCCTCGATAAGACGATCGTGAAACACGGCGCGCACAAAGTCCGCCGCATCGCCAACGGCAAGGCGCTGGCCGGCTTCGCGGGCGGCGCGGCCGACGGCATCACCCTGCTCGAGAAATTCGAAGGCAAGCTCGTCGAGTACAAAGACATCGTGCGCGCCGCCGTGGAGCTGGCTAAGGATTGGCGCCAGGACCGCGCGCTGCGCCGCTTGGAAGCACTACTCGTCGTCGGGAATGCCGAGCATCTGTTCATCCTCAGCGGCACGGGCGACGTGATCGAACCCGACGAGGGCATCGCGGCCATCGGCAGCGGCGGCCCGTACGCGCAGGCGGCGGCCACGGCGCTGGTGCGGCATACGGCGCTCGACGTCGAGACGATCGCCCGCGAGGCGTTGCGCGTCGCCGGCACGATCGACATCTACACCAACGACGCGATCGTCTGCGAAACGATCTGAGGCGAAAGCCTCGGAGACCGCCGTCGCGAAAGGCAACGCCATGATCGTCGCCGACCCCCTCATCGACTTCGTGCGCACCAACCGCGAGCGCTACCTGGGCGAACTCTCCGATTGGATCGCTTGCCCGTCCGTCTCGGCCGACCCGGCGCGGCACGCGCAGGTGCGCCGTTCGGCCGAGGTCGCAGTGGCCCGCATGCGCGCCGCCGGCCTCACGGAGGCCGAGGTGCTGGAAACCGACGGCCTGCCCGTGGCCTACGGCTCGTGGCTGCACGCGCCCGGCGCGCCGACGATCCTGATCTACGGCCATCACGACGTGCAGCCCGAGGACCCGGTGGCGCTCTGGGAGTCGCCGCCGTTCACCGGCACCGTGCGCGAGGGCAAGATCTACGGCCGCGGTTCGGTCGACGATAAGGGCCAAGTGCTGATGCACCTCGCCGCGCTCGAAGCGCACCTGCGCGTGCGCGGCAAGCTGCCGCTCAACGTCAAGGTGGTCGTCGAGGGCGAAGAAGAGATCGGCTCGCCGAGCTTCGAGGCGTTTTTGGCGCGCGAACGCCAGCGGCTGGCCTGCGACGTCGTGGTCGTTTCCGATACGGCGGTGTTTGCCGAGGACGTGCCCTCGCTCACCGTTTCGTTGCGCGGCCTCGTGCATTGGGAAGTCGCCGTGCACGGCTCGACCAGCGACTTGCACTCGGGCTATTTCGGCGGCCTCGTCGTCAACCCGATCGAAGCGCTGGCGCGCATGCTCGCGACGCTGCGCGATGCCGACGGACGGATCGCCGTCGACGGTTTCTACGACGGCGTGCGCGACCTCACGTCGGCGCAGCGCTCCGAACTCGAGCAACTGCCTTTCGACGAAGCGAAGGAAGCGCAGGCGCTCGGTTCGCCTGCGCTTGCAGGCGGAGAGCACGGGCGCTTGCCGCTCGAACGCATGTGGTATCGGCCCACGCTCGAGGTCAACGGCATCTGGGGCGGCTATCAGGGTCCCGGCGCAAAGACGATCGTGCCGGCCTGGGCCAAGGCGAAGCTCTCCGCGCGGCTCGTCGCGGGACAAGAGCCCGATCGCGTCAAGGACGCCGTGCGCGCGCATCTCGAACGCGTCGCGCCGCCCGGCGTGCGCGTCGAGATCGAGGCCGAGGGCGACGTGCGCGCGGTCGCGACGTCGCGCGATCATCCGGCGGTCGCCGCCGCGGCGCGCGCGATGCAACGCGGCTTCGGCAAGCCGCCGGTCTTCATCGGCACCGGCGGCACGATCGGCCCGGTCTCGTCGTTCGACCGCATCCTCGGTTTGCCGCAGGTGCTCATCGGCGTGGGCTTGCCCGACGATGCCATCCACGCGCCCAACGAACGCTTCGACCTGGGCCAATTCTACGGCGGCATCGAGACGATGACGTTCCTCTACGACGAACTCGCCGGGGCGATCCGCACATGAGCGTCGACGTCAAGGCGCTCACCCCGCGCCAGATCGTGGCCGAACTCGACCGCTACATCGTGGGCCAAGGTAAAGCCAAGCGCGCGGTTGCGATCGCGATGCGCAACCGCTTTCGCCGGGCCAAACTCGAAGGCGAAATGCGCGGCGAGATCATCCCCAAGAACATCCTGATGATCGGCCCGACGGGTGTGGGCAAAACGGAGATCGCGCGGCGGCTAGCGTTGCTCGCGGGCGCGCCGTTCGTGAAGGTCGAGGCAACGAAGTACACCGAGGTCGGTTACGTCGGCCGCGACGTGGAGTCGATGGTGCGCGACTTGGTGGAGTCGGCGGTGCGCATGCTGCAGGACGAGCGGCGCATCGAAGTCGCCGGTCTCGCCGACGAAGCCGCGGTGGAACGCGTCGTCGACTTGCTCTATCCCGACACGCGTCCGCCGCAGGCGCAAGCGGCTAACCCGTTCGCGCAGACGCTGGGCTCGATCTTCGGCAGCAACTTCCAGCCGTCGAACATGACGCCGCAGCAGCAGAGTGCCAACGCGACGATGCCCGACGAAGCGCGCAAGACGCGCGAACAGGCCAAGGCCGACGTGCTGCGCGGCTTCTTCGACGTGCGCCTGGTCGACATCGAAATCGAGGAGACGCCGACGCTACCGATCGGCACGATCGGCGGCGGCATGGATCAGATGGGCGGCGGCGCCGACATGGGCGAGATGCTCGGCGGACTCTTGCCCAAACGCAAGACGCGCAAACGCGTGACCGTAGCCGAAGCGCGCCGCATCTTCGCGCAAGAGGAGGCGAACAAACTGATCGACATGGACGCGATCAAGCGCGAAGCGGTGTACCGCGCGAGCGAAGACGGCATCATCTTCATCGACGAGATCGACAAGGTCGCG
Source organism: Vulcanimicrobiota bacterium (assembly GCA_003136655.1). Classification (GTDB taxonomy): domain Bacteria; phylum Vulcanimicrobiota; class Vulcanimicrobiia; order Vulcanimicrobiales; family Vulcanimicrobiaceae; genus Hesperobacter; species Hesperobacter lustricola. Next base: position 47,042 of record PLFC01000011.1, read on the forward strand.
GGCGGTCGCGAGGGCGGCCGCGGACCCGACGTTTCGCGCGAAGGCGTGCAGCGCGACATCTTGCCCATCGTCGAAGGCAGCACCGTGCCGACCAAATACGGCCCGGTCAAGACCGACCACATCCTGTTCATCGCCGCGGGCGCATTCCACCAGAGCAAACCCTCGGATCTGATCCCCGAACTCCAGGGCCGCTTTCCGATTCGCGTGGAGCTGGACGCGCTGACCGCCGAGGATTTCAAGACGATCCTGACCGCGCCCAAGAACGCGCTGACCGAACAATACCGGCAACTGCTCGCGGTCGAAGGCGTCACGCTCGAATTCGCGCCCGACGGCATCGCGCAACTCGCCACCTACGCGATGCAGGTCAACGAGCAGACCGAGAATATCGGCGCGCGCCGCCTGCACACCGTGCTCGAACGCCTGCTCGAAGACGTGTCCTACGGCGCGCCCGAGGAGGCGGGCCAGGTCACGATCGACGCCGCTTACGTCAGCACGCGCCTAGCCGGGATCGTCGAGAACGCCGACCTGAGCACGTTCATTTTGTGACAGCCCTAGGAAGGATAGTCCTTCTGCAAGCCGGGGAAAAAGAACGGCTCGCTGCCACCACTCCTGGCGCGAACTTGTTATAATGGCGTCATGGCGTACCTCCGCGAGATCATCACCGACGGCCATCCCACCCTGCGTAAGGTGGCGAAGAAGGTCGAAGCCGACGAGTTGCGCGATCCGCTTTTCCAGCAGCTGATCGACGACATGTTCGAGACGATGTACCACGCGCCGGGCATCGGCTTAGCTGCGCCGCAGATCAATATCTCCAAGCGCCTGTTCGTGGTCGACCTGGGCGAGGAGAAGGACGATCGCGGCCCGCTCGTGTTCGTCAACCCGCGCTTCACCGAGACCGAGGGCGAGGTCGAGGCGATCGAAGGTTGCCTCTCGGTGCCGGGCATGATCGGCGAGATGACCCGCCACGCGCGCGTCGTGTGTTCGGCCCTCGATCGCTACGGCAAGCGTTTCTCGGTCGAAGCGACGGGGCTTTTCTCGCGCTGTCTGCAGCACGAGATGGACCACCTCGACGGCGTGCTCTACACCGATAAGGCCAAGAACGTGCGCCCGGCCGTCACCGAAGAAGAGCACGCGGCGCTGGCCGAGGTGGAAGGCGAAGCCGACGGGATCGCGCGCGTTGCCCAAGCCGTCCGCGGCACCGACCGAGACGCGGCCCCCCAGGCCGAGGCGGCACTGTCGGCATAAGCCCGGCTCCGTTGCGCTCGGTCTTTTTCGGGACGAGCGATTTTGCCGTACCCTCACTCCGCGTCTGCGCGTCGTTGACCGATTGCCGGCTCGTGGTGACGCAGCCGGATCGCCCCGCCGGGCGCGGACACAAGCTGCAGCCGACGCCCGTGAAGCGCGTGGCGCTCGCGTTGGGCATCCCGACGCTCGAGCCCGCGCGCATGCGCGATGCGCTCGAGGCGCTGCGCGCGTGCGAGGCGGACGTCTTCGCGTTGGCCTCTTACGGCAAGATCGTGCCGCAAGCCGTGCTCGATCTGCCGCCGCTGGGCGCGCTCAACGTGCATCCGAGCCTGCTGCCGCTCTATCGCGGCGCGACGCCCTTGCAGGCGCAACTGCGCGACGGCGTAACGCAAGGCGGGGTGACGATCATGCTGATGGATGCGGGTCTCGATACGGGCGACATCGTGCTCCAGCGCGAGACCGCAATCGGCCCGGACGAAATCTACGGCGAACTGCACGACCGGCTCGCGACCGGCGGCGCCGCGATGCTGGCCGAGGTGCTGGCGCTCGCGGCGCGCGGACCCTTGCCGCGCGAAGCGCAGACGGCGCGGGGCGTCGACCCCGCACGCATCGCGGCGACGGCGACGCGGCCGCTGGAGAAGGCCGACCTCGAGATCGATTGGGCGTGGAGCGCGCGGCGCATCGCCGATCACGTACGTTCGCTTTCGCCCGCGCCGGGGGCTCGTGCCGAACTCGGCGGCGAGCGGGTGAAGCTGTTGCGCGTCTCGGTGCGCGACGGTGCGGCGACGGCCGCGCCGGGCACGTTGCTCGATGCGTCGGGCGACGCGGCACTCGTGGCGTGCGGCGACGGCGTGGTCGGCGTGGAACGGCTGGTGCCGCCGAATCGCGGACCGCTGGACGGCGCGGCGTTTGCGCGCGCGAGGGCGGCGGTATGACCGTCGCGGAGTCGAAGCGGATCAGCTCGCGCGAACTGGCGCTGGCCGTGGTACGCGACGTCTTCGGCGCGGAGCGTCGCGGGGCGCAGGCGGCGTTCGACGTGCGCGCGCGCCGCTCGGGCCTAGACGCGCGCGACCTAACCTTCGCCGCGGAGTTGGCCTACGGGTCGATCAAAGCGCGGCGACTGCTCGATTGGTACATCGCGCCGTATCTGGCGGGACGCGACAAGCCGCTGCCCGACGTGATTCGCGAGATCTTGCGCTTGGGCACGTATCAGTTGCGCTGCATGGGCGGCGTCGACGCGCATGCGGCCGTGTTCGAGACGGTCAACTTGGCGATGCGTCACGGCCACCGCGGCACGGCCGGTCTGGTCAATGCGATCCTGCGCCGCATCTCGGCCGACGCGCCGGCGCCGCCCGACCCGTCGGCGTTCGCCGGCGACGACGATTACTTGGCGACCGCCTTCTCGCTGCCCACGTGGATCGTCGCGCAATGGGGTCGAGCCTTCGGCGCGCAGGTGCCGGCGATGCTCGCCGGCGTCAACGCGCAGCCGCAACGCGCGGTGCGCGTCAACGCGCTGCGCGCGAGCGTCGACGAGGCCGAGACGGCGCTCCGCGCTGCCGGAGCCGAGGTGCGCCGCTCGCCCTTCGTCGCCGAATCGCTGATCGTGGATTCCGGGGCCGCCGGCGACGACGCAGAGGCCCGCTGGACGCTCCAGGGCGAGGCTGCGTGCATGCCGGTGGATCTTTTGGCGCCGCAGCCCGGCGAGACGGTCCTGGAGCTCTGCAGCGGCCGCGGAAACAAGAGCGTCCAGATTGCGGCGCGCATGGGCGGCGCGGGTGAGTTGTTTTGCGTGGAGATCGAGGCGCGCAAGACGGCGGTACTGCGCGAGCGCCTGGAGGCTGCGGGGGCCGTCGCCGCGGCGGTCGTCGAAGGCGACGCCCGGTTCGTGGAGGTGCCGGCCGTCGACGCCGTGCTGCTCGATGCGCCGTGTTCGGGTTTGGGCGTCCTCGGGCGACATCCCGAAGCGCGCTGGCGCAAGAACGTCGACGACCCGCCGCGCTTGGCGCACGTGCAGCGCGAATTGTTGGCGAGTGCCGCGCTGCGTATGCGGCCTGGGGGTCGCTTGGTGTACAGCGTTTGTTCGACCGATCCGCGCGAGGGTCGCGAAGTCGTGGACGCCTTTCTCGCCGACGCGCCCGCCTTCACGCGCGCGCCCTTACCCGGGCGCTACGCACCGTTCGAGCGTGAAGGCGACGTGCTCGTGCCGCCCGGCATCGACGGGCGCGACGGCTTTTACATCGCGGTCCTCGATCGCGCTGCGGTGCCCGATCTCGGCGGATGAACGTCTTCGAGCGGCTCGAGTCGGCGTGCGCGGGCGTGGTGGAACGCACCTTTGCCGTCGCCTTTCCGGGCGCGCTCGAACCGGTCCGGGTCGCGCGCAAATTGGTGGCGACCTTCGAGAGCGGGGGAACGCACCCGCGCGGCGGCAGGCGTTTTCTCGTGAGCGTCTCGCGCAGCGACTTCGCGCGGCTCGCGCCGAATAGCGAGTACCTGGAACGGCAGTGGAGCGTCATGTTGGCGCGCCTCGCCGAACGCTCGCAGCAGCCCCAGCGGCCGCCCGAGGTGCGCCTCGTCGAACGGCCGGGTTTGCCCCGCGGCACGGTCGAGATAGCGATCGAGCACCTGACGCCGCCCGGGAACTTGAGTCTGCGCGTGCGCAAGGGCTTGCCCCGCGACGCGGCCTTGCCGCTGCGCGGTTCGCTCGTGGTGGGGCGCGGACACGACTGCGATCTGTGTCTGCCGGATCCGCGCGTCTCGCGCCGCCACCTGGCGATCGAAGCGGTCGATGGCGCGGTGCGTTTCCGGGATCTCGGTGCGGCCAACGGGGTCAGCGTTAACCGGGAGACCAGGGCGGAAGGCCGCTTGGATTGCGGCGACGTGGTGCGGCTCGGCGACACCGAACTCGTGGTCGAGGCGGCCGAGCAGTGATTCTCGGCAACCTGCGTGCCGAAAGCTTGGGCATCGTCGTCTTGGCGGGTATGTTTCTGCTAGCCGTGCTGCCCAGGCGCCGGGCGGGCTACGGACGCGACGATACGATGACGGCGCTGCAGGCGGTGGTTTTGCGCGTGGAGGAGAATGACCGGGCACGCACGGTGCGCGCCCCCGTGCCGATCACGATCGGCCGGGCACCGAATGCGACGCTCGTAATCCCAGACGCGCAAGTGAGCCGGTTGCACGCACGCATCGATTTGACCGACGGTAACCTCAGCATCCGCGACCTCGACAGTCGGAACGGAACGCTGGTAAACGCCCGTCCGCTCGACGCGCCGGCGACGTTGCACGACGGGGATGAAATCGACGTGGGAACGACGCGGATCGTCTTTTGCGGGGTGGGACCGTGGAAGTAGCAGTCGGATCGGATCTGGGGATCTGGCAGAAACAGCAGAGCGACGCGTACCTCAGTGAATCGCTCGCACCGAACGTGACGCTGCTCGGCGTTGCCGACGGCTTCGGCGTGATCGGTCGCGGCACGCCGACCGCGCATTTAGCGCTGGCCACCGTTCGCGATTTCTTGCGCCGGCGTCAACGCCGCGGCGCCTTCGGCGCACGACTCTCGACGCCGAGCCACCTGCGTTCGCTCTTGCTCGCCGCGCTCGATCATGCCAACGCGCGCCTCTTCGCGCAGAGCGGCAGCCACGAAGATTTCGTGGGCAGCGGCGCGTCGCTGACCACCGTCATGGTCGTGGGACATCACGCCTTCGTGGCCCACGTCGGCGACTCGCGTGCCTACCTTCTGCGTTTGGGCCGGCTCGAAACGCTGACCACCGACGACGAGATCTTCGCCGAACCGGGCTTGGGCAATACGAAGACCACGATTCCCGCGAAGCCCTTGATGCGCGGATTGCTCTGGCGCAGTTTGGGCACGCAGCCCAAGCTCGAGGTCAGCATTTTCCACTACGAACTGCTGGCAGGCGATCAACTGGTGCTTTGCACCGACGGCATCCATCGCTGCGTCGCCGCCGACGAGATCGGCGACACGCTCGATAACGCCGAAAGCGCGGCCGATGCGGTCGGACATCTGCTCGGCGTGGCCAAACAGCGCGGCACGATCGACAACGCGACGCTGATCGTCGGGCGCGAACTCTTGATTCCGGCGCACCCGGCGGTGAGCAGCGGCACGCGTTTGGACCGGTTGCGCGCCGCGATCGCGCTGCTCATGCTGGCCGTGGTCGCCGTGTCGTTTGCGGTGTACGTGTACCGCTTCGGTTTCATCACGCATTGAGGGCGCGCGTGCGCTCGGTGCTGCCGACGGTCGCGGCTCTGACCATCGGCGGCTTTCTCTTGTCGCTCGCGCCGCGCGGTGCGTTGGGCAGCCCGGCCGCGTTGATCGCGCTGGCAGCGATGGCCCTGGCCTGGGTGCTGCGCGCGCCGCGCGGCGTGCGCCGCGACGGCGTGCTGCCCGCGATCGCGATCCTGCTTTCGTGCGTGGGGTTGGCCGCGATCGCGCGACTCTCGGCCGAGCTGGCGCGCAAACAAGAGATCTGGCTTGCGATCTCGCTCGGGCTCGCGATCGTCGCCGGCCCGTTCTTCGACGGCTTCCGGCGACTGGCGGCCTTCAAGTACATTTGGGTGCTCGGCGCGATCGTGCTCTTCGCGCTCGTCGCGGTGTTCGGACAAGAGGTCAACGGCGCGAAGCTGTGGATCAGGATCGGGCCCGTGCAATACGAGCCGGTCGAGGTGATCAAGCTCTTCATCGTGCTCTTCATGGCCGCGTATCTGGCCGAGAATGCCGACGTGATCGCGGAGGCCAAGCCGCTCTCGCTGCGCGAGAACGCGCGCTATCTCGGGCCGCTCTTGCTCGGCTGGGGCGCGTCGATGGCGATTCTGTTTTTCGAGCGCGACATCGGCATGGCCGCGCTCTTGCTCGCGACCTTCGTGGCCATGCTCTACGTTGCGACGCGGCGCCTCGATCTGATCGCGGGCGGTGCGGTTGCCTTCGCGCTCGCGATGGCCTGGGCCGTGCGCCATTACCCGTACGTGGCCGCGCGCGTCGCGGCGTGGCGCGATCCGTTCGCCGACCCGCTGGGCTCGGGCTATCAGGCCTTACAGGGCCTCTTTTCGCTGGCTGCGGGCGGCTTATTCGGCACGGGCTACCGGCTCGGGCATCCGGGCTACATTCCCGCGGCGCAGACGGACTACGTGTTTGCGGCGTGGAGCGAGGAGTTCGGCGCGCTCGGCGGCCTCGTGGTGCTCGGCGCCTTCCTCATCCTCGTCGTGCGCGCGCTGCAGGCCGCGCAAGCGCAACCCGATCTGTACGCGAAGTTGCTGGGCACGGGACTGGCTGCGGTGATCGGCTTCCAGGCGTTCATCATCGTCGGCGGCGTGCTCGGACTCTTCCCGCTCACCGGCATCACGGTGCCCTTCGTTTCCTACGGCGGCAGTTCGCTCGTGGCCAACTACATGGCCGTCGCGTTACTCTGGGCGATCTCGGGGGAACGCGTCGCGACCGAACGCGTCCCCCGCAAGCGCGTGCGCGCCGAAGCGGCATGAGCGTTTGGGCGTTCAGCCCTGCCAGATGTAAAAGTCCTCGATCTGGTGGCGGTTGACGCCTGCGCCCGTCGCGCCGGTGACCCCGATGTAGACGTTTGCGGGAACGGCGGGTTGGCCCGCGACGCCCACGATCGATTGGGCATAATAGGTGACGAAGCCGGCGCCGTCGTGGATGTCGACGGAGGCGGTGACGTAGCCGGTGGGTGAAAGCGTGACGTACACGGTGGGCCCGGTCGACGGTCGCTTCTGCGAATTGGGCTGGTCCCAATCGAAGGGCAGGCTGACGTGTTGGCCTTTTGCATTTTCCGCGCCGCCGAGATAATAGTAACCCGTCGACACGGATCCGCGGGCGGTGATCGTTTCGGGCACGCGATTCTCGTTACCACCGTTGAGGCCTTGATTGGGGGCGTTCTGACTGAACTGGCCCGATTCGTCGAAGCCGATGCCGAGATACGCATAGTCGAGGCCGCCTAAGCCGTAGCCGCTGGTATAGCCGAGATTGCCGCCAAATCGTCCGATCGTCGTCGGCGGGCCGCCCGATGCATCGGTAAAGTAGAGCAATTGACCGTCGGCGCTGTCGCCGTCGAACGAATAAATGGTGAAGGCGACTTGGAGACCGAGCGCGGTCGAAAGCGGCTTTTCGTAGGCGACCCAGCCTTCCGCGAAGGTCGAGGCGTTGGTGTTTTCGAGCGCGCCCGACCCGTTCTTATCTTGCGGCGCGAGGTCTCCGCAAGGCGGAACGGATCCGCTCACAACGGTCTTGCCGGCGGTCAAGCAGGCCTGGTCGATCCAGCCGAAAGCGTTGGGCGGGGTCTTCGAGTACGCGAAGCTCTGATTGACCAGCAGTGTGCCCGGCGAGGGGAACGCCTCCGGGGGCAACGCCGGAACCGCTACCCCGACGCGAGGCGCGCGCTGCGCCGGTCCGGCCGAGGGCACGGCAACCGGAATGCGACGTGCTCCGACCTGTCGGGCAGAGCCCTGCGGGGTCGAAACGAGCGCTATTGCCGAAACTGCGAGAGCGAAGAGAGAGCCCTGAACGAGAATTTTCATTGAGAGTGCTCCAAGAAGGTGAGTCGATTACCTCAGGAGCGTTCGTTGGCCTTGGGCTCGTCCCTCTCTAGAGCAGCTTCTCCGGGGCGATGGGCAGGTCGCGGACGCGGACGCCGGTCGCGTTGAAGACGGCGTTGGCGATCGCGGCGGCCGAGCCGACGATCCCGATCTCGCCGATGCCCTTGACCCCGATCGGGTTGACGTAGGCGTCCTCTTCCTCGATCAGAGAGATGTCCATCCGGTGCACGTCGGCGTTGACCGGCACGAGATACTTCTCGAGATTGGCGCTCATGATGCGTCCGGTGCGCAGGTCGGTTCGCGTGTCTTCGAAGAGCGCCATCGAGAGGCCCCAGGTCATGCCGCCCAGGTATTGGCTGCGCGCGGTCTTTGCGTTGAGGATGCGGCCGGATGCGAACGCGCCGACCATGCGTTCCACCCTCACCGTGCCGAGTTCGGGGTCGACGCGCACTTCGGCGAACTGCGCGCCGAAGGCGTGCATCGAGTACTCCTTTTGTTCGCTGCCGGGCTTGGCTTCGGCGTAGCCTTCGATGTGATCCAAACCCTGGCGCCGCAGGATGTCGGTGTAGCGTTCGCCGATCGCGGGGTTCGCGCGTAGCGAGAAGCGCCCGTCGGCTGCGACCACTTCGCTCGCGCGCCGGCCGTGCAGCGGCGAGCCTTCGTCGGCGAGGGCCAGCTCGAGGAGCTTCGCGCGCGCGGCGTTGCCCGCGGCGTAAACGGCCGAGCCGACGCTGGCCGCAGTTTGCGATCCGCCGGAGGCGGGCGCGCTCGGGAAGTTGGTGTTGCCCAGATCGAAGTGCACGCTGTCGATCGGCATGGCCAGCGCCTCGGACGCAACCTGCGTGAAGACGGTGTACGAGCCGGTGCCGAGATCTTGCGTGCCGCTCACGACTTGGGCGCTGCCGTCGGAGGCGATGCGCGCCGAGGCGGCGGCCGCGCTGCGATGCGTCGGGTACGTGGCCGTGGCCATGCCGTAGCCGACGAGCATGCCGTTTTCGCTGCGCGAGCGCGGCTGCTTCGGACGGTTCGACCAGCCGAAGCGTTCCGCACCGACGCGATAGCACTCGCGCAGCGACTTGCTCGAAAACGGAATGTCCTTCGACGGATCCTTCTCGGCGTAATTGCGCAGCCGCAGTTCGAGCGGATCGAGTCCGGTGCGATAGGCCAACTCGTCCATCGCCGACTCGAGCGCAAACGAGCCGCTGGATTCGCCCGGCGCACGCATGAACGTCGGCGTCGCTGCGTCGAGGCGAACGAGCCGCTGCGTGGTACGCAGGTTGGGCACGGCGTACAGCATGCGCGTGATCATCGTCGAGGGTTCGATGAATTCGTCGAACGACGACGTTTGCGAGGTGGTCTCGTGGATCGTCGAGGTCAGCTTGCCGTCGCCGTCGGCGGCCAGGGCGAGACGCTGCACCGTGCGCGGGCGGTAGCCGACCGAACCGAACATCTGCGGTCGCGTCAACACCAGTTTGACGGGGCGCTTCACGGCCTTGGCGCCGAGCGCGGCGAGCACGACGTGCGGCCAGGCGGAACCCTTGCAGCCGAAGCCGCCGCCGAGAAACTCGGTGATCACGTGGATCGAGTCGACTGGAATTTCCAGCGCTTCGGCCACGCGTTTGCGCGTGGCAAAGATGCCTTGCGTGGCGTCGTACAAGGTCAGGCGAGTGCCGTTCCAATCGGCGATCGTGGCGTGCGGCTCCAGCGGGTTGTGGTGCTCCACCGGCGTCGTGTAGATTTCGTCGACCGCGAAGCGGGCGGCCTTGAGGGCGCCGTCGGGATCGCCGCGCTGCAGGTCGGGAGGCTCGCCCATGATGTCTTTGGGCGTATACGTCTCACCGTTGGCGAAGCGCGTCACGGGCGCGGTCGAGTCGTAGCGCACGACGACGCGCGAAGCGGCGTCGAGGGCGGCCTCGAACGTTTCGGCGATCACGAGCGCGACCGGTTGCCGGTCGTAGCGTACGAGGTCGTCTTGGAGTACGGGCAAATACCGGTCGACGCCGCCGCCGCTCTTGGCCTGTTTGGCGTGCGGCGCGTTACGATGCGTCAGAACGGTGATGACGCCTTGCTCGGCTAAGGCCGAGCGCGTGTCGATCGAGGCGATGCGGCCCTTACCGACCGTGCTCGTGACCATCACCGCATGCACCAAGCCGGGCAACACGAACTCGGCGGAATAGCGCGCCGTGCCGGTGACCTTGGCGGGGCCGTCGATGCGATCGAGGGGGGTGCCGATCAGTTTCACGCGGATACCTGTTCGAGCGCACGCACGACGGTGCGCTGCGCGAGTGCGATCTTGAAGTCGTTTTCGCCGCGGCCGCGCGCGCCGTCGAGCGCGATGCGCGCCGCCCGCGCGAAGGCGGCCTGGCTGGGCGGCGAGCCGATCAGCGACCGCTCCGCCTTGCGCGCCCGCCAAGGAATCGGCGCGACGCCGCCGAGCGCGAGCCGCGCATCGCGCACGATGCCGCCGGCAACGTCGAGTCCGGCGGCGACCGAGACGAGCGCGAATTCGTACGAGGCGCGGTCGCGCACCTTGAGATAGTGCGAGTTGACCGCNNGGTGTCGCGCCCGGCAGGCGATAGAAGTCGGCCAGCGCGATCCGGCGCTCACCCTGTGGCCCGTGCGTGCGCACGACGGCGTCGAGCGCGACGAGCGCAACGGCGAGGTCCGAGGCGTGCGTGCAGATGCAGTGGCTGCTGCCGCCGAGCACGGCGTGGAGCCGGTTGACGCCGCCGAGCGCCGCGCAACCGTCGCCGGGAGCCCGCTTGTTGCAGGCGTTCGCGACGTCGCGAAAATAGGCGCAACGCGTGCGCTGCATCAGGTTGCCGCCGATGCTGGCGGCATTGCGCAACTGCGCCGATGCGCTCAGCAAGAGCGCTTCGGAAACTGCGGGCGCGGCGCTCTTGACCGCCGCGTGATCGGCCACGTCGCTCATGCGCGCGAGGGCGCCGATCTGGAGCGATGCCGGAGTCTGCTCGATCGAGCCGTAGGGCAGGGCGTTGATGTCGACGAGGAGTGCGGGCTGTTCCACGTCGTCCTTCATCAGGTCGATGAGATTCGTTCCGCCCGCGATGAAGCGCGCGCCGGCGTGCCCGGCCACGCGCGCAGTGGCTGCGTTCGCGTCGCTGACGCGCGTATAACTAAATGGATGCACGGGCGCCCGCCTTGGCGGCATCTTGGATGGCCGCGACGATGTTGGGATAGGCGCCGCAGCGGCAGATATTGCCGCTCATGAATTCGCGCACCGTCGCATCGTCGGTCGGCCGGTCCTCGTTGAGGTGGCCGACGGCCGAGACGATCTGGCCCGGCGTGCAGTAGCCGCACTGGAAGCCGTCGTGCTCGAGAAAGGCCGCCTGCATCGGGTGCAGATGCTCCGGCGTGCCCAAGCCTTCGATCGTGGTGATCGCATCGTTCTGATGCATGATCGCAAGCGTCAGGCACGAGACGATGCGCCGGCCGTTGACCAGCACGGTGCACGCGCCGCAGGTGCCCTGGTCGCANNCCCTTCTTGGTGCCGGTGAGATTCAGGCGTTCGCGCAACGCATCGAGCAACGTGACCCGCGGCTCGATGTCGAGCGTGCGCTTGGTGCCGTTGACATCCAGCGAGACGCGCGTCGTGCCGGGGCCGGAATGCGCACGTACTGGAAGCGCTTGCTCAGTTTGGGCGGGCGCGGCGGCGCCCGGCGTGGGCAGCACGGAGGCGGCTAGCGGCAAGCCGGAGCGCACGAGGAAGGTACCGCGGGAGAGATCGGGCATGCGCCGCACGTACCCGCGACCGCGGAATTTGAAGCGGCCGAGAGTAGGCGGCGCGGGGCCGGGTTGGTTAGTTCGAGCGGGTGACGGTGATGCCCAAGAAGATCTCGGCCATGGGATAGGTCACCAAGCCGGTCACCGACTTGAGCGGGTACGTGTTGCCGATCCCGATGCCGTCGTACTCGCTGCTGAAATCAGACGCGTAAAGCGCGGTCTGCGTCGGGTCGAGCGCGATGCCGGTGTAGTCGTTTTGGGCCGGATTCCAGTTCAAGGTCGCCGTCGGTTTGCCGGTCCACGGCGCCGCGTACGTCGCGAGGGTGCCGTATTGATTGTTCACCGTCAGGTTGTGCTTGGCGTCGATCGCGATGCCGCCGGGGAAACCGGTCTTTTGGGTCAGCGAGCCGTAATCGTTGAGCACTTTGTCGCCCTTGCGCGTCAACTCGACTGCTATGAAATCGTTGTTCTTGCTAACGCCGTCGACGACGACCTTGTCCCCGTCGGTCGCAATGTAGTCGGCCTGGGCGAGATCGGGCAGAGTGTAGGTTCGATCGGGATTTCCCGTGCGCGAGGCGATCGTCGACGCGTAGAATTCGACGATCTGATTGCTCGGCGTTACGCTCGCATAGAGGTTGCCCTTCGCGTCGAAGGCGAGTCCGAGCGCGTATTGCGCATCGTTATTGTTGATCGTGAAGGTGCCCGTCAAGCCCACGTGTTGCGTGTTGACCGTGTAGACCTGGACGATCGGCGTCGAATAATCTTCGTACGTTGCGACCGCGACGTTGCCGTCGAGCGGATCCGTCGCGAGGCCGTAACCGCCGCAATGGCTGCACCCCCAGATCTGCTGTTGCTCCCTGAGGTCGTAAGCGTACACGCTGCCGCTCATGCTGGCGCTGATGAACAGGATCGAATCGCCCGTCGATGCTTTCGGCCCAGTGCTCTCGAATCCGGTGGATTCGCCGGGCAGGCGCAATTGCCGCGACGCAAACGCAACCGCGCCGGCGCTGGCGAAGAGGTCGCCGGCCGCCGGCTGCCGCGCCGATTGCGTCGCCGGCTTGCGGGCGACGGATTGCGCGCCGAGGCCGCCGGCAGGCGCGAGTTGAGCGGCGCCCGAGCAGCCGGCGAGAGCGGCGCCGAGCGCGCCTGCCGAGAGGAGGCGGGTTGCGGTCGAGGCGGTCATCGTGGGCTCCTTGACGACGGGGCTCATTCGTAGTGCTTCAGTGAGGGCCAGAGGCGGGCGAGAGGAACGCGAATGCCCCGGCAGACCATGATCGGAACGTTTTGTTCGTAGGTCATCGCGTAGGCGGGGTTCGAGACGGCGGCCACAGCGGCGTGCGCGAAGAGCTTTTGGCTTCGGCCGCAGTCGCCGTTGACGTCGATGACTACGTCCCCGCTACGATTTTGGACGCCCCAGAGCCAGAATTGGTTGTGGCCGCTCGCCACCGGGGGCAGGTCGTGCCCGAAGAATTCCAAGGCGCTGGCTTCGCCGTAGTTCGAGGTGAAGATCACGGCCCGAGCCCGTTCTTCGGGCGGGAGGCCCGCGACGATGCGTTCTACCGTCGCCGCGAGTTCGGGCCAGCCGTGCATGTCGGCCCAATCCGGGGGCAATGCGGGCTCACCTTGGTTGTGCTCGGTGGCGAGATTTGCCCGGGTGATGCCGAGGGCGCTTTCGACGCGAGCTTCGTAGCCCAGGAAGGCGTGCTCGGGCAACACGGGCAGCGCAAAGGGCACGAAGATCGCACCGCCCAGCGCGACGCCGAAGGCCACCACGGGCCGTGCCCAACGGAGCCGTGCGGTCCACACTTCGAGCGCGACGGAGCCGGCCGCAAGCGGAATCTGGTACACGGCCGCCGGGTAGTAATGTTTGCCGTGCAGCACGATCATCTCGGCGATCAAGAACGCGAACGTCCAGGCCAGAAAGCGCGAGCGCGGCACCAGCGCCAAGCGCACCACGCCGATCATCCACACCGGCGCGATGAAGATGCCGGTGATCAGAACTTCTTGCACGAGATAGGCCGGCGGCCCCACGATCACGTTCTTGCCGTGTTGCCCGGCTTCGAGGAGTTCGAGCATCGGCAGGCCGTGCAGCGCTTGCCACAGCGCGTTGGGCAGCGCGATCGCGACGGCCAGCAGCGCGCCCGCCCAAAACCAGCGCGAGGTGAAGATGCGCCGCTCGGGCGTGAGCAGCAAACCGCCGAGCAGCGCGGCCCCAAAGAAGATCACGCTGTACTTCGCTTCGAACGCGGCGCCGAGCGCCGCACCCGCCACGAGCGACCAGCGCGCGTCGTGCCCGTCGAGCACGCGCAGGATCGCGTAGGCGGCCAGCGTCCACAAGAGCGGATTGAGTTCGTCGGTGCCCACCTTCCCGGCGAACGAGAGCAAGACGGGCGTTAAGGCCACGGTCAGCGCGGTCATGATCTGTGCAAAACGCTTGCCGCCGAGTTCGGCGGCGAGCAGCACGGCGACGCCCGCGGCGAGTCCGCCCAGAATCGCCGGCACCGCGCGCAAGAGCCAGAGCGAGTGTCCGAAGAGCTGCGACCCCGCGGCGAGCAACGGCACGAGCGGGGGCTGATCGACGTAACCGAACTGCGGATGGAAGCCGCAGATGATGAAGTAGAGTTCGTCGCGGAAGAAGCCGTAGTGCGGGTTGGCGATGAGGTGGAACAGGGCGATCGCCGCCGCCGCGACGGTCGCCGTACGGAGCACTGCGGGCGTCGCTGATTCGTGCGGTTCGAGCATATTCGCAGCCTACGCTCCCAGCCGGAGAGGGGCAACGCTTTGGTGACGAGCGGGCGGCGTGCCGTGACGAGCGGCCGGAAGTTCAGCGCGAGAGATCGGGACGTTTGGCCGCGTAGCGCCGGCTCCACGGGATCTCGGCGCCGTCGCGAAGCAAGAGTTTCCGATCGCCGTGGAACCACGGATGGACTTCGGCGATCTCGTCGATGTTGACCACGTGCGAACGGTGCACGCGCGCGAATTGCGCGGGATCGAGGCGCTCCTGGAACGATTCGAGCGTGCCCCGCACGGCGTAGCGGCCGGCGCGCGCGTGCACGACGATGTCGTTGCCGTCGGCCTCGAGGCGCACGATGTCGCGCACGGGCAAATAAAACGAACGTCCGTCGTGGGGGATCAGCAAACGCTTGGGATAGCGTTCGCCGGCGCGCAGGCGCGCGAGCAACTCGGCCAGTTCGCCGGGCGCGGCGCCGGGCGCCCCCAGCGCCGTGCGGGCGCGGGCCAGCGCGCTTTCGAAGCGCTCCTTATCGTAGGGTTTGAGCAAGTAATCCAGCGCGCCGAGTTCGAACGCGCGCACCGCGTGGCGGTCGAAAGCGGTGACGAAGACGATACGCGGCGGGCTGCCGGCGCCGAGCGCCTCGGCCACCGCGACGCCGTCGAGTTCGGGCATCTGGATGTCGAGGAACACGAGGTCGGGACGCTCCGCGGTAATCAGGCGCACCGCTTCCGCGCCGTTGGCAGCTTCGCCGACCAGTTCGACGTCGCCGTGTTCGCGGAGAAGCCGTGCGAGTTTGCGCCGCGCCGGCGCTTCGTCGTCGGCCAACACCACGCGCATCAGGACGTTCCCGCGCCGGCGGTCGTGAACGGGAAGCGGAGCGTAACCTGCGAGCCGCCGGCCGCTCGCGCCTCGAGCGCGCACGAGGTCGCGCCTTCACCGAAAAGCACGCGCAAGCGCGACTCGACGTTGGCCAGGCCGCGTCCGCGACGCACGCCCGCCGGCGGCGGCCCGACGCCGTCGTCGGCGACCGAGATGACGGTCTGCGCGCCCTCACGCGCGACGTCGACCTCGATCGCAATGGCCTCGCGTTCGCCCGCCATGCCGTGCCGGATCGCGTTTTCCAGGAGCGGTTGCAAAACCAGAAACGGCACGGAGGCGGCCTCGGCGCCCCGCGCGACGCGCACGTCGAAGCGCAAGCCGCGTTCGAGACGCGCGCGCATCACGTCGAGGTACATGCGTTCGACGTCGATCTCGTCGCCGATGGAGACCTGCTGCACGTCGCTCGAAGCCAGCACCGTACGCAAGAATTCGCTGAGCTTGGCGAGCATCGCGTCGGCGCGGCCGACGTCCTCGTACATCACCGCCGAGATCGCGTTGAGCGCGTTGAAGAGGAAGTGCGGATGCAACTGCAGCCGCAGGTTTTCGAGCGTCGCCTGCGCGAGCCGTCCGCGCAATTCGACCGCCTCTAATTCAGCGCGGCGCGCGCGTGCCTCGCGCCGGATGAAGAAGACGAACCCCGCCGCGATCGCGTAGAAGACGGCGTCGTTGGAGGCCTCCATCGGATAGCGCAGGACCATGTCGCCGTAATCGTAGGCGCCAAGCCCGGCCAGCGGAAAGATGAGGGCCCGCGAGAGGGCCATCAGCGTGGTGTGCAACGCGGAATAGACCACGAGCGCCGCGAGATTCGCCGCCAGCGCGGTGGGCCACGTCGCGCGGCACCAGGAGAAGCGCCGCCCCACATAGCGCGCGATGGGCACGATGGGCAGCGCGGCGTAGACGCCGGTCATCTCCTCGATGAAGCGTTGGACCAGCGTTCCGTACCGGTGGCCGGCGAGATCGTCGAGGTAGCGATAGCTGAACAGCAGCAGTCCGATTGCCGTGAACAGCAGAAAGATCAGGAGCGGGAGGAGGCGGCGGCGTGAGGTCATCGGCTCCCGTCGTCATAGCGCGTCCGGCCGCTCGCGTCAAGCGCCCGGTGACGAGCGGGACTCGGCCGGGGCCGGCCGGGGCGCCAGGCCGCCGAAGAGCTTGCGCAGCCACGCCCCGAAATCGTCGACGATCACGTACATCGCCGGGACGACGACCAGGTTCAGCGCGGTCGAGACGAGCATGCCCCCCACGACGGCCGTTCCGAGCGATTCGCGGGAGCCGGATCCGGCGCCCGTAGCGAAGACCAGGGGCAGCAGGCCGGCGATGAACGCGATCGAGGTCATGAGGATGGGGCGCAAGCGCGTCTGCGCGGCTTCGATCACGGCTTCGTCGCGCTCGGTGCCGCGCGCTCGCGCCTGAATCGCGAACTCGACGATCAGAATCGCGTTCTTGGCGGCGAGCCCGATGAGCATAACGTAGCCGACCTGCGCGTACACGTCGCTCGTGATATGGCGCAAGATCAGCAGGCCGACGGCGCCGAGCAACGCGGCCGGCACCGAGAGCAGGATGACCAGCGGATCGCCGAGGCTCTCGTAGAGCGCGGCGAGCACGAGGTAGACGATGATCAGGGCCAGCACCATGATCAGCAGGGTCGTCGAGCCGCTCTTGGTTTCGTCGAGCGAGATGCCCGTCCACTCGTAGTGGAAACGCGGCGGCAGCAATTTGGTGGTCAACTGCTGCATCGCCAAGATCGACTGCCCCGAACTCTTCCCCGCGGGCGTGCTGCCTTGGATTTCGACCGAGCGATAGAGATTGTAGTGCGTGATCGCCGGCGCGCCCGATCCCCGGGTCACATCGACCAAGCTCGCTAGTGGTATGGTGGCGACGCCCGAGGCGATCGCGTCGGTGGACGTGCCGCTGACGCTCGGATTGGTCAATTGCGTACTCGACGTCGAACCGCTCGAGGCTGACGCGTTGGGTACGACGACGCGCGAGACGTCGAGCGCATCGGCACGGAATTGCGAGTCGTTCTGCACGTAGACCCGGTAGCTGCGATTCTGATACGTAAAGTTGTTGACGTACGAGCTGCCCAGCGCCGTGGAAAGATCGTTGAAGACGTCGGGCAGCGCCGCGCCGAGCTGCTCGACCTGCGTGCGGTTGACCACCGCGTCGATCTGCGGGCCGCTCGCGCGGAAGGTGGTGAAGACGCGCGAGAGATTCGGGTTCTGATTTGCCGCCCCGAGCAGTTGACCGGCGGCCGCGCCGAGTTCGGGCAGCGGGCCCGACTGATAATCTTCCAGTTCGAAATCGAACCCGCCGAGCGTTCCGAGGCCGGGGATCGACGGCGGATTGATCAGGATCACCTGAGCCTGCGGAATCGCAAACGTTTGCGGCGCGAGCGCGGCGATCACGCCTTGAGCGGAATTGGCCGAGCCTTTCCGATCGTCCCAGGGCTTGAGCGTGATGAAGATCAGACCTTGATTGGTGGCCTCACCGCTGAACGAATACCCGCCGATGGCGAAGACGTGGTCGACGTTCTTGTTCTTGAATGCGTCCTTTGCGATTTCGGTCAGGACGCCGTTGGTCACGTTGAGCGACGAGCCGTCCGGCGCCTGAACGATGCCGAACATCACGCCTTGATCTTCATCGGGCAGAAAACCCGCCGGAGCCGTGACGAAGAGTACGTAGGTCAGCGCGAGTACCACGACGAGCCCCGCCGCGACGAAGTAACGCAGCCGCAGGACCGTGTGCAAGAAGTCGGCGTAGATCTTGGTCAGCCAGGCCAGGCCCTTGTTGAACGCGGTGAACACGAAGAAGCGCGGCGGCGTACCGTCGCCCATGAGCAGCGCCCCGAGCGCAGGGGTCAAGGTTAGCGCGAGCACCGCCGAAAGCGTGATCGAAAACGCGATGGTCAGCGCAAACTGCTTGTAGATCGCGCCCGTCGTGCCCGGGATGAAGGCCGTTGGGATGAACACCGCGAGCAGTACGACCGAGGTCGCGACTACCGCGCCAACGATTTCCTTGAGGCCTTCCTCGGTGGCGTCGCGCCGGTTCATGTCCTTCGAGTCGCGGATGACGCGGGAGATGTTTTCGATCACCACGATCGCGTCGTCGACGACGAGCCCCGTGGCGAGCGTTAGGCCGAAGAGCACGAGGGTGTTGATCGAGAACCCGAAGAGCGTGACGAACGCGAACGTGCCCACCAACGAAATCGGGATCGTGATGACCGGAATGAGCGTCGTACGCCAGTCTTGGAGGAAGAGAAAGATCGTGAGGCAGACGAGCACGATTGCGATGATCAGCGAGACGATCACCTCGTGCAACGATTGGCTGACGAACAGCGTGGAATCGTACGGCACGCTGTACTCCACGCCGTCTGGGAAGGTGCTCTTCAAACGGTCGAGCGTCAGCCTGACGTTCTTCGCGACGTCGAGGGCGTTTGCGCCGCTATTGGTTTGGATGCCGATGCCGAGCGCGGGTTTGCCGTCGAACGTCAGCGATGTCGAGTAGTCTTGCGCTCCGAGTTCGACGCGGGCCACCTGCGAGAGGCGCACGATCGAGCCGCTCGGCCCGTGCTTGACGATGATGTCGCCGAAGGCGGCGGCATCGGCGAGCTGGCCGGGTACGTGCACGTTGATCGTATCCAACTGGCTCGCTGGGCCGGGCTCTGAGCCGATGGAGCCGGCGGGAACCTGGACGTTCTGATTGGCCACGGCCGTGGTCACGTCGCTTGCGCCCAGGCCGTAGAACTGCAACTTGCGCGGGTCGAGCCAGATGCGCATGGCATAGCGGCGTGCCCCGAAAATCGTGGCGGTGCTGACGCCGCTGACGCGCAAGAGCGGATCGCTCACGTTGCGATCCAGGAAGTTGCTCAGGATCAGCGGCGTGACTTTGGGATCGCTCGACGTGAAGGCGATGGCCAAAAGAAACGACCCCGTCGATTTGGTAATCTGCACGCCCGTCTGCGTGACCGCCGTAGGTAACTGTCCCGACGCGTTCTGCACGCGGTTCTGGACGTCGACCGCGGCGAGGTCGACGCTGCGTGAAGGATCGAACGTGCAGGTGATCGTGGAGACGCCCGCGTTCGACGAGGTGGACGACATGTAGGTCATGCCCTGCACGCCGTTGATCTGCTCTTCGAGCGGATTGGTCACCGCCGATTCCACGGTCTGCGCGTCGGCGCCGATGTACGTGCTCGTGATGGTGACGGTAGGCGGCGTGATCTGCGGATATTCCGCGATCGGCAAACCCGGAATGCAGGCGAGACCCGCGAGCAGGATCAGCGCGGCAATGACGCCCGAGAGAATCGGGCGGTCGATGAAGAGGCGCATCGACATGCTAGTGCGCTCCCGCTCCCGCGGCTTTGGCGCCCGCCGGCGCCGCGGCGCCCGGCTGGAACACGGGCGAACCGTCGTGTAGGCCCGAGGGTTGCGAGGTGATCGCTTCGGCGCCCGGTTCGAGGCCGGCGCCCGTGACCTCGGTCTGCGAGTCGGTCTGGATGCCGGTCTTCACCGGGATTGCGTGCGCCTTTCCGTCGACCACGGTGTAGACGATGGGTCCCTTGGGAGTCGACGACACGGCCGAATTGGGCACGAGGAGCGCGTTGACGTGACGGGCTTTGACGGTCTTCACGGAGACGAGCATGCCGCCGCGTAGCGTCAGGTCTGGATTGGATTGGAGCAGGCGCACGCGGTAACTGAGGGTGCCCGACGTGGGCGTCGTGTTGACGTCGAAGACGTTGCCGTGGAACGTGCGGCCGGCCAAACTCGTCGTCGTAAAGGTTACGGCTTTGCCCAAGGACACATAGGGCAAGTCGACGTCGGGCACGTTGGCCACGACGTAAACGCGCGAGACCTGCGCGAGGCTGAGAATACCCGAGTTCGCTCCGGCATAGGCGCCTGGGTCGAGCAGCCGTTGCGTCACCTGCCCATCGAAGGGAGCGATGATCGAAGACTGCGCGATCTGCGCTTGCAGCAGTTCGACGTTGGCGCGCGCCTCGTCGGCGGCGGCCGCGTTTTGGGCGATCGTGGCTTGGTCTTCCTTGCGCTGATTCAAATTGTTTTCGGCGGTGCGCAGTGCGGCCTGCTCGGCTGTCACGGTCTGTTCGTTGCTGCGCAAGGTCTCGCGCGCGGACACATAGGCCGCCTGCGCCTGTTCGTAGGTTTGCCGCGAAACGTACTCTTGCTTGAGCAACTCGGCGTCGGCCTTTTGGGTGAGGTAGTCGCTATCGACCGCGGCCTGAGCGGTCCGCACGCTGTTGACGGCCGCCTGGAGATTCTGCTGCGCGGAGGCGACGGCCGAACTGTATTGCTGCGACGCGACCGGTGCGGCGACGTTGCTCTTCGTAAGTGCGGCTTCGTCTTGACGGACCGCCGCTTCGTTGGCCTTGAGCGATGCCTGCAACTGCGAGGTGTCGAGCGAGGCCAGGAGTTGACCCTTCTGCACGAAGTCGCCCTCGGTCACGTTGACCGTAGCGATCGTGCCGGCTTCCGCCGTGCTCAATGTCGTTTGATACACCGGCGTGATCTGGCCGTCGAAGACCGCGTAGGTCGCGATATCGCCGCGCACGACTTTGGCCGTCGCGACGCTCGTCGGCGGCGGGCCCTGCTGTTGCGCTGCCGCGTGACCTCCGCAGCCGGCAAGTGCGAGCGTCGCGGATGCGAGCAGAGTTGCGACGGAGCGCTTGGGCATCGGGTTCCTCTCGTGACGCGAGTTCATTGCAAGATCGTCCCCAGGGCGAAGCGCAGATTGCTCTCGGCGAGCCGCAAGGCGTAGATGGCGTTGACGATGTTCGTCGCCGCCGACGCCAGCGTGGCCTCGGCTTGGATCAGCGCGGGCAGCGTGCTGACGCCGACGCGATATTGGCTTTGGGTCGAACGCAGCGAGACCAGCGCGGCCTGATAGGCCGTTCGCGTCTGATCGAGCGTCGAGCGGTCGCTCACGATCGCGATCAACGCTTGGCGCACGTCTTGCTGAACGGTTAGCCGCGCCGTCGCAGCATTGGCTTTGGCGATGTCGACGTTCGCCCGCGAGGATGCCACGTTGGCGCGCGTCATCCCCTGATCGTAGAGCGGGATCTTGATGTCCAAGCCTACGTCGGCGTTATTGAGATACGCGCCGCCGCCGATATCGGAGGAACTGATGCCCTTGGCTGCGGCGAGAGAGAGCGTGGGCGATAGCCCGCGTTGCGCCGCGCGCAGCGAGGCTTGGTTGGAACCGATCGTGAGCCGCGCCTCCTCATAGTCGGGGCGCTCGACGTACGCGATGTCCAGCGCGCTGCCGTACGCCGGCAAGTTGGTCGCGGGGGTAGACGTTTCGAGCCCTTGAGTGTCGTCGATGGGCAACACGTCGATATCCGCGTCGAGACCGAGCGCGGTCGCGAAAACGACGCGATCGTTCTGCAACGTGCCTTGTGCCTTCACGAGCGTCGTGCGGGCGTTGGCCGTGGTCGCAATCTGCGAGGCGAGATCCGCGCCGGCCTCGGTGCCCGCCCGAATCTGCGCGCGCACCAGGTTCTCGGAAACGATGTCTTGAGCGAGCAACTGGTCGTCCACGGCGACGGTGCGCTCGTCGTCGAGCACCGTGTAATACGCCTGCGCCACGTCGTAGGCCACCGTCTGCGCGTCGCGTCTATACGTCGCGAGGGTCGCATCGCGCGTGAGGCTCGCCGCCTCGATCTTCGCGCGGACCTGGCCACCGTCGTAGATGAGCTGTGCGAGGGCGAGCGAAGCGGTGTTCACTTGTCCGGAAGCATCCAGTCCGACGACTCCCGGGCCGTTGCCGCCCTGGTAAAAGTAATGCGTCCCGGACGCGCTGATGCTCAAGTCGGGCCGCAGCGCGGTGCGCTGCTGGTCGACGGCGGCGTCTTCGAGCGCAACCTGCGCCCTCGCCGCAGCGAGCGAAGGGACGCGCGCGATCGCGATCGACGTCGCCTGGTCGAGCGTAATCGTTTGCGGCACGCCCTTCTCGCTGCGCGTTTGGATGATCTGCGGCTGCGGCGAACCGTATGCGGGATAAGGAAGCGCGTTGCCGCTCGATATTGACGGCAGGGCCGAAGCCGGCGTGGGCGAGGCTGTGGGTGCGGCGGTGGCTAACGCTGCCGCGGCTAAGAAAATGATCATCTCGCCGAGCTTACGTCCGGTCGGTTAGGCATTGCTCGATCCTCATGGGCGCAAGTGTGGAGGAAGATACTCCGGACATTCCCCGGAAATGCTCCGAAAATGCCTTGAACGAGCCGGAGCATGATTGCAGGAAAGATGAGTACGTTCCGAGCGATGGAGCAGAAGCGTCGCCGTGTCGCGGTCATCGACGACGAGGAGAGCATCCGGCGGATGCTCGAGGTAGCGCTCGCTCTCGAGGGCTTTGAGGTGCGGGCTGCGGCCGACGGCGTGGCCGGACTTTCCCTCATCCGGTCGTGGGAACCGGAATGCATCGTCCTCGATATCATGTTGCCCAAAGTAGATGGTCTCACGCTCGTGCCGATGATCCGTCGCCTCACCGAGGTGCCCATCATCATGCTGACGGCCAGGGGTGAAGTGCGCGACCGCATCGACGGCATCCGCGCCGGCGCCGACGACTACTTGCCCAAGCCCTTCGACGTCGAGGAACTGGCCACGCGGCTGCACGCGGCCTTACGGCGTCCGCGACTGCTCGAGGTGCACACTCTGCATTACGAGGATCTCGAAATCGATCTCGAGGCGCGGACCGTGCGCCGCGAGAGCGGCTTCCTGAGCCTCTCGGCACGCGAGTTCGATCTTCTGACCACGTTGGCCCGGCGCCCGCGACGCGTGTTCACCCGCGAAGAATTGATCCACATGGTGTGGGGCGACGAGCGCGATACCTCGACGCAGACCGTCGAGACATACATTTCGTATCTCCGGCAGAAGATCGATTTACCATCGCTCCGAGCGTTGATTCATACCGTGCGCGGGGTCGGTTACGTTCTGAGATGATCGATCGCGGTTCGCTGCGTTTTCGACTGACGCTGGGCTATACGCTGGGTGGATTCGCGTTGTTTTCCGTGCTGGGCCTGCTCTTGTTGGCCGTAGCTTTTGTGTATGCAACGCGGCCGTTGGCCATCAGCACGGCCCGAACGGTGCGCGACGTCGAAGCGGCCGTTGCCGCGGCGTCGCCGGGCGAATCGGTCGACGCGCTCCAGCGGCGCATCGCGGCGCGGGAAAACCGCAACGAAGTCGTGGTTGCGCCATTGTCGGACCTCGCCATGCGTCAAGCCCGGAAGGGATTGCCCGGAGGCGAAATCGACATCGGCGCCATCTTCGGGATATCGCCCAATTTCATTCCCGTCCGTGACGCGGGCTTCGTGGTGTTTCCCAGGCGTGAGGACGTCGACGCGACGCTGCGCGCGCTCTACATCGGCGCGGTGCTGGTGTTGGCGCTCGCGCTGTGGCTCGCGACCCTGCTGGCACGCGTCTTTACGCGTGAGACCCTGCGGCCGCTCTTGACGGTGACGGCCGAACTCAACCGCTTCGCCCACGGCGACTTCGCGCCGCGTCCCTTGGAAGTGGCGTCGGGAACGGAGTTCGGCGCCCTCGCGGCGGCCTACAATGCGGCAGCCGGGAGCGTGAGCGAGGCCTTCGGCGAACGGCGGCGCGTCGAGGAGCAGATCCGGCAATTCGTGGCGGAGGCCGGCCACGAGTTGCGCACGCCGCTCACGGTGGTGGCGGGCTACGTCGAGGTGCTGCGGCGCGGCGGCTTCGACGACATCGAACTCCGGCGGGGCGCGTTATCGGCGCTCACGGCGGAAATAAAGCGCATGAGGACGCTGGTCGAGCGGCTCATGACCCTGGCGCGCTTGGACCGCGTGCTCGATGAGGAGTCCGAGGTCATCGACGTGAGGAGCATCATCAAGCAGGCCGTCGATTCGTTCGCCGTGATCGCGCGGACGAGCATCGACCTCGAAGCGACGGGAGAATTGCTCGTGCTGGGCAGCCCGGCCGACCTCTATGAAGCGGTCGCCAATTTGATCGAGAATGCGTTGAAGTATGGCGATGGTGCTCCGGTTTCCGTGCGCGCGAACCTCGCCGGCCGGTCCGTCGTCATTCGCGTATGCGATGGGGGTCCGGGCATCGCGGAAGTGGATCGCGGGCGCATTTTCGAGCGCTTCTATCGAGGTTCGGATCGCGGCGCGATCGCCGGCTCGGGCCTTGGTTTATCGATTGCGGCGAAGGCCGCACAGCGGCTGGGCGGCGACGTTTGGTTAGAAGACTACCGCGCGGGCTCGACGACCTTCACGCTGGAGGTGCCGAAGCTCGAAGGTCTCAGCGTTCTCGAAAGTCCTCGCTGAAGAACCGCTCGAGCAGCGCATGCATGGCCGGGTCGAGGCCGCGCAGGCGTTCGCGCGTGGCGGCGGGCCAGGGCGAACCGGCGTCGTTGACTTCGACATAGGCGCGGAGGCACTCGGCGAAGTACTCGTCGACGCCGGTGGCGGCATAGGGCGTTACGAACGTGCGCGCCGCGGCGAATGCGGAGCGAATCTCGGGGTCGTGACCCGAGCGATAGATGCCGCCGCCGAGCGCGCAGTCCAGCGCGTGCCCGAATTCGTGCGCGACCGTCATCGGGCTAAAGGAGCGCAAGTACATCGTGCGTTCTTCCACCACAAACAGGCCGGCGGGCGGAATGGGCCAGCCATCGACATCGACGCCGAGACGGCGTAACGCGCCGGAGGCTTCGTGGTAGCTGCGCCGCGGCGTCAGCGGCACGATGCGGATGCCGCGCCGCTCCGCGTAGGCGACGGCGCCTGGACCAAAAGAGTGGAGCGTGCGCGCGATGCTGCCGATCGTGCGCTTCGCGCCGCACGCAAAAAGAGGACGCATCCGCCGAGCATGACGGATGCGTATGACCGCGATGTGGCCGGGACGTTGCTTACTTGGGAGTGGGATTTGCGGTTGCGGCAAGTGCGCGGCACTTCATCACTGCGGGCGTCCGAGTACTCCCCGTTGTGAGGTGTCTTGCGGGTTAAGGCTTCAGCGCCGGATAGAGGGCGATAGAGATGGGTTCTTCGCCAAACGTCTGACTTGGGGTTTGCTCGCTCAGCTCCGGGTAGCTAAACGGCTGCGCATCCCCGTCGAGGCTTCCGCCGCCGAAGTTGATGCTAGTCGTCCAGAGTTGGGTGCCGTTCGAGTTGAGCGCGATCCCCGACAAAGGTCCGGCGGCTTGATACTGGACGATGCGTGGAGTACCGGTGTACGGCTTTGCGAAGATCTCGAATTCCTGTGGTTTATTGTTATTTGTGATGAGATTCTGCTTCTTGTCGAGCGCGAGTCCGTTTTCGCTTCCGCCGCTGATCGACTGTAAAACTTTATCGCCCGTCTTCGTCAGCTCGGCAATATCCCAGTTGCCGGAAGCTGCCGTCCCCGCGGCGTAGACCTTCGTACCCGAAGCGATGACGTTGTAGACGTATTGCAGGTCGGGCAAGGCGTAGGTTCTACTCGCGGATCCACCTTTCGAAACGACGGCAGCATCGAACTCGTCGATGTTCGACGACGGATAGTCGGTGGCGTAAAGATCGCCTTTGCTGTCGTATGTGATGCCATTGGCAAAACCGGACGATAGGTTGAGCGTGATGCCGGTCGACGTTGCGCCGGATGTCGTGACCGTCCACAGCGAAATCGTCGGCCCCAACGTGCCGATGGCCAGCTGACCGTTATACGGAGAGATCGCGAGGCCGTCGCCGCCTACGCCGTTTAGCGTACCCACGACATCCCCCGTCGCGGTGTCGAGAACGTAGACGTCTTGGGTTCCTTCATCGTTGACGAAAGCCAGCGTGCTGCCGGGCTTGGTTTTCTTGAACGGGTAAAATTTCTGCTGCGGAGCGCGCAAGAATGTTTGATTCAAGTTGGCGAGTCCGCGCGGACTGGGCGGAAGCGCAGAAGTCGATTGTGCGTTCAGGTTACCGGCGGGTGCAAATTGGGACGTGCCGGCGCAGCCTGCCAGCAGGCAAACCATAGTGGCTGCGGTGACGGCGCGTTTGAGCTCGAGCATAGCGTAAGCCCCTCACGGAAGGATGTGCGATTAGAGTAGCATTAGACGGGCGACTTAGCAACGCCTGGGCCGTGGCTCAAAATCGAAGTCGATTGCGCGGCCGCGTTGCCGGTAGGTGCGAACCGTGAAGCACCGGAGCAACCGGCTATCTAGGCACGCTAACGCGGTCATGGTGAGGAGGCGGCAGCGAGTACTGCGTCCATTGCTGAGTCTCCAAAATAAGGAAGGGGGTGGGCGCCGTAGCGCCCACCCCCTTTCAATCAAGATCGTTTGTTTAGGTGCAGCAGAGCCTATTTTCCGGGGAGGTACGTCGCATCGTCGATCGGCCCTTCGCCCGAGCTCTGCCAGTTGGAGCCTTCGACTAAGTCCGGATAGGTAAATGGCGTGGGATAGCCTTGGAGTTGGCTGCCGCCGAAGTTGATGTCGACACCATAGACATTTTCCTGAAGGTAGTCCAGCGCAATGCCTGTGTAGTCGTTCGGATCGAATCCCCACTCTACGATGTGCGTCGGCGATCCGGTGTACGGCGGTGCGTACGTGGCAATGGAGCCGTACTGATCGTCGACCGTGATGTTCTTTTTGGAGTCGATCACGAGGCCGCCGGGGAAACCGGCGTCTTCAACCGGGTCGACGATGCCGTTGATGAGGACCTTGTCGCCCTTCTTGGTGAGTTCGCCGACGCCGAAGCCTTCCGACGTGTCGCCGTCAACGTAAATCTTGTTGCCGAAGGCCTGCACGTAGTAGACATACTCGAAGTCGGGAAGGGTGTACGTCTTCGTGGCGCTACCGCCGCTTGCGACGGTAGCGGCGTCGAAAAAGTCGACGTTCGAGGATGGGAAGTCGCTCGCATAGATGTCGCCTTTGGCGTCGTAGGTTATTCCGTCGGGGAAACCCGATGAGAGGGTGAGGGTCACGTTGTTGGCGGTCGCGCCGTCGGACGTCACCGTGTAGGTGTTGATCTCGCCGCCGTCGGTGCTGGGGTTGATTGTACCGGCTGCGAGCTGGCCCTTTACATTCGTCGCGATCCCACCACCGCCGGCGCCGGTCACCGTACCGATAACGTCGCCGGTCGCGGTACTGTAAACGTAGATGTCCTCGGTAGTTCCGTCGCTAACGAAGAGTAGCGTGCTATTTGGTTTCGTCTTCTTGAAAGGGTAGAAGTGCCGGCGCGAAGCGCGGATAGCGTTCTTGTTCAGTTCGACCATCAGGTTGGACTTCGCCGACAGGAAGGGTTTGCCGTATGACCCCGCGGTTCGCGAATCCGAGTTTATCCTGGCGATCAGTGCATTACGGCCGGCGCCGCCAAACTTCGAGGCTAAGCTTGCCTGATGGGAGGCCGAGTCAGCTCCGATATTTCCGGAGGGTGAGAGTTGCGATCCGCCCGAGCAGCCCGCCAGCAAACCGACGAGTGCGGTTGCGGCGAGCGCGCGGTACGCCATGACTGAGGGCATGCGGGTGCTCCTTAGGAGAGGCGATATTAGAAAAACATTAGACGACCTGAGTTCGACTCCTGTGCAAGCGCCCCCGTAAAACGGACTATCGAGCCGCATCGCATCTGAGAAATAAGGAAGGGGTGGGCGCCGTAGCGCCCACCCCTCTTTGCCAAACCGCTCGGTTAGGCGAAGTGGATCCTACTTGCCCGGGAGGTAGGTTGCGGCCGAGATCGGCTCTTCGCCGGCGCTCTGCCACTGGGTGCCTTCCGAGAGGCTCGGGTAGCTGAACGGAATCGGGTAGCCGACCAGCGACGAACCGCCGAAGTTGATGTCGACGCCGTAGACGTTCTCCTGGAGAAGGTCCAGAGCGATACCGGTGACATCGTTCGGGTCGAAGCCCCACTCCGTGATCGCCGACGGGCCGCCCGTGTACGGCTTGGCGTACGTGGAGATCGAACCGTACTGGTTGTTCACGATGATGTTATGCTTCGAGTCGATCGCGAGACCGCCAGGGAAGCCAGCATCTTCGACCGGGTCGACGATGCCGTTGATGAGGACCTTGTCGCCCTTCTTGGTGAGTTCGCCGACGCCGAAGCCATCCGCCGTGTCGCCGTCAACGTAGATCGTGTTGCCGAACGCCTGCACGTAGTACACGTACTCGAAGTCGGGCAGGGTGTAGGTCTTCGTCGGGCCGCCGCCGCTGCTGACGGTCGAGGCGCTGAAGAAGTCCACGTTCGACGACGGGAAGTCGCTGGCGTAGATATCACCCTTCTTGTCGTAGGTGATGCCGTCGGGGAAGCCCGACGAGATCGACAGGGTCACGCCGTTGGAGGTCGCGCCGTCGGACGTCACCGTGTAGGTGTTGATCAAGCCTTCGCCGGTGCTCGGGTCGAGCGTACCGATTGCGAGCTGGCCCGACGAGTTCGTCGCGAGGCCGGCAAAGCCGACGCCCGACAGGGTGCCCACGACTTCGCCAGTCGAGGTGCTGTACACGTACACGTCTTCCGTGCCTTCATCGTTGACGAACAACAGCGTGCTGTTGGGCTTCGTCTTCTTGAAGGGATAGAATTTCTGACGCGAGGCGATGATGCTCTTGTGGTTCAGTTCCGCCAAGAGGTTCGACTTCGCCGACAGGAACGGCTTGCCGTACGAACCGGCAGTACGCGAGTCCGAGTTGAGCTTCGCGATCGCGGCGTTACGGCCGGTGCCGCTGAACTTCGAGGCAACGCCTACTTGGTGCGAAGCCGACTGCGCTCCGAGATTTCCCGAGGGCGCGAGTTGCGATCCGCCTGAGCAGCCTGCCAGCAATCCGACGAGTGCGGTTGCTGCAAGTGCGCGGTACGCATTGGTAATGGGCATGCGGTACTCCCTTGCAAGGTTTGAGAGTCGAGTAGTAATGAAGCCGATGTCCCTTAGGGTTAAGGTGCGCCGGCTGCTGGGGGTAACCAGTGGGTGGGGATCACCGTCCCGAGGGACGGCGACTTGGGACCGGCAGCACGAGTGCTCACCGTTTCCTAATCTCCAGTTTGTGACCTCAGCGACAAAAGCCCTTCTGTCTTCCCGGAGAATTTTCGGTGGCGCGACCTTCTCCTGAGGACTTCCCGGAAGGGGGCGTGCCCTGCATACCTCAAGCTAGGCGAATGGTCCCATGCCCTCTGTTCCGCGGGCGTTTGAGCCGGTCTTCGTGCGGTCGGCTCGTGGCCTGCACTGCCGCGTGCTCGAGTTTGATGGTTGCCCTCTGTTCCAGCCCGAGCGGCGCGGCCGAAAGCCTCAAGACCAAACCGACGCCGATCCAACACGTCGTCGTCATCGTCCAGGAGAACCGTAGCTTCAATAGCCTCTTCAACGGCTACCCGGGCGCTGTTACCGTTACCGAAGGGCTGGATTCGACCGGCCATACGGTGGTGCTCAGCCAGGTGGGACTGGCCGATACGGCCGCAATCGGTCACGGTTCGGCAGATTTTCTTTCCGCCTGGGACAATGGCAAAATGGATGGCTTCGACCTCGAGGAGGGCGCCGGACCGCCGGGCTACGGTTCGTACGAGTACGTCCCTAAGCGTGAGGTCGCGCCCTATTGGGCGATGGCGGCCCAATACGCTCTCAACGACAACACCTTTTCGTCGCAGTTAGACGATAGCTTCGAAGCTCATCAGTACCTTATCGCGGCGCAGGCGCAGAGTTCCGTCGACTCTCCGATCCGTCAGTGGGGCTGTTCCGACGATCCGAGTGACATCGTGAACACGTTGACGCAGCAACGCACGTATGGTCCGGTCCAAGCGCCTTGCTTCGACTATACGACGCTCGCCGACGAACTCGATGCAAAGTATCTCACCTGGCGGTTCTACGCGCCTGCGATCCGAGATGAGGGCATTTGGTCGGCATATCAGGCCATCAACCACATCTATCAGGGCGGAAACGGGGCCCAATGGCTAGCCAATGTCATATCGCCTGAGACAGGCGTGCTCACCCTCGCTCCAAACGGCATTCTGCCCAGCGTGACCTGGGTCGTCCCGGACTGGGCGAACTCGGACCATCCGGGAAACTCGAGCGCGACCGGACCATCGTGGGTGACCTCCGTCGTCAACACGATCGGCGAGAGCAGCTACTGGAGCAGTACGGTGATCTTCGTTCTTTGGGACGACTGGGGCGGTGCCTACGACCCGGTGCCGCCTCCGCAACTCGATTATGACGGGCTAGGAATTAGGATCCCTCTGCTGTGTATTTCACCCTACGCAGTCAAGGGGCGAGTCATGCACCAACAGTTGGAAACGGCGAGCATACCCCGCTTCATCGAAGACAACTTCGGGTTACCGCAGATGGCGGCTAGCGATAGGCGGGCACGTTCGGCCGGCGCGGGGTGTCTCGACTTCAAGCAAACCCCGCGAGCCTTCGTGCCGATCTCGGCAGACTATCCTGCGGCGCACTTCATTCAAGAGCGTCCTTCGGGCACGGCGCCCGACGACGACTGACGTATGATTTCGGGAATCGTTTTCGCGCTAGCGGCAAATCTCGGGCCGGCCCTTGCCCTCCCGGCTTCGCGAAAGTCGGGGCCGATCCAACACGTCGTCATCATCGTTCAGGAGAATCGCAGCTTCAATAGCCTCTTTAACGGTTTTCCGAAAGCCAGGACGGTCACCCGGGGCCTGGACTCGACGGGCAATGAGATCCCGCTGGCGCAGGTGGGGATTGCGGACACGATCGACGTCCAGCACTCCTCCCATGCGTTTTTCTCCGCGTGGGACAATGGAAAGATGGATGGCTTCGATCTCGAGAGCGGTGGGGGGCCGCCCGGCTATGCCGCCTACCAGTACGTGCCCGAATCGGACGTGGCGCCCTACTGGTCCATGGCGAGCCAATATGCGCTGGCTGACAACATGTTCACATCGCAGCTCGACGACAGCTTCGAAGCGCACCAGTACCTTATCGCGGGCCAGGCCCAAAGCTCGGTCGACACGCCGACGCGTTTGCCTTGGGGCTGCAGCCAAAATCTCGAAGACGTAGTCGAGACCTTGACCCAGCAGCGCGCGTACGGTCCAACGCAGTATCCCTGTTTCGACTACACGACGCTGGCCGACGAGCTCGACGCGAAGAATCTGACTTGGCGTTTCTATGCGCCGCAGGTCAACGTCGAAGGCGGGTTCTGGTCTGCATATCAGGCCATCAATCACATTTACCAAGGCGGGAATGGGCCGCAATGGTTGGCCGATGTGGTCTCGCCCGAGACGGGCGTGCTCACCTTCGCTCCCGACGGCGTGCTGCCCAACGTGACCTGGGTCGTGCCCGATTACGCCAATTCGGACCATCCGGGCAACGACAGCAATACCGGGCCGTCGTGGGTGACGTCGGTCGTCAACGCAATCGGCGAGAGCCAGTATTGGAACAGCACGGCGATCTTCGTGCTGTGGGACGATTGGGGCGGTGCGTACGATCCGGTCGCGCCGCCGCAACTCGATTACGACGGTCTCGGCATCCGCGTTCCGCTCCTCTGCATTTCACCCTACGCCGTGAAGGGCCGCGTTCTCCACGACCAGTTCGAGACGGCCAGCATCCTGCGCTACGTGGAGGACAACTTCAAGCTCCGGCACATGGCCGCCAGCGACACACGCGCACGCTCTGCCGGCGATGGNNNNCCCGACGACGACTAGCGGCTGGTCGTGCCGTTCGCGTTGAGTTCGAGCGTCCAGGCACGCCGGCGAGCCACAGGTCGTCGGTGACCGGCGGGTCCGCGGCGGGCACGAGGTGCGAGAGTACGAGCGACGTGGGGCATGCGCGCGCTTTCGTCATTGGCCGCCCTTCAGGCTGCCGCCGCCTTGCGGCAGTTGCAGTGCCTCGACGAACGTGATGCCGATGCCGGGNNATCGTGATGTACGCGCAGCCCACGAAACCACGGAACGCCTTGAGCGCGGGCGAGTTGAGGAAGGCCTGACGCGCCGCCTCTTGCGCCGGCGTGCGCTGCTGTTGCGGTTGGGACGAGCCCGTGACGTCGCCGCCCGGCGGTGGACCGCCTTCGGGCGGGCCCCCACCCGGTGGACCTCCGCCGGGACCACCCGGACCGCCGCCCGGGAAACCGCCGCCTCCGGGGAATCCACCACCGCCCCGGCGACCGCCGCCGTTCCCGTTTTGTTGCGCGCCGGGCGGCCTCGGGAAGTTGGGGCGCAACTCTAAGAAGTAGGGCACCGACGAACCCGCGGCGGTCTTGCGAGCGGCGATCGTCAGGTTCGGCACGTCGACGGGCTTCGTGCCCTTCTCGTACGCCGCAGCGTA
>PLFC01000068.1 GCA_003136655.1 Vulcanimicrobiota bacterium
ATGCACCCCAAGTGGATCTTCGTGACGACCTACCTGTCGGAACTGGTGGGCTACTATCGTTACCAGAACATCTCCGACCATCTCAAACTCCATCCCGAGTTCTCGTTCCACCCGATCTTCCGGTACTTCGACAACTGGTGCAAGGACGAGCGCCGGCACAGCCGCTTCTTCGCCCTGATGATGCGCAGCCAGCCCCAGTTCTACTCCGGTTGGCTCGACAAGCTCGGCATCAAGTTCTTCACGCTGGCGGTGTACATCACGATGTACTTGCGCGACGCGCAGGCGTCGGTGTATAGCAAGCTCGGGATCGATTGGGAAGCGTACGACCGCAAGGTCATCAACGAGACCGAAATCGCGGCGCGCGGCGTCTGGGGCATCGCGATCAAAACCGACTCGCCGTACTTCCTGCGTTGCCTGCGCGCGATGGCGGAAAACAACCGGCGCAACAAGGCCGGGCGTTCGGCCACGGGTCTGGCCAAGATCGGCGCGGTCACGATGCGCTACTTGCGCTGGGGCAACCAGATCGTGCAGTACGCGAAGCTGCTGCTCCAGCCGCACGGGTTCGTGGAGCCGTTGCCGCGCGAGCGCTGGACCGAGACCTGTTCCGAGCCCTCCGACCCGAGCGGCCTCTTCTTGCGCGGCGCCACGCCCGTGTCGCTACGCGAGCCCGTCGCCGTCTAGACGGCCGGCGCCGCGAGACTGGGAGCCAGTAGCGCTCCTAGTGCTTCGCGCGCGAGTCTTCCTTGAGCACGAAGTCCATGCCGATTTTGCGCGTCTTGTAACCCGCGCTGTCTTCTTGCCGCGTCGTCTTATCGAGCTTGGCGCCGAGCGGCACGAGCGCCGCCGGATCGTAACTCAACGAACCGGCCACCGTACCCGTGAGCGCGTCCGCCCCGGTGCGCGCGAACACTTCCTCGACGTTGAGCGATACCTCGCTGCCGCTCTTGATGTCGGTGAGCCGGAAGGTCTTGGTCGCGGTATAATTCGCCGAACTCAGCCGGAAATTCCAAGTGTCGCCGATCTCGCGGTCGCCGCCGATGAGGCCCGGCGCGAGCAGTGCCGCAAGCTCGGCTTCTTCTTCGTTCAACGTGCCCTGGTTGGGCAAGTAGACGATGGCGCCGTCGTTTTGCACCGCGACGCGCTTCGTTGCCGAGGAACGTTCCGAAGCGTCCTCGGTCACGTCGACCAGCAGGCTTCCCGAGGTTACGCCCACGACGTCGCAGGTGATCGTGCCGCGCGACGAACCCGACGCTTCGTAATGCTCGGTGTTTCCGCCGAGCGCGGCGTCGACCGAACGGGTGTGCATGTCGGTCTGCGTCTTGAGATCCACCGTGACGCCGAAGACGAGATGGCGTAACGGACCGCGCGGCGCGCTCGAGGCGGCAGGCTTCGGTGCGGGACTCGACTCGTCGGCCGCGGGCGATGCGACGGCGCCGGCGGCGAGAGCGCACGCGAAAGCCGTTACACCCGCGAGGCCACGCGCTCCAACAGACGTTGCAGGGCGGCGTTGAGCGCGTCGGGCGCTTCGTACCAGGGCGAGTGTCCGCATTCCAAAACCTCCAGAGTTGCGTCGCTGAGCGCTCGCGCGGTCGCCCGCGTTTCTTCGAGCGAGATGATCGCGTCGTGGCTGCCCGCGACGAGCGCGACGGGCAAGGTGAGTTCGTCGAAGAGATCGTCGGAAGGCACGCGTGCGGCCATGCCGCGCAGCATCGCCGCGGCGCCGCGCGGGTCGGTGCGCGCGACGATCGCTTCGGCGCGCGCGGCGAGTTCGGGCGAGCGCTGCGCAAACCCCGGCGCGAAGAAGCGCGGCAAGAAGGCTTCCACGATCGGGGCCATGCCCTCGCGTTCGGCGCGCGCGGCGAGTTCGAGGCGTCCCGCCGCCTGCCCCGGCGTATCGGCGGAAACCCGGCTATTGATCAAGCCCAGGCCGGCGCAGCGCTCCGAGAACATCCGGAAAAACGCGAGCGCGACATAGCCCCCGAGCGAATGCCCGGCGATGACGGCCCTCTCTATCTGCAACGCGTCGAGAATCTCGACGAGGTCGCCGGCGAGTTGTTCCATCAGATAGGGGCCGGGCGTGACGGTGGTGCTGCCCAGTCCGCGCAGATCGAACCGGACGATCCGCGCAACGCCCGCGAGCGCCGCCGCTTGCGCATCCCAGATTTCTTTGGCCAGCGGGAAGCCGTGGAGCAAGACGAGCGCGGGCCCGCGACCTTCGTCGCGAACGTCGAACTCGGCCCCATCCGTAGCGATCAGCATGGCCGCCTCTTCCGCCGCCGGGACGCGGGTCCCCGTTTGGGCGGGCGCGTAAGAACGCACCATGCCCACGGTCCAAACCAAGACGCCGAAGCGCGCCGCATACGTTCCGTTTCCATTCGCCGCGATCATCGGTCAGGATGAAGCAAAGCTGGCCCTGCTGCTGGCCGCGATCAATCCGCGCGTCGGGGGCGTGCTGCTCTCCGGACCCAAAGGCACCGGCAAGACGACGCTGGTGCGCGGCGCGGGACAATTGCTGCCCGCGCTCACCCGCTCGAATTGCGCCTACGGTTGCGACCTCGAGGGCGTCAACGTCTGTGCCGATTGCGCCGAAACGCTCGACCGCGGCGAGCGTCCGCGCACGCACAAGAGTGCGGGCGAGATCGTGGAATTGCCCATCAACGCACAGCTCGACGACGTGGTCGGCGCGATCGACTTGCGCGCGGCCCTCGAACGCAGCACGATCGATTTCCGCCCCGGCTTGCTCGCGCGTGCCAACCGCAACGTGCTCTACGTCGACGAGATCAATCTGCTTTCCGACCTCGCCGTGGACGCGCTGCTCGACGCCGCCGCGCAAGGCGT
>PLFC01000077.1 GCA_003136655.1 Vulcanimicrobiota bacterium
CCATGAACCAGGCCATGATCTGCGGCGTGGTGCCGACGTCGGGCGCCGGCACGTCCTTGTCGGGCCCGACGACCTCGACGAGTTCGGCGGCGTAGCGGCGCGTGATGCGCTCGAGCTCGCCCGGAGAAAGCTTGGTGGGATCGCAGGTGACGCCGCCCTTACCGCCGCCGAACGGCAGGTCGACGACCGCGCACTTCCAGGTCATCCAGAACGCGAGCGCGGTCACCTCGTCGAGCGTGACGCCCGGATGGAAGCGAATCCCGCCCTTGGCCGGGCCGCGCGCGAAATTGTACTGCACGCGATAGCCCGTGTAGACTTCCAGTTCGCCGTTGTCGCGCTGAAACGGAATCGCAAAGATGATCTGGCGCGACGGGCTGGTCAGCAGCCGGCGCATGCCCGGTTCCAAGTCCAAGAGGCTCGCAGCCGCGTTGAAATACTCGATCGCGTCCCCGAAGACGGAAACTTCCCGAGCGGCAGTCAACATAGAAAACTTTCTCCCACGAGTGGCGTCGGCCCTCAGATTCGGCCGGCTGAATCATTCCCCTACAATCGGCTAACGAAGCGGGGTTCTGATTCGACAAATGGACTACGCAGGTGACGCGAGTCCCAATTCCAGCAGGACTTCCTGCTGATCTCTCCCGAGCCTGCCTCCGGCTCGGCCCAATCTTGCCGGATGCTCGGTCAAGCGGGGCACGGGGGCATAGGTCGCGACGCTCTCGCCGTCGTCGTCCTCGACCGCCGTGATGGCCCCGCGCGCTGCAAACTGGGCGTCCGCGGCGATGTCTGCGATCGACATGACCGGGCCCGCGGGCACCTCGGCCGCTACCAGCCGCGCAAAGGCGTCGGCCGCGTCGAGCGTGCGAGTCCAGCCGGAGATCCGTTCGTCGAGTTCGGGACTGTTGGCCACGCGAGCCTGATTCGTCGAGAACTTGGGATCGGCGGCCAGTTCGGGACGGCCCATGGCCGCGGCCAGGCGGGCGAAGATGGCCTGGCCGTTGCCGCCGATCGCGAGCCAGCCGCCGTCGCGCGTGGGATACACGCCGCTGGGCGCGGCGCGCAAGTAACGATTGCCCGCGCGCCGCGGAACGGCGCCGGCATGCACGAATTCGGGCAGGGCGCCTTGCAGCAGGCTGAAGCAACTCTCGGTGAGCGCGACGTCGACGCGGTCGCCGCGGCCGTCGCGCCCGCGGGCCAACAAGGCGGCCAGCGTTCCTATGACGGCGTACAGTCCGGCTAATTCGTCGCCGAGACTGATGCCCACGCGCATGGGCGGCCCGTCGGGATCGCCCGTGATGTGGCGCAAGCCGCCCATCGCTTCGGCGATGTTGCCGAAGCCCGGGCGCGACGCATACGGGCCGTCCTGGCCGAAGCCGCTGATCGAGACGTAGATCAATTCGGGCTTTTCGGCGCGCAGGCTCGCCGCGCCGAGGCCTCGAGCGTCGAGCGTACCGGGCCGCAGATTCTCGAGCACCACGTCGCAGGCGAGGGCGATGCGCCGCACCAGCGCCGCCTCGCGTTCGTCGCGCAGGTCGAAGGTGAGCAGCCGCTTGTTGCGGTTGTGCGACTTGAACCACCACGACGTTCCGTCGGGCGCGAGCCTGCCCCAGGTACGCAGCTGATCGCCGTCGGGCGGCTCGACCTTGAAGACTTCGGCGCCCAAGTCGCCCAGAAGGCGGCCGGCCGACGGCCCCGCGATCGAGCCCCCGAGTTCGAGGACCCGGATTCCGGCAAGCGGCGCATCCGACGGCATCTCCACAAGATTCGGGGTACCGGCGGGGCGGCCTCCGAACGGTGCGGAGTGCTGGTTCCCGCCGACCCCGAGAACGTCGCGCGCGCGGGCGCGCTGTTGCGGGCCGGCGGCATCGTCGCGTTTCCCACCGAGACCGTCTACGGCCTCGGCGCCGACGCGTTCGACGCCGCGGCCGTGGCGCGCATCTTCGAAGCCAAGGGCCGGCCCGTCTTCGACCCGCTGATCGTGCACGTGAGCGACGACGCAATGCTGGCCCGGGTCGTACGGTGCGTGCCGGAACTCGCGAGACGACTGGCGGAGCGCTTTTGGCCCGGCCCGCTCACGCTCGTCCTAGAAAAGCGCGATGCGGTTCCGGCCATCGTCACCGCCGGTCTGCCGA
Organism: Vulcanimicrobiota bacterium; assembly: GCA_003136655.1. Classification (GTDB taxonomy): domain Bacteria; phylum Vulcanimicrobiota; class Vulcanimicrobiia; order Vulcanimicrobiales; family Vulcanimicrobiaceae; genus Hesperobacter; species Hesperobacter lustricola. Next base: position 2,130 of record PLFC01000077.1, read on the forward strand.
CGGTGGGCGTGCGCTGCCCGGCGCACCCCGTCGCGCAGGCGTTGATCGAAGCCGCGGGCGTACCGTTGGCCGCGCCCAGCGCCAATCGCTTCGGCGCCATCAGTCCGACTCGCGCCGAGCACGTCGAAGCTCAGTTGGGCGAGCGCGTCGATACGATCCTCGACGGCGGCCCGACCGAACTCGGCGTCGAGTCGACGATCGTCTTGCTGGCCGGCGAACGGCCCGCGCTCTTGCGCCACGGCGCGCTCCCCGTCGAGGAGATCGAAGCCGTAACCGGTCCGTTGCTCGATGCGACGCGCGCGGGTGAGGCGCGCGACGCCGTCCCGCTCGCGCCGGGTCAGTCGGCCTCGCATTACGCGCCGCGCACGCCGCTGCGCGTCGTGCTCGCAGACTCCGTGCCGCGGCAAGAACGCGCGCGAGCCGGACTCCTGGCCTTCCGAGCGCCGGCGGCGGAGCCGGGATACGCAGCGGTCCGCGTGCTCGCGGCGGACGGCGACTTGCGCCGCGCGGCCGCCGTTCTCTTCGAAGCGCTGCACGAACTCGACGCACTGGGACTGGAGCGCATCGACGCTGAGCAAGTGCCCGAAACGGGCATCGGCCGCGCCATCGCCGACCGCCTCCGCCGGGCCGCTACACGGTGAAGGCTAGACGTTGAAGCGGAAGTTGACCACGTCGCCTTCTTGCATCACGTACTCCTTGCCCTCGCTGCGCAAGAGGCCCGCCGCGCGAATCGCGTCCATCGTGCGCAGCCGCGCGTAGTCGTCGTACGACACGATTTCGGCGCGAATGAAGCCGCGCTCGATGTCGGAGTGGATCTTGCCCGCGGCTTGCGGCGCCTTCGTGCCGCGCTCGATCGTCCAGGCGCGCACTTCGATCTCGCCGGCGGTCAGGAACGTCATCAACCCGAGCAACTCGTACGCGCTGAGCACGAGGCTATCGAGGCCGCTGCGGTCGATGCCCAACTCGCCGCGGTAGACCACGGCTTCCTCGGCGCTCAGCCCGGCGAGTTCGGCCTCGATCTTGCCGCAGATGGAGATGACGCCGCTGCGATCGCGAGCGGCAAGCGCGAAGACGGATTGAGCGAGCGGACCGAGGTTGCCGATCTGCGCTTCGTCGACGTTGGCCACGTAGAGCATCGGCTTGACGGTCAAGAGCTGCGCCTCGCGCGCCAGCGCCGCTTCCTCGGAGTCGGCGGGGAAGACGCGGGCCGGCGTTCCGGCCTCCAACGACTCGCGCAGCCGCTTAGCGGCCTCGAGCTTCGGTACGAGCTTGGCGTTGACGCGCGCTTCACGCTCCAGCTTGTCGATGCGCTTGGCCATGGTTGCCAAGTCGGCCAAGGCCATCTCGATGGTCACGATCTCGGCGTCGCGCAGCGGGTCCGGAGCGCCCTCGACGTGGATCACGTCGGGGTCTTCGAAGCAGCGCAACACCATCGCGACGGCGTCCGTCTCGCGGATGTGGCTCAGGAAGGCGTTGCCCAAGCCCGCTCCCGTGCTCGCACCACGCACGAGCCCCGCCACGTCGACGAAGCGCATGGTCGCCGGAACGATCCGCCTGGCGTGGACGATCTCGGACAACACCTCCATGCGCTCGTCGGGAACGGGCACCTCGCCGACGTTCGGCTCGATCGTGGCGAAGGGATAGTTGGCCGCCAAGGCTTGCGCCGAGCGGGTCAGGGCGTTGAAAAGCGTCGACTTGCCGACGTTGGGCAAACCGACGATCGCGCATGCGAGTGCCATCTATTATCTTGACCTCAGCCTTTGGTGCAAGGATTCCCCCCGGATGCGTAGGATTTTCGACCATGCGTCAAATGAAGGTCGACAAGCTCGGCATAGACTTGTTGACCCACGACCCGGTCGTCATCCTGAAGGACCTCGAAGGGAAGCGCTACCTTCCCATCCTGATCGGCCCATTCGAGGCGACCGCGATCGCGCTGGCGTTGGAAGGCACTCCCGTGCCGCGCCCGCTCTCGCACGACTTGATGCGCACGATGCTCGAGTCCCTTCAGGCGACCCTCGAACAGATCGTCATCCACGACATCAAGGACTCGACCTTCTTCGCCAAGCTGATCGTGCGCCGCAACGGCGAGGCCCAGGAGATCGACGCGCGTCCCTCCGACGGCATCGCGCTCGCGCTGCGCATGCAAGCGCCGATCTTCGTAACCGACAAGATCGTGCTGGAAGAGACCGTCGGCGACAAGAAGGCCGAAGTCGAAGACGAGCAACGCTTTCGCAAGTTCATCGAGCAGCTCAAGCCGAGCGACTTCAAAGACTAGGCTTCAGATTTCCCACTGATAGGCGTTCCACCAGGACGCGATCGCGGGCGAAGCGCTGTAGTTGCGCAGGTCGGAATTGAACGCGGTCGGCCGGCGCAACACGTAGAGCGGTATGTAGGGCACGGTCTCGTGCACGCGCGCGTCGGTCGCGTGGTAGATCGCCGCGCGGCGCAGCGGATCGTCGCTGTGCAGGCCCGCGCGTTCGCCCGCATCCACCTGCGGGTCGCAGTAGCCGAAAACGTTCTGGCCCTTGGGCGGCCGCTGGTCGCAGCCGAGGTAGACGTAGTTGTCCGGATCGTACGGCAGCGTGTAGGAGTAATCCGAAAAGTCGTAGGTCATCTTCTGGATCGGACCGTCGTACGAGAAGATGACGTTGTACGGATACTGCTTGAGCGTCAGGTCGATGCCGGCGCCGCGTAAAAACGACTGCAACTGTACCGCGATGTTGCGCCCGTTGGCCGAGCCGGAACTGATGACCATGGTGAAGGCGAGGCGCCGGTCGCCTTTGTGCCGCACGCCGTCGGGGCCGCGCAGCCAGCCGTCCTTCTCCAGGCGGGCGTTGGCGCCGGCGGGATCGTACCGATACGGCGGGTTGTCGGTATAGCCCACGGCGCTCGCGGGCACGATGTCGTGCGCGACGGAGCCGACGCCGTGCGTCACTTTGGTGATGATGGCACGGTAGTCGATGGCGCTCGCGATCGCACGGCGTACCTCGACGTCGTCGAGGCCCGGCTTGGTGTTGTTGATGATGAACACGTTGGCCGCGTTCCAGGGAAAGATGCGCGTCGTCACGCCTTCGAGCCGGGCGTAGTGCGCGTATTGCGTGGTCGCAACGCTGACGACCATGTCGACGTCGTGCGTCTGCAGCGCCGAAAGTATCGAATTGTCGTCGGGAATGACCCGAAATTCGATTTTGTCGAGTTTGGGCCGCCCCTTGAAGTAATCGGGATTGGCCACGAACTCGATGCCCCGGCCGTGTTCCCATTTGACGAACTTGAACGGCCCGGTGCCCACCGGCGCGAGGTTGAACGGCGCGTCGTTGATCTCGTGCAGTTTGCCCAAGAGATGCTCGGGCAAAATCGCCTTCGAGCCCTCTTGCAGCGAGGTGAAGAACTCCGTGACGAAGGGCGGATAGCGCCGCCGGAGATGCACCACGACGGTGCGCTCGTCGGGCACCTCGATGCTGCGCACTTCCTCGTAGCCCTCGCGGTGCAGCACGTTGTTCTGCGGCGCGACGGTGGCGCGCCAGGTGAACGCGACGTCGCGCGCCGTGAAGGGCACGCCGTCGTGCCAGCGCACGCCGCGCCGCAAGTGATACACGATGGTCTTGCCGTCTTTGGAAATGCCGCCGTTGGCAATGGACGGCACCTCGGTCGCCAGATCCCCGATCAGTTTGCCCCTGTCGTCGGCGATGACGAGGTACGAAAAAACGAGCGACGAGAGGTCTTCCACCAAATCCATGCCCGAGAGCAAAGGGTTGAAGTGGTCGGGGTCGGCGGCATCGGCGATGCGCAACACGCCGGGACGCGTCCAGGCGTGACGGCCGCTCGAAACGGCGGTATCGACCCGCGTGCAGCCCGCGAAGAGCAGCACGATCAAGCAAAATCCGAGCCGCCGGCGCATGGCGCGAGCTTCGAGGGGACGCTCCGCACGTCCCACGAAGCGGGAGCGCATGACAACGGAACGGGCCGACATCGGCGTCTTCGGGGGATCCGGATTCTACTCGCTGCTCGAGAACGCACGCGAGGTGACGGTGGAAACGCCGTACGGCGCGCCCAGCGACCGGCTGGCGGTCGGCGAAATCGCCGGAAAGAAAGTGGCATTTCTTCCCCGCCACGGCAAGGCGCACCAGTATCCGCCGCAGGCGATCAACTATCGCGCCAACCTGTGGGCGATGAAGGAACTCGGCGTCACGCGCATCATCGGCCCGACGGCGTGCGGCTCGCTGCGCGCCGACGTGAAGCCGGGCGAGATGGTCGTCGCCGACCAGGTCGTGGATCGCACGACGGGCCGCAAGGATACGTTCTACGACGGCCCGATCACCACGCACATCTCGTTCGCCGATCCGTACTGCCCGCAGTTGCGGCCGATCGCGGTCTCGGCGCTCAAATCGCTCGACATCACGACCCACGATAAAGGTACGATCGTGGTGATCCAGGGGCCGCGCTTCTCGACGCGAGCCGAATCGAAGTGGTTCCAGGCGGCGGGCTGGGAAGTGATCAACATGACCCAGTATCCCGAATGCTACCTGGCCCGCGAACTGGAGATCTGCTACGTCAACATCTCGCTGATCACCGACTACGACGTGGGCTTGGAAGGCGAAGACATCGAGCCCGTTTCGCACGAGGCCGTGATGAAGATCTTCGCGAGCAACAACGAGCGGGTGAAGAACGCGATCTTCAAGATCGTCGAAGCGATCCCGGCGGAGCGCACCTGCGGCTGCGGCTCGGCGTTGCAGGGAGCGCGCTTCTGAGGGCTCCCCGGCGACGCACGCCGGGCATCGACGTCGGCGCGTACGGCAAGGCCTTCGTGCTGCTGGCGCGCAACCCGACGTTGATCCTCGCACCGCTCCTGATGGGCGTGGCCGCGGTGCTGATCGGGCTCGTCCTGCCGGGCGGCGGCGTTCTCGGCATCGGCCAGTTCATCGCACAACTGCTGGCCGAATTCGGCCTATCGGTCGCGCTGATCCAGGCCGACGGCGCCTGGCGCCGCGACCGCTCTCCCTTCGATGCGGCCTGGGACGAGTCGCGCCTCAAGCTGCCCGAGATAGTGATGGCCTCGATCGGCTTCAATTTCGTGCTCTTCGTGGCGCTCTATGCGGGCAATCTGCTGGGCCTTGCGGGCACTATCATCCTCGGCGCGGCGGCGCTCTTCTTCTTCATCTACACCCTGCCGGCCGCGGCGATCGGCGGGGTTCCCGGAGGAGCGGCGCTGCAAGTAGCTCTGGAGCGGGCCCGCGCCGCCCCGCTTCCCACCGCCCTCGCCGTCGTCGTCAGCATCCTTGCGTACTTTGTCGTACCGACCGTCGTAACCACCGCGTTACTGCCCATGGTATTCTCGCTCGGGATATACTCCGCGGCCGCCGCGCAACTGGTCGGAGCCTTGGCTCAATCCCTCGCCGCGGCCTACGTCGCGCTGATCTTGAGTAAGGCGTATAGCGACATTGCCTTCCGCGGCTGGTAAATTAACGAGCGATCTTGGCGGAACGTACGCTTAGTTACCGAAGGAAAACACCGATGTCCCATGGAGCCTCGTCTTTTAGGTTGACCAATGTCCGATAACGCCGAGCCCTCGCTCAGCCCCGTAGACCTCGAACGGGTCTCACCCGCGCAGCGCCGCGTGCTGGAAATGCTCGTCAAGGGCGTCTCGCCGCAAGAGATAGCGGAGACCCTCGAGCTATCGATCGGCACGATTCGGGCCCACACCGCCGGGATCTATAAGGTCTTCGACGTGCATAGCCGCTCGGAGTTGATGTCGGCCCTCACGCCGGTGCCGCCGCCGCGCGCCGCCGTGCCGCCGCCCGCGCCGCCTCCGGCGTCCAGCCTGCAGCAGCGTCCTGACCTTGCGCCCCCCGGTCCGTCGCCGTTCCGGCCGCCCGAGCTTCGTCCGCTCTCGCCGCCCCACGGCAACCGGCCCTTCGTGCCCCGGCCGATGCAAAACAGGAACGTCTCGCACGAGCGCGTGGCGATCTTCATCGACGGCTGGAATTTCGCGAAAGCCACCTACGAAGGCTTGGGCATCCGCGTCGATTTCAAACGGCTGCTCAGCACGCTCGCCGGCGGCCGCACGCTGCTGCGCGCGTTCTACTATATCGGCGAGTGGACGCCCGAAAACTACGCGATGATGCACGATCTGCGGCGCGTGCGCCTCGGTCTCGACGTCTCAGAACCGCCCGATCCCAACGAAGCGGAGCGCAAGCGCATGCAGCAGCAAGGCTTCATCCGCATGCTCAATCGCAACGGTTATCAGGTGGTCAAGAAGCCGGTCAAAGTGTTCGCCGACGGCAACACCAAGGCCGATCTCGACATCGAACTGGCCATCGACATGCTCACCCTAGCCGACCGTTGCGAGCGGATGGTGCTCGTTTCGGGAGAGTCCGACTTCGTGCCGGTCGTTCGCGCCGTCGGCGCGCGCGGCGTGCGCATCGAGGTCGTCGGGTCGCAGCAGCCCTTCGCCTACGACAGCACGCCCGAGCGCCCGCGAGCCTTCCCCGCGCGCGCGTCCGACGAGTTGCTCGACGCGGCCGACGAGTTCACCGAACTCGGCGAATTGGCCGGTGCGATCGAATTACAGGAACCGCGCCGGCCGCGAACGTTCGTCCCGGCCGCGCCGCCCGTATCGCAGGGCTCCTAGCCGAGCTGCATCCGCAGATAATCGACGACGAGACCCGCTGAGACGTTGGTCTCGGCGAGCTTCGTCGTTTCCGCGATCGCCGCCAGCAGCGCCGCAGCCGCTGCAGGCGGACGCTGCGGAATGCGCGAGAGCAACTCGCGCTGATCGGGCGCGAGCAGGGGCACGTCGGCGCCCACGCCGAGCGCCGCCCAGTCGCGCGCGGCGATGCGCACGATCTCGATCATCTCCGCAACGGCGGCGCGCTTCTCGCTTGCGTTGAGGCTGCGGTCGTCGAGTTGCAGAAACGAGCGGTCGGGCGCGCGGCCGCTCATCGCGTCGGCAAACCACGCGAAGGCCGCGCCGCGAATGCCCTCGTCGGCCCCTTCGAGCACCGCCCGCGCACGCGTGATGCTGCCGAAGGATGCTTCGGCGGCGAGCCGCGCACGCGTCGCATCGACGCCGCCCGCGCGCAGAACCGACTCCACCTCGCTCGTGCCCAGCGGCGCGAAGCCGATCTCGACGAAGCGCGAGCGAATGGTCGGCAACAGCGTGCCCGAGGCGCTCGAGGTCAGCAGCACCACCACGCCCTTGGGCGGCTCCTCGAAAAACTTCAAGAGCGCATTGGCCGCCGCGGGCGACGAAAATTCGACGTCGCCGAGCAGCACCACGCGATACGCGCTCCGATAGCCGTGCAACGAGAGTTCGCGCACGAGATCGCGCGCCGTCAGATCTTCGTCGTGCTGCGCGCTGCCCGCATTTTGGCCGATGGCCACCTCGCCTTCGCTCGCCACGAAATCGGGATGCGTGCCCGCGCGAAAGAGCCTACAGCCCGCGCACGCATTACAGTAGCCGAGCAGCGTCGACTTCGGCGTTTCGCAGAGCAGCGATTGGGCGAGCGCCCGCGCAAACGTCTTCTTGCCTACGCCCGCCGGACCCGTGAACAGATAACCGTGCGAGAGTCCGGCCGGTCCGAGCGCGCCGAAATAGGTCAAAGCCGCGCGCGCGCCGACGACCTCGAGTGCTCCCTCGATCACGGGACCAGGCCCGCGAGCTGCGACCACGCGGCATCGAGAAGTTCGCCGGCCGCGAGCGTGCCGTCGAGCACGCGGATGCGCGCGTCGGCGCGCGCCAGCATCAGATACCCCTCGCGCACGCGGGCGTGGAAGGCATCATCCTCGCGCTCGACGCGGTCTTCGGCGCCCGGGCGGCCGCGAACGCGCGCGCGCGAGACCTCGGGCGGAACGTCGACGAGCAGCACGACTTCGGGTTCGAGACCGGCAGTCGCAAAGGCTGCCAGCGCCCGCAGTGCGTCGCCGTCGAGGCCGCGGCCGTAGCCTTGATAGGCCAAGGTCGAATCGGCGAAGCGGTCGCTGACCACCCACGCGCCTCCGGCCAGCGCGGGCGCGATCTCGTCGCGCACCAGTTGTGCGCGCGCCGCGTTGAGCAACAGCGCTTCCGCCCGGGCGTCGATAGTGGTGCCGGGGTCGAGAAAGAGCGCACGAACGCGCTCGCCGAGCGCCGTGCCGCCCGGCTCGCGCGTCTCCAACACGTCGAGCCCTCGAGCGCGCAGGCGCTCGACCAGACCCGCGCGCAAGGTCGACTTGCCGCTGCCCTCGATACCCTCGATGCTGATGAAACGGCCGCGCTGCTGCGGCGCAGGCGCTTGGGCTACGCGGACACCCCGCCGTACGAGGTCGCGACCGCGGCCGGACCGCGGTAGTAGAGCACGCGCCGGTTGGGCTCCAAGCCGCTGCTGCGCGACTGCACGCTGTGCTGCTCTGCGAGTTGGTGCTGCAGGCGGCGGACGTACGAACTCTGCGGCGAGAGTTCGATCGTGGTGTTCTCGAGCAGCACTTTGTAGATCGCCTCGCCGGCCTCGCGCAGGGCGATCTCTTCGTCATCGACCGAAGCCAGTGCGAAAATGTCCTTGAGCGCGTGCATGATCTGCGCTGTGGTATTGGTCTTGATCGAGTAGATCGGCACGTTCTCGGCGGCGATCGCACGGAGTTTCTCGGACTCCTTGCGTTCGAGNNGTCTTGAGCGTCAGCACCACGTCGGCGTCGTCCCACTTGCGCGCGATCGACGCATTGACGCGCAGGTTTTGCACGGCCCGCTCGATCTTGTTGCGCGAGACCCCATACGGGAAGAGCAAGAGGTGCCGCTCCTCGCGGTCCTCGTCGGGTGGATCGTAGGCGGCGGCCGCCGCGGCGAAGCTCTCGTCGTGCGTCTGGACGGCCGTGCGCTTGAGCGGCACGGGCGCCGCCTCTTGCACGACCGACACCGCGCCGCCGGGCATCCGCTGACGCACTTCGGGCTGCGGTTGGTAGCCGCGCAGCAACGCATCGACGGTGTCGGAAACGTTGGCGTAGATCGAGAGCCGGTTGCGGTCGTTGATCTCGATGAGCACGTCGAACGTCGGCGGCGCCTTGCG
>PLFC01000131.1:0-6352 GCA_003136655.1 Vulcanimicrobiota bacterium
GCGAGAGAATCTTGGCCATGGCCAGATTGACCCAGCCCATGATCATCGTGTTGACGATGACGCCCCGGAAGATCGCGCGCACCAGGCGCAGAGCCGCGGCCGAGCGCCCCGAATAACGCAATTCGATGAATTCGACGTCGGTGAGCACGCCCGAGCGGCGCCAGAGTTTGGCGAAGAAGAAGACGGTGAGGATGCCCGACATCACCGAACTCCACCAGACCCAATTGCCCGCGATCCCGTGCTTGGCCACGAAGCCCGTCACCGCCAGCGGCGTGTCGACCGCGAAGGTGGTGGCGACCATCGAGATGCCGGCCAGCCACCACGGCACGTTGCGGCCGCTCAGGAAGAACTCGCTGAAGCTCGAACCGCCGCGCCGGGCGTACGCGAGGCCGATGGCCAGGTTGAGCCCAAAAAACGCCGCGACGACGGCCCAGTCGAACCCACTCAGCGCCATCGCCGCTCGTTCGGCGGCCTCGGTCGCGACTTCCCCCGCCCCCGCAAAAAGGCTTCAGACAAAAGAAGGAGGCTGGCCGCAAGTGCGGTACCTCACGGTCATCATCGCTCGGCGAGCACATGGTCCCACGGCGGGAATGTTCATTCGGGTTGGTGGGTGAGTGAGTGAGTGTGAGCGCCTCCGCCTCGGCGGGGGCGCATTTTTTGCCCGAATCGCTGGCCTCGTACTGCTGAGTATCGGCATGCAAGCCGTCGAGCTGAGCCGGGCCGGCGCCGCTGAGACGGGGCTGCACCTCGTGCCCCGGCCCGCCTCCGTGGGGGTGACCCCCGGCTGCGGCATCCCGGCCGGCGCGGTCTGGCGCGCCTGGCGGGCCGAGCCGGCCTTGGCGCCTGAGGCCCGCGAACTGGTCGCCGAGCGGTGGGGCGCCCAGGGCGTGGTTCCCAGCGGCACGCCGGTCGCTTTCCGTATGGTTCGCGCTCCCCTGAGCGCCGAGGCCTACCGGTTGCGGGTCGGCGCCGACGGCGTGCGCATCGAGTCGGTCGACGCGGCCGGGGCATTTTACGCCGCGATGACCCTGGCCCAACTCGCGCGGCCCGGCGCGCACGGTTGGGAGTTGCCCTGCGTCGCCATCGACGACGCGCCCGCGCTGCGGTGGCGCGTGCTCTCCGACGACGTCTCGCGCGGCCCGTTACCGACCATGCGCTATTTCAAAGAGCGCATTCGCACGATCGCCGCGTTCAAGATGAACGGCTACTCGCCGTACATGGAACACGTCTTCGTCGACCCCAAGCACCCGCTGCCCGCGCCGCTCGACGGCATCACGGAAGGTCAGCTCCGCGAACTCGACGCGTACGCGCGGCGCTATCACGTCGCGTTCATTCCCGAGCAGCAGACCTTCGCGCACATGCACAACACGTTGCGCTGGGAGCAGTACGCGCCGCTCGCCGAACTGCCCCACGGCTATTTGCTCTCGCCGGCAGTGTCCGGCAGCGAAGCCTACGTGCGCGACTTGATCCTCGACGAACTGCGCGCGGTGCCGCATCCACCGTTCTTTCACATCGGCTCCGACGAGCCGTCGGATTTGGGCCGCGGGTTATCCAAAGCGTTGGTCGACGAACGCGGCGAGGGACCGGTCTACACGCAACACGTCGTCGAGACGGCGAACTTCGTGAGCGCGCACGGCGGCGGACGCCCGATGATCTGGGACGACGCGCTCGCGCGCCATCCCGAACTCTTCGGCGCTCTGCCCAAGGATCTGGTTTTCGTGAATTGGCACTACGGCGCCGAGAAGAGTTATCTGCCCTACATCGAGCGCATCGCCAAAGGCGGCTTCGCGCAGATGGTGGCGCCCGGCGCGCTCAACTGGAACGAGATCTATCCGGACATCGATCAGGCCGTGGCAAACATCGGCACGTTCGTCGACGAGGGCAAGGGCGCGCACGTGCTCGGCCTCTTCCAGACGGTCTGGCACGACGACGGCGAGACGCTCTACGAGGCGACGTGGTATCCCGTGCTCTACGCGGGTGCGAGCGCGTGGGAACGCGGCCACGTCGATCCGGCGCGGTTCGCGGCCGACTTCCCCGCGGCGTTCTTCGGCACGACCGATGGCCGATACGGCGCCGATCTGGCTGCGCTCGGCCGCATGCGCACGCTGCTGCGCGGCAACCCGCGCGAGTATGGTGACTATCTGTTTTGGTCGGATCCGTTCGATCCCGACCTGGCGGGCGTTGCGAAGCAGCTGGATCTCTCCGCGATTCGCCTGGCGGCTGAAAGCGTGATCGAACATCTGCGACTCGCACCGCCTCCGCCCTTACATGCGAACGCCGCGGCGGTCATGCACCTGGCCGCGCGACGCTACGATCTGCTGGCGCGCCGCTTCCAGATCGCGAGCGAAGCGCGCGGCTACTACGACGACGCGCGGGCCAACGCCGACGGCAAGCACGACAACCTCGTCTACCGCGGCCTCTTCGTGAGCAAGTATCTCTTCTGGGAAGAGCGCGACGCGCTGCTCGAAGTCGCCCCGCTGGTGCGCGCCGCCTGGGATTACGAAAGCCGTCCGGGCCACGAGGCCGCCGTGCTCGAACGTTACCACCTCGCCGCCGGCCGCGCGATCGAACGCGCCGACCGCATCCAAAACGCAACCTACGGCTATACGGAGCGAAAGACCCTACCGTCGTTCGATGAGGCGCTAGGCGGCGCGGCCGCGCCCTAACGATTGAAGCACGTGTGACCGGCGGGGTGTGCGAAGCCGTCTTGGCGTTGCGTGTCGTCGGTGTCGAAGGTTGCGCAGATGCGATAATGCCTGCCTTCGAGGCGCGCATACTCGTAGAAATCGTCGGTCACCGGATCCTTGCGCGTGTCGTTGCCGAAGATCGGACGTTTGAGGCCCGCGAGGGTGGCCGGGAGGATCTTCGTATCGTCCAGCTCGCGTTGCAGCGCTCCGATGTCGGAGATGCGCCGCTCGTCGAGCGTCACGAAACGCTGGTGCTGCGGCGAACCGGTGTCGAAGAAGCCGAAACCCAAGCCGAGCGCGACCCCGGCCACCGCCGCCGCCGCATAGCCACGATCGCGGACGAGGTCGAGCGCTTTTCCGCGCACGGTGCTCACGTAGTAGGAGATGATGCCGCCGGTCAGCGCCAAGATCACGAGCGTCTTGAGCACGAGGCGCGTGGTCACGTCGCCACGGAGAAAGGCTCCGACGAAGTAGATCGTATCGCCCAGCGCGATCACTGAGGCGATCGTGAGCGCCACATAGGTCAGCCACGCGCGCACGCCCGACTCGGCGGATTCCGGCCGGTTGCGCAGTCGTTGGGCGATGCTGCGGCTCACCCAGGCGAAGATGGGAAAGGCGACGATCAGGGCGGCGAGCTGCAGCGTGATCGTCTGGCGGAAGTTGTCGTAGCCCGCGTACTCGGCCGGATTGGGAAAATGCCGGTCGATCACGGCCTCGAACAGCGACCAGAGCGCGGTAGCCCAAATCGACAGCGAGATGAAGGCCAACAGGTAGAAGAACGCCTCGCTCGCGTATTCGAAGCGTCCGCCGCGGCTCGGGAGCGGCGCGCCTAGGACTCTCTCGTAGTATGTCGAGAAGGCCTGATAGATGCGCCGTTCGGACCAGCCGTTCTGGCGAAGCAACGCGACCGCGAACTCGTCGGAGACGCCTCGCGCCTTCGCCGCAGCAATAAAATCGTCGAGGCGCTCGGAATCGGTCGCCATTGTGCGGCGGCTTTCCACACGTCCGGCGCGAGTACCCGGGTGATCGGATTCGGTCTGCTGGCGGTTTTCGCGCTGTGCGCGGCGCTGATGTACGCGCGCGCCTTACCCGCGCTGCTGGCGGTGCCGCTCATGGCCTTGGCGCTGGCGGCGATCGCCGGCGCGGGGCTATCGGGCCTCGGTTCGGTTCTGGTCGAGGGTACCGTCAAGCTCGCGCCGGTGATCGTGACCACGATCTTCGGCGCGCTCCTCTCGCGGGTGACGCTCTCGACCGGCATCGCCGAGACGATCGTGGATTATGCAGCCGAGTTCGGCGGCGACCGGCCTATGGTTTTGGCACTCGCACTGTGCGCGGCGGTCGCGCTGCTGTTCACCTCGTTGACCGGGCTCGGCGCGATCATCATGGTCGGTTCGATCGTCCTGCCGATCATGCTCACCGTCGGCGTGCCGCGGCGGACCGCGGCGACGCTCTTCATGCTGGCCTATGCGCTGGGATTCATCTTCAACATCGCGCAGTGGAAGTTTTACACGACGACCTTCGGCGTGGAGCGCGCGCAACTGCAGCACTACGCCTTCGTGCTCGGCGGCCTCGATCTTCTGGCGTTACTGGCGTACGCGCTCGTGCGTCTGCGCGTCGAGCGCGGGTACGCCACCTGGGCGCTCGAAGCCGAGGCGCCCATCACGCGCAAGCGCGTGGCGCCCTGGGCGCTGCTCACGCCGTTCTTGCCGATCGCGCTCTATTTCTTCTTCGACGTCAACGCGATCGCGGCGTTCGCGCTCGCGGCGCTGTTCGGCGTGCTGAGCACGCGTCCGCGCCGCGCGGTCGAGACGCTGGTCGCCGCGGCAATCCGCGGCGTGGAAGACGTCGCGCCCGCCATCGTGCTCTTCATGGGCATCGGCATGGTGCTCGCGGCGACCGCACTGCCCAGCGTGCGCGACGCGCTGACGCCGCTCGTGGCGGCGATCGCGCCGCGCGGTCCGCTCGGCTACATCGTGCTGTTCGGTCTGCTCAGCCCGCTCGCGCTCTACCGCGGGCCGCTCAATCCGTTCGGCGTGGGCATCGCCGTGTACACCGTGCTCGCGGGGCTCGGCGTGATGCCGGCGGTCGTGCTCGTGGCCGCGATCATGGCCGTGGTGCAAGTGCAGAACGTCTGCGATCCGACCAACACGCAAAACGTTTGGGTGGCCAACTTCACCGGCGTGCGCGTGGAAGAGATCACCAAGTTGACGTTGCCCTTCCAAGTCGCGGTGGCGACGGCGGCGGTCGTGCTCGTGGCGCTCTTCGGCACGCCGCTTCTCGGCGCGCCGTCGTTCGCCGCCATTGGGCGCGCATCGGCGGCGACGCTGGATCAGCCCGAAGCGCCGCCCGGTTTGCTCGCGCCCGAATCGGCGGCACGGACGATCGCGATCGTGCCCGCGGCGAACGCCGAATCCGCCGTCGCAGCCGATGAGATCGCGCGACAAATCGGCCGCGGCTGGCCCGGCTTCCGCGCACTGCGGCTCGAGGCAATGCCCGAGTCGACGGGTTGCGCCGAGACGCCGTACGCCGCGCTGGTGCTCGTCACGGTGCAGTTTTTCGGCAAGCCGGGCACGCCCGACGGCATGGATACCGGACTCGAGTTGCGCGATTGCGCCGGCTGGCCCGTGGATCAATGGCACGAGGTCGCAAACGATCCGCGCCCCGGCGGGAGTGACGCCGCCTACCAAAAACAGGCGTTGGCGGTACTCTTCCGGCTGCGCACCTGGATGGTCGATCATCCCAAACTCTCGGCCGCGCTCTTCGATACGGGCCTCGCGTATACGAATGCGCAGAAGCCGACGTATTTCTACACGCTCTTCAAGACGGTCGACGGGCAGATGCGCGCGTTCGTGCGTCCCGGCGGCCCGGCCTACGCCGCCGGTTTGCGCACCAACGACATCGTCGAGAAGCTCGACGGCAAGTTTTGGTGGGAGTACGGCACGTATCAAACGCAGCAGCGCGCCTACGACGGCAAGCCGCACACCTTCGACATAAGCCGGGGCACCGAGAAGAAGTCGATCGCGCTCGGGCAGGCCTATGCCCGGCCCTGACGCGCGCGCGCCGCGCAAACTGCGCATCGGCATCGACGTGGGCGGCACGTTCACCGACGTCGTCGCGGTCGATGCGACGACGCGGCGCATCGTCGCGCGCATCAAAACGCCCACGACCCATCGCGCCCCGGAGGGTGTCGCGCAAGGCATCGTCGCCGGCTTGACCGCGCTGCTCGCGCAAGCCGACGTGCGCCCCGACGAGATCGCCTTCATCGCGCACTCCACCACCCAAGCCACGAATGCATTGCTCGAAGGCGACGTCGCGAAGGTGGGCATCCTGGGCTTGCACGGCGCGTTCGATCCGCTGGGCCGGCGACACGTGCGCGTGCCGCCCATCCCGCTCGGCGCCGACGCGCGCTTCGCGCCGGTTTGCGTGCACGCGCGCATCGGCGACGATGGTTCGCTCGCGACCGCGCTCGCGGCGCTGCGCGCGCAGGGCATCGACGCCGTCGCGGTCAGCGAAGCGTTCGCCGTCGACGATCCGCGCGCCGAGCGGCGTGCGACCGCGCGTGCGCGCGACGCGGGCTTTTTTGCAACCGCGGGCCACGAGGTCTCGCAGCTGTACGGCCTGCGTGCGCGCACGCGCACGGCCGCGCTCAACGCGGCGATCTTGCC
>PLFC01000131.1:6375-54821 GCA_003136655.1 Vulcanimicrobiota bacterium
AGCGACGGCATCTTCATCGAGGTCGGCGGCACGAGCGCGGATTGTTCGGTGATCAGGCGCGGCTTACCCCAAATGCGTCCGGCACGCGTCGGCGGCCATCGCACGATGCTGCGTACGCTCGACGTGCGCACGCTCGCGATCGCGGGCGGTTCGCTCGTGCGCCTCGATCGCAATGCCCGCGGCCCGGCTGCGCTGCGCGACGTAGGCCCGCGTTCGGCGCACATCGCGGGCTTGGCGTATGCTGCGTTCACGCCACTGGACGCATTGCGCGCCGCGACCGCGATCTTCGTGAGCCCGCGCCCCGGCGATCCCGCCGACTACGTGGCGCTCGAATTACGCGACGGCAGCCGCTGCGCGCCCACGCCGACTTGTGCGGCAAATCTGCTCGGCTACGTGCCCGCGGAGGCGTTCGCTCGCGGCGATCCCGAAAGCGCTCGCGCGGCGTTCGCACTGGCCGGCGCGGAAGTGGGCTGCACGGCGGAGGCGTTGGCGCGCAGCGTGCTCGAGCGTGCAACGGCGAAGCTGCGCGCGACGATCGACGAACTCGTCGACGATTACGGGCTCGACCGGCGCACGCTGGAACTCGTCGGGGGCGGCGGCGGCGCGGCGGCGCTCGTGCCCTTCGCAGGCGAAGCGCTCGGGCTCGCGCATCGCTTAGCCCGCGATGCGGACGTGATCTCGCCCCTCGGCGTCGCGCTCGCGCTCGTGCGCGACGTGGTCGAGCGTACGATCGTGAATCCGTCGCCCGACGACGTGGTGCGCGTGCGTCGCGAGGCGATCGAACGCGTGGTGGCGGCGGGCGCGGCGCGCGAGTTCGTGGAGAGCGTCGTCGAGATCGACGCCCGGCGCAATCTCGTACGCGCCACTGCGTCGGGCGCGACCGAGGCCGCAGCCTCGGGCGACGTGGCCGAACGCGCCGGCGCGGACGAGCGTCGCCTGCGCGCCGCGCGGTCGCTCCGCGTCGAAGCGGCGACGCTGCGTGCCTTTGCAACGACCGGCGACCTCGACGTTTTCGTGTCCGCGCGACGTACCGGCTCGAACGATGCGTGCGTCGTCGACGCGCGGGGCGTGGTGCGCGCGACGGTTCGTGACGCACTGGTCGCTAGCACTACCGTAGCGCGGGCAACCTCCGCGCTCGAGCGGATACTCGACGACGCGACGACGTTCGGCGACGTCGGGCGGGCGCTGCCCGAGATATCGCTGATCTACGCGAACCGCGTCGCGGATTTGGGCACGCTCGCCGAACCGGGCCAGGTCGTCGCGCTCGCAGCCGAAGAACTCCGCGGCCTCGCCGGCGAGCTGCCCGTCGTCGTGCTCGCCGCGCGACGCGCGCTCTAAAACGGGAGTTTTAGGTCGAGGCGGGCGACGTGCGGCCGCTGCGACCGAAGGTGGGCAGGCGCAGCGCGAAGCGAGCCATCGTGGCGAGCACGCGCGGGCGGAGCAGTTGCGGATCCATGGCGGAGAGATAGCGGTCGTTCTCGTCGACGCACGACTGCAGAAATTGCCGCCACGTTATTCCGCCGAACATCCTGAACGCGCCCTCGGCGCCGAAGCCGACGCCCTGCAGCTTCGTCCCTTGCGCCTGCGGCTGAAACGTCGTGACGATGCGCCGCACCGCGCGCAGGTAGCCCAGGGCCGTGGCCGCGGCCTGCACGGGCTTGGAGCGCATGCCCCGCTGGGCGCGATCGTAGGCGATCCAGTTGACGAAGAAGGTGACGTGGCGCGCCTCTTCGAGCAGCACGTACTCGAAAATATCGGTCAATTCCGGAATGAAGATCTGAATTTGGCGGGCCAAACCGAAGATGCCGAAACCCAAGAAGGAATCGATGCATTCTTCATAACCGAAGTCGAGAAATGCCCGCTTGGAAATCACCGGCTCGCCGCCCGACTGCGGAGCCACTTGGATGCCGTACCGGTCCAACATCGTTTCGAGCAGGTTGGCGTGCCGGGTCTCCTCGACGCCCTGGAGCGCCACCGCCTCGCGAATGAGCGGGTCGGACACCATGTCGGCGAAGCGCGAAACCATGATGCCGGCATTCCGCTCGGCGCGTAAGGCGGCGTCCCAAAAGGGAATGGAACGCAGACGGTCGATGGAACCTGCGTCCAGCGCAGGCCACGGCAGGGTGGCCGGATCGTAGCTCCTGTGCGTCGCGATGAAAGTTTGGCAGAAGAGTAACTTGTGAGCTTCAGAGCCGTCGGTCATTCCGTTCAATCCCAAGGCGCGCGCAGTGAATCCTTCACGCTCGACGCTTCCTTGGTGTTGACGGGTCTGGCGGGTGTTGCGACCTTTGTCTTTCATCTGCTCGCGGCGGGCCGTTACGGCTACCAACGTGACGAGCTATACTTTATCTCGTGCGCGCGACACCTCGCATGGGGGTACGTCGACCAGCCCCCGCTGATCGCCGTGATCGCCAAGGTCGCGCTGGCCCTTTTCGGCGACTCGCTGTGGGGCCTGCGACTGCTGCCCGCCGCCGCGGCCGCGCTGACGGTGGCGATCGTGGGCCGGCTCGCGCGCAACCTCGGTGGCGGTCTGCTCGCCCAGGGCCTGGCGATGCTGGCCTTGGCGCTCGCGCCCTTCTATCTCGCGGTCGGCAATCTGCTGACGATGAATGCGTTCGAGCCCCTGCTCTGGATGTCGGCGGCGTATCTCTTCGTCAAAGCCGAGAACGACGATCGGCTGTGGCGCTGGGTTGCGCTCGGCGTAGTCGTCGGGCTCGGCTTCCTCAATAAATATTCGATGTTTTTCTACATGAGTTGCGCGTGCGCCGCGATCGCGCTCACGCGCGAGCGGCGAGCTTTCGCGCGCGCCGGATTTTGGCTCGCGGTGGCGATCGCGGTGGCCATGTCGCTGCCGAACCTGCTCTGGCAGGCGCAACACGGTTGGCCGCAGGTCGAGGTGCTGCGCAACGCCGAGGCGGGCAAGAACGTCGTCGTCGGGCCGTTGACGTTCTACCTCGAGCAGTTTCTCATGATGAACCCGCTGACCGCGCCGATTTGGATTGCGGGCTTATGGTTCTTACTCTTCGCGCGCGACGGCGTGCGCCTGCGCTGGTTCGGCTTGACCTACGTGTTGCTCTCGCTGCTCTACATCGCGCTGAAGGCCAAGGTCTATTATCTGGCGCCGATCTATCCCGTGCTCATCGGCGCCGGGGGAGTCGTCGTCGAGCGCCTTCTCGCGCGGCGCCGCCTGCTCGCCGGAGCGTACGTCGGCCTGATCGCCGTCTCGGGATTGGCCATCGCGCCGGAGGCCTTCCCGTTGCTGCCCATACCGGCGTTTCTGACCTACGAGCACGTCTTCGACGTGCGCGGCATCAAGATGGAGAAACATCCCTCGGGCGCGGTCCCGCAGCAATTCGCCGACATGCTCGGCTGGCCGGAGTTGACCGAATCGGTGGCGGCCGCGTACGCGGCCCTGCCGCCGGGCGAGCGCCGCGAGGCCGCACTCATGACGCACAACTACGGGCAGGCGGCGGCGCTGGATTTCTTCGGCCCGAAGTACGGTTTGCCGCTGGCGCTGAGCGGACACAACAATTATTTCCTCTACGGGACGCGTGGGTATTCTGGCGACGTGGTCATCGCCGTCGGCATCGATCGTTCGCTGCTCGACCGCGAGTGGCGTAGCGTGACCCGCGCGGGTACCTTCCGCAACGCCTTCGTGCTCCCCGATCAGAGCGATCTGCCGATCTACATCTGTCGCGACCGCATCCACGACTTTGCCGCGTGGTGGCCCGCGACGAGGCGCTACATCTAGTGTGATGCCGCGGGCTTTGGCCCGACGCGCGACGAACGCCCTCGCCGTGCACGACGTGCTGGTAGTCGGCGGGGGGAACGCGGGGTGCGCGGCGGCGCTGGCCGCCGCACGCAACGGCGCGCGCACGCTGCTCGTCGAGCGCTACGGTTTTTTGGGCGGCACGGCCACGGCCGCGATGGTCGGGCCGTGGATGACCTTTCACGACGGGCGCGAGCGCATCGTCGGCGGCATCGCCCAAGAGATCGTCGAGCGTCTGACCGCGCGCGGCGGTTCGCCCGGTCACGTGCACGACGCTTCGGATTACGTGGCGACGGTGACGCCCTTCGACCCCGAAGCGCACAAAGCGCTGCTCTTCGAGTTGATGGCCGAAGCGGGCGTCGACTTGCTCTTACACGCGTACGTGCTCGATGCATTGCTCGACGAGCGAGGGCGCGCGAGCGGTGCGCGCTTTGCGACGGTCGGCGGCATTCGTGAAGAGCGCGCCGCGGTGACGATCGACGCGACCGCCGATGCGTTCGTCGCGGCGTCGGCGGGCGTCGAGATGGTCCAGGGCGACGCGCGCGGCCGCGTGCAGCCGGCGAGCCTGATGTTTCGCCTGAGCCACGTCGATCTCGAGCGCACCGCGGCGTACGTGCGCGAACATCCGGAGCAGATGCGTTCGAGCCTCGCTCCCGGCGAGCGCACGGCGGCCAGTTTGAGTGCGGTCGCCGGTCTGTACGATCTGTGGGAGCGCGCGCGCGCGAGCGGCGAGGTCGACGTACCGCGCGAGCTGGTCTCGTTCTTCGCCACGCCGTATCCCGACGAAGTGACGGTCAACATGACGCGCGTCACCGGCATCGATCCGCTCGATGCCGACGATCTCACCCGCGCCGAAATCGAAGCCCGCGCGCAGGTGACCCAACTCGTGGCGTTTTTCCGCACCCGCGTGCCGGGCTTCGAACGCTGCCGCTTGGCCGCGACCGCCACCCAGATCGGCATTCGCGAATCGCGCCGCATCGTCGGCGAGTACGTGCTCACCCGCGACGACGTGCTCGAAGCGCGCGCCTTCGACGATGCCGTGGCGCGCAGCGCCTATCCGATCGACATCCACAATCCCGGCGGCAGCGGCACGACGACGCATCGCTTGCCCCCGGGCCAGTCCTACGAAATTCCGTATCGGTGCCTGGTGCCGCAGCGCGTCGACGGATTGCTGGTTGCGGGGCGCTGCATCTCGACGACGCACGAAGCGCTGGCCTCGACGCGGCTCACGCCGACGGTGATGACCCTCGGCCAGGCGGCCGGCACCGCCGCGGCGTTGGCCGTCGCCGCGGGCATCGAACCGCGCGACGTGCCCGTCGCGACGTTGCGCGAGCGCCTGAGCGAAGCCGGCGTCGATCTGCGCCGCGCCGCGCGGACGCCGGCGTGAGCGCGCTCGGCGCGGCGCTCGCCCGAGCGCGCGGGGCGGGTTTGCGCGTGCGCATCGAGTCCCTGGGCGCGTGGGGTGCGACGCCGCTCTTGGCCGAGTACGATCGCGCGCGGCGCACGATCGTCGTCGACGCGACCGCCGTGGAACGGTTGCGCGTCGCACGCGGCGAGGCTTTCGCGCGACGTTTCGTCGCTTGCGCAGTGTGGCACGAAGTACACCACCATCTCGTTCCGGGTGCGGGCGAAGCGGCCGCGCATGCGTTCGCGCGCGAACGGTGCGGCGACGACCCACGGACGTTTGCGGAATTGCTGCGCACGGAGGCAAGGTTCTGAATTATTTTGCAGGCATCGACGGCGGACAGAGTTCGACCGTTTGCGTCGTCGGGGACGAGTCGGGACAGGTGCTCGGGCGAGCGAGTGGACCGCCCGCGGACCTCGTCGGTCAGCCGCGCGATTCGGCGCGACGCGCCGAGGTGCTCGATGCGGTGCTGCAAGGCGCGCTGCGCATGGCCGGGCTTCCGGCCCAGACGCGCTTCACGTCGATCCTCGCGGGCGTGAGCGGCTACGACGACGGCTACGCGACGCCGCCCGTGCTGGACGTGCCCTACGACCGCTTTGCGATCGTGCACGATGCCGACATCGCGCACGCGGGCGCGCTCGAAGGCGGTCCGGGCATCGTGGTGATCGCGGGAACGGGCAGCGTGGCGCTCGGCATCGACGCCGCGGGTAATCGCGCGCGGGCGGGCGGTTGGGGGTATCTCTTCGGCGACGAGGGCAGCGCGCTGTGGATCGTGCGCGAAGCGTTGGCCCGCGCCATGCGCGACGAAGATGCGGGGCATCCGCCGGAGATCGCGACGCACTTGCTCGAGCACTTCGGCCTCGCCACCCTGCGCGCGTTGCAGCACGCGGTCGCCCACGGCGAGGTGTCGCGGGCCGCGCTCGCCGGCGCCGCGCCCGTGGTGCTGGCCGCAGCCGATGACGGCGACCGCGTGGGCGACGAAGTGCGTCGCGCGGCGGTCGGAGCGCTCGGCCGTCTCGCGCATCTGGCCCAACGCGGCTTGGGCGCCGCACGGAACGTGCGCATCGCGCCGAGCGGCGGCGTGTTTCGCAACGCGGGCGTGCTCGAGCGCTGGAAGTGGAACGTGCGCGAATACGAGCGCGCCGCGACGCTCGTTGCGCCGCGCTACGCGCCGGTGTTCGGCGCGCTGCTCTTGGCCTATCGCGCCGCGGGCGTGCCCGTTCCGGTGCTCGCCGGAGCCGAGTAGGTGTCCGGCGCCGCGCTCGACTCGCTGCGCGGGCGGCTGATCGTTTCGGTGCAGGCGGAGGCCGCCTCGCCGCTCGGGTCGCCGGAGACGATCGCGCTGTTGGCGCGCTGCGTCGTGCAAAACGGTGCGGCCGGCGTGCGCATCGAGGGCGCCGAGCGCATTCGCGCGGTGCGCGGTGCGGTCTCCGTCCCGATCGTAGGCATCGTCAAGCGCGTCCACCCCGGCTTCGGGCCGTACATCACCTCGACGCTCGAGGAAGTGCGCGAGGTAGCCGCGGCGGGCGCCGACATCGTGGCCTTCGACGCCACCGCTCGCGCCCGCGCCGGCGGCGCGACCGTGCCCGATCTGGTGGCCGCGATCGCCACGCTCGGTCTGCTTGCGATGGCCGACTGCGCCACCCCGGCTGAAGGCGCGGCGGCAACCGCGGCCGGGGCTGCGGTCGTCGCGACGACGCTCGCGGGGTACACGCCGGAGACGGCGGGCCGGAGCCTGCCTGCGCTCGATCTGGTGGCTGCATTCGCCCGCGCGCACCCGTTTGCGATCTGCGAAGGCGGCATCGCCTCGCCGGCGGATGCGGCGGCGGCCTTCGCAGCGGGCGCGGCGGCAATCGTGGTCGGAACGGCGATCACCAACGTCGACGCCTTGACCCGAGGCTTCGCGAAGGTAGTTCCTGGTACTACGGCCGAGCGCGACCGGCGTACATAAGTCGTGGCTGCGTCCACTCGTTGGCGCGTACGATGGCGGTTGCGGAGCGGGGGACCAATCCGGGTACGGTCTAACCAACGGGTGAGACGTCGTGCGCGATAAGCCCGCTGCGTCTCGAAGGAGAGTCCTTGGCACAGTTGAGCGCGCCCCGCAAATCGACGATGGGCCCGTATTTCTGGACCGTCACCGGCGTGCTGACGTTCTGGAATCTGGCGTCCGCGATTTGGATTGCGGTCACGCCGCTCGACTATTTGTTACCCCGCTCGTCGGACAACATCACCGATCGCGGCGCGGACATCGATTTCCTGTTCCGGTTCATGTCGATCTTCGGCAATGCCATATTTACCTACGTCGCGGGCTACGTCGTCTACTTCGCGATCGCGTTCCGGCGCCGCCGCGACGAGCCGGCCGACAGCGTCGGCCCGCAGATCCACGACGCGCCGAAACTCGAATTTTGGTGGACGCTGCTGCCCACGCTCTTGGTCCTCGCGCTCGCCGTGATGAGCACGCGCGTCTGGTATTTGGTGCAATACGGCACGAGCGCCAACGGTCTGGAGGTCGAAGTGATCGGCCACCAGTTCAATTACGAATTTCGCTACCCGGGCTTGAAAGGCTCGGTCTACGACGAGATGCACCTGCCGGTCGGCCGGCCCGTTCGCGTGCTGGTCACCTCGGCCGACGTCTTGCACTCGTTTTGGGTGCCCGAGTTTCGGCTGAAGGCCGACACCGTGCCGGGCCTCGTGCAAAACCTCAACTTCACGCCGCAGGTCGCGGGCACGTACTTGATCGAGTGCACGGAATTCTGCGGCGTCAACCATAGCGAGATGCAAGCACGTTTGATCGTGGACCCGCCGGACAAGTTTACCGCTTGGCTCGACGCGCAGAAGGCCAAGGCGGCCGCCGGCGCCGCCTCAGCGGGCGCGCCGCTGAACCTGGCCGCGGGCGACGCCGCGGCGGGCAAGGTGCTCTTCACGCAGAAGTGTGCGGCTTGCCACGGCCTGGGCGGGTTCGATCAGAAGCTGGTCGGCCCGGGTCTGGGTAAGTTGTTCACCGACAAGACGCATCCCGAGCTGGTCAACGGCTCGGCGGTCTCCAAGGAGCACGTGGCCGGGCTCATCGAGAAGGGCTACAACGGTACGCTCGGAGCGATGCCGAGCGCGCAACAGAACGGGCTGAGCAATCAGGACGTCGCCAACGTGACGGCCTATCTGGCCAGTCTGCAGTAGGGAGAAGAAGAATAGTGGCAGTCTCCTCGGGCACGCTCGCTCACGACGTCGAGGACCACATCCATCCGGAGCCCGAGGGCTTCATCCGGAAGTACATCTTCTCGATCGATCACAAGGTCATCGCGTTCCAGTACTTCATCACCGGCATGATCTTCTTTGCGATCGCCGGCCTGCTCGCCGAACTGATCCGCGCCCAGCTCCTCAAGCCCGAAGGCGCGATCATGGGCAACTCCGCCTACAACGGCGTGTATTCGATGCACGGCACGGCGATGGTCTGGATGGTCATCATTCCGCTCGTGACGGGCGCGCTCGGTAACTTCATCATGCCGCTGCAGATCGGCGCGCGCGACGTCGCCTTCCCGTGGCTCAACATGCTGAGCTTCTGGATCTTCCCGGTTGCGGGCGCGATTTTGTTCGCGTCGTTTTTGGTGGGCGCTCCCGACGCGGGTTGGACGGAATATCCGCCCATCTCGTTGCAAGGGCCGCCCGGGACCACGCTCTGGTGCGTCGCAATTTTTCTGATCGGCATCAGTTCCACGTTGACCGGTTTGAACTTCATGGTCACGGTCGCCAAGATGCGCGCGCCGGGCATGACCTGGACGCGCATGCCGCTGTTCACGTGGGCCACGTTCGCCACCGCGCTGATCAACATGGTCGCGACGGTCGCGCTCTCCGGTGCGCTGCTCGCGCTCTTCCTCGAGCGCGTGTACGGCGTGCCGTTCTACGACCCGGCTCGGGGCGGCAGCCCGATCCTGTGGCAACACATGTTCTGGTTCTACTCGCATCCGGCCGTGTACATCATGATTCTGCCCGCCTTCGGGGTGATCTCCGAAACGCTGCCGGTCTTCGCGCGCAAGCCGATCTTCGGTTACCGTCTGATCGCGTTCTCGTCGATGGCGATCGCCATTCTCGGCTTCGCCGTCTGGGCGCATCACATGTTCACGAGCGGCATGCCGCCGTGGCTGCAGTTGCCCTTCATGATCATGACCTTCCTCATCGCAATCCCCACGGGCATCAAGATATTTTCGTGGGTGGCCACGCTCTGGCGCGGCCGGCTGCACTTCAGCACGGCGATGCTCTACTCGATGGGGTTCCTGGTCACGTTCACGTTCGGCGGCATCACCGGGATCTTCTTGGCCGCCGTGCCCGCCGACTTGCACGAGCACGGGACGTACTTCGTGGTGGCGCATTTCCACTACGTGATCGGCGGCGGATCCGTCATGGGCTTTCTCGCGGCCGTCTTCTATTGGTTTCCCAAAGCGACCGGCCGGATGCTCGACGAGCGGATGGGCAAGATCGGCTTCTGGTTGTTTTTCATCGGCCTCAACGGGACGTTCTTCCCGATGCACTTTCTCGGGCTCTTCGGCATGCCGCGCCGCTACGCGACCTACGTCGAGTTCGCCAAGATTTTCCCGGCGGCTCAGTTCTGGAACATCTTCGAATCGATCTTCTCACTGGGCATGGCGGCCTCCGTCGCGCTGCTGTTCTTCAACGTGATTTGGAGTTTGAAGAAAGGCAAGGTTGCGGGCATCAACCCCTGGGGTGCGCGGACGCTCGAGTGGACGATCAGNNCCGCTACCGTACCGGAATCTGGACAACGACCAGCCGGCAGTGCCCGTGCCCATGACCTTGGCGGCGCCTCGCACGCCGGTGGGAGTTTAAGGCCGTGAACCGCTAGTGGCCGTCAGCACCGTCGCCGCGAGCGGCGCGCACGATCCCGACGCGGTTCGCGCGCGCTACGAAGACGTCGATCAGGCCTATCACGAGCAGCGCGAGAACCGCCTCTTGGGCTTCCTGCTCTTTCTGGTCAGCGACGTCATCCTGTTCTCGATGTTCATCTTCGCTTATTGCTACCTGCGCAATTCGGTGCCGAACTGGCCGCCGATCGTCGAAGGCGGCAAGCAACTGCCGCGCTTCGACGTCAACTTCGCGGCGTTCAACTCGGTCGTGCTCTTCGGATCGGGTGCCACCATGCACTTCGCGATGGAGAGCTGGAAGCATCAGAATCGCACCGGCTGGTTCCGCTGGCTGATCGCCACGATCGTGCTCGGCATCGGCTTCCTCTGCGGCCAGGCGTACGAGTACAATAGCCTCGCGATCTCCTGGGCGGGCAGCACGATGGGCGCCGCGTTCTTCACGCTGACCGGCATGCACGGCTTCCACGTCTTCGTCGGCGTCGTGTTCCTCTGCGTGCTGGGATTCCAGACGCGTGCCGGGGTGTATACCGACTCGAAGTATTTCGGGCTGACCGCGGGCACGCTCTACTGGCACTTCGTGGACGTGATCTGGGTCGCGCTCTTCTTTCTCTTCTACCTGTGGTGAACTGACGTGAACGCTGCATTGATCGAACGCGGTTTGGCCTTGATCGGAGCGCTCGTCGTCGGCGTCACGACCAGCGTCCAATTGCGCAACGACTGGAAGACGACCGGCATCGAAAACACCGTCACGAAGTTGCTGCTGGCGCTCATGGCATTCGGCTGCATTTTGGTGCTGCTCGCGGTGTTCGGCGTGCTCGGTGGAGGGTAAGCGTGCATAGCGACAACCGGCCGATCGATCCGGCAACCGCGGATATCCCCACCTCCGCGGGAATTCCGCTGGGCGTGCGCTTCGCGCTCTTCGGCGGGGTCTGCATCGTGCTCCTCATCATGAGCCTGACGGCGGGTTCCAGCTTCATCGGCCACTACTGGCCCTGGAACACCGCGATGCAGGCGCATCTCTAGATTTCCGCGGGCATAGGCCTGTCGGTGAAGCGCGCGGCCGACGTCTCGGTACGCGCGCTCGATCTCGCCGGAACGGCGCTCTTCGCTGCGGAGGGCGCATCGCTCGCGATCGCAGCGGGCCTCGACGTGTTGGGCGTGCTGGTCATCGCGTTCTCGACCGCGCTCGTGGGCGGCTTGGTGCGCGACGTGCTGATCGGTTCGGTTCCGCCGCGCGCCATCGCCGACTGGAAGTATCCCGTTACCGCCTTCACCGCCGGAGCGCTGACGTTTGTCTCGTATGCTTACTTGCCGCACCCCTCGCACATGGTGGTCGTCGTGCTCGACGCTGCTGGGCTCGCACTCTTCGCGGTGGCGGGCGCCGATAAGGCACTCGACTATCGCATCCCCGCGTTCTCGGCGATCTTGATGGGCGGCATCACCGCGGTCGGCGGCGGCGTGATGCGCGACGTGCTGCTCAATCAAGTGCCCAACGTGCTCAAGAGCGACATCTACGCGACCGCAGCGTTACTCGGCGCGGCGGTTACCGTCGCCGGGCGCCGGGCAAACTTCGCCCCGTTTGCGGTCACCGCCGCCGGTTTCCTGGCCTGCTTCGTGCTGCGCGTCGTGGCGGCTTGGCAGCATTGGAATCTGCCCGCGCTGACACGCTGACGCGCTGACGCGCGCGGCGTTAGTGCATCCTGCCGGAGCAGCGCGTGTAGACGACCTGGCCGGGCATGTGGTAGCCCTGCGTGTTGTGCACGATGCGCTTCGACTCGGCGACGTAGACGAAATTGTCGACGTTGCCCTCCTGGCGCCAATGGATCGCGCCGTTGCCCGCGCCGTCGTCGTTGGCGATGTAGACGATCGGCATCGGCCGGCCGGTGCCCAATTGCGCGACTTTCGGACCGATGGCCAGCAGTGCGCTCTTGGTGGAGCAACTCGCATGCGTCCAGGTGCCGAGCATGGCCGGCGGGACGGGCGCGGGCCCCGTGTGCGGCTGCGCCAGCGCCAGCAGCATCGCGAAGGTCGTGGCGAGCTGCATCGCTCAGCCCGTGAACGTCGGCGGCTCGGCCCCGATCCCGAGTGCGGGAAAATTCTCGGGCAGCAGCGCCGTGCGGCGTCCATCGATCGAGATGATCCCGCCGTAGCGCGCGAATTGCACGAGGGCCGGCTCCGTGCGCTCGCGCGGTTCGCGTTTGCCCGTGGTTTCCCACTCGCAGAGCATCTGCTGCTCTTCGTTCAGCACCGCGACGTAGCCGTTCGAACACGGATCGGAATGCAGATCGGGGCGGCGATAGCGCACGTAGCCGTCGACGACGAAGATCGGTCCGAACGTCTCGACGAGCGCGCGCGTGGGCCCGACCATCAGCACGATCGCGTAGATTACGAAGGCGACGACGCCCAGGCCGAAGATCGGCGCGAGCACGATCGCGGGCGCGTCGGGCCGGTTGGCGCGGATCAATCCGCCGGTGAGCACCGCGAAGAGTGCCGCGCACACGGCCGGCTCGACCGCGATCATCAAGCGGCCGTAGAAGCCGTTCCACACGACGCGCCGTTCGGCGCGGGTCCACGGCCTGCGGGCGAGCGAGCTGGTCAACGCGTGAACTCGCTTTGCCATGCAGGCGCATTCGGTGCGCGAGATGCGCCTCCTCGGCGCGCCTCGTCCCGGATGCGAGGGATTGACATACCGTGTGAAACACAGTACTATGTGGCGCATGGCTCACGAGAACGCTCCCGGGCTCGAGCTGGAGCTTCGGCGCGGCGTCGTCGTACTCGCGGCGTTGTCGCAGTTGCGCGCACCGCGCTACGGCTACGAGTTGCGTCGGGCGATCGCCGAATGCGGGCTCCTCATCGAGGAGGGCACGCTCTATCCGCTCTTGCGACGGCTGGAGCAACAGGGCGTTCTCACGAGCGAATGGCGTACGAACGGCGCCGCGCCGCGACGGTACTACGCGCTGAGTACGGAGGGCCGCCGGCTGTACAAGAGGCTCACCGAGACGTGGAGCGATTTGAACGGCGCCATGGACAAATTGCTCGCAAGTGGAGGACGCGATGGACGTTGACATGCTCATCGATGCGTACGTGCGCGACGTGACGCAATTGCTGCCGCGCAAGCAGCGCAACGATACGGCGCTCGAACTGCGCGAGTTGCTGCGAGAAGAACTGCGGTCCCGGGCCGCCGCGTGCGGCGGCGAGTTGGACGCGAAGATCGCACTCGAAGGTCTCCGGGCCTTCGGTACGCCGCAAGACGTTGCGGCACGCTACTACGAACCCTGGATCATCATCCCGGCGGCGCGCACGCGTAGCTTCGGGTTCGCGGCACTCGCCGGCGCGCTCGTGCTGCTCGCGCTCACCCCCTTGAGCGATGATCCGTCCCGTGGCGACCAGGTGGCTCTTGCGATCCTTGCGTGGGTGGGCTGTCTCGTCGCTTACTTCGGATTGTGGAGTGCCGTGCAACGGCGCACGGGGGCGAAGGCGTGGGTCCCGCGCGATCGCGACGCGGTCAATCGCGCCGGCTCCCTAGCGCTCATCGCGCTCATCGGCGCCGGCATCGTCGCCTACGCGGCTCCCGCCTGGCTCTTTGCGCAGTTCACTCATGGCCACGCGCTCCCGACCCGGCTCGCTTACGACGCGACGTTCCGTGCTACGCGACTTCCGGTCATCTTTGTGCTTTGGGCGTGCCAAGCGGTGCTTCTCGCGATTCTCGCGGTACGCGGTCGCTGGAATCCGGTGCTGCGTCGAGTCGACCTCGGACTGGAGGCGGGCGTCACCTTGGCCCTTACCTGGTTCGTCGCTGCCGGCGCCGTCTTCCAAGAGTCCGTACCAAATAAGTTCGGGCTCGCTTACCTCAGCTCGTTCGCTCTGCTGCTCGCGATCGACCTCGGCTTCAAGCTGTATCGCGGTCTCGGCAGCGTGGCGTCGCTCCCGGGTCGAGCGCCGACATCTGCCTGATGAAACGGCTGGGGATTGTGGCATAATCGCTGCAATGGCATTCCCGCGAGGCCGGTGGTTCCGGCCGGCCGCTGCGGCGCTCCTCGTCCTCGCTGCCGCGACGCAGGCCTGGGCGGCGGATCGCCTGCACGGCTTGGTTCTCCAGGTCGATCCGGCGTATGCGACGGCGGTCGTTCGTCACGATCCCATCGGCACGATGCCGGGCATGACGATGACCTTCAAGCTCGCCTCGCCCGACGCCGCGCACCGCATCCGCGCCGGCGAGTCGATCGACGCGCAACTGGACATGACGACCGAACCCTGGACGCTACGCGACGTTCACGAGGCGGTCTCGGTCGTCGAACCGCCGGGCGCCTTCACGCGACAGGTCTCACCCCTGCGGCTGGGCGACCGGTTACCCGTCACGCACTTCATCGACCAGCGCGGCAAGCCGGTCGATCTGGCCGCACTGCGCGGGCAGGTCGTGGTGCTGTCGTTCGTTTTCACGCGCTGTCAGGATCCGCGCATGTGTCCGCTGATCTCGGCGGATTTTCGCGCGCTCCAGGAGCGCTTGCGCGGCGGTCCGTTCCATTTGGTCGAAGTAACCCTGGATCCGGTGTACGACCGCCCTCCGGTGCTCGCCGCGTATGCGAAAACGTTCGGCGCCGATTACAAGCGCTGGTCGCTCGTCACCGGAAATCCCAACGACGTGCTCGACTTTGCAGCGCGTTTCTCCGTCACCGCCTTTCCCGACGATCACGCAGGCTTGATCCACACCGATCGCACGGTCATTGCGGATAAGGACGGACGCATCCGCGAGTTCATCGACGAGAGCGGCTGGCTGCCCGATCAAGTCGCCTCCGCCGCGCGCAGTTATGCGGGAGAGGCGGCGAGCCCGTTCGCGCGTTTCGACCTGTGGCTCTCCGAACAAGCGGTCGCCATTTGCGGCAACTCCGTTGCCGGCGTCTCGGGCATCGCCGATCTCGCAATCGTCGTCGTGCTCTTCGCCCTCTTGGGCTACGTCCTATTCAGATTAGCCCGCGGCTTCGTCCGCAGCGCTTGAACGTCGGCAGCCGAAGCACGTCGCTCTCCGCCGGCTCGATCGGTAACGACGGTAAGTTTCGGTATACGGTTACTCTATCGCCGGGGGTTCGTGGCGTTCGCGCGAGCGCGGGGCCAAGAGCGCGGTGAGCAATACCGCGGCCGCTGCGACCGCGGCGAACGCGAGATAGGCATTGCGGTAGCCGAAGACGTCGTCGATGTCGCCGCCGACGATGCCGCCCGCGAGCGAACTGCCCACGATCTGACCCATGATCAGAAAGACGCTGAGCAACCCGACGCCCGTCGCGCGCAGGCGCGGCGGTACTTCGTTGGTGATGATGTAGCGCGTCGGCGCGCCGAGCAGCGCGCCGAAACCGACGCCGGCGATCGCGATGCCCGCAACGGCCAGCGGTAGCGAGGTCATGCCGATTGCAAAGAGGCCCAGGCCGACGGCGGTCAGCGTCGCGCCGACGGTGAGCACCGCGCGGCTGCCATATGAGTCGAGCGCGCGCCCTGCGAGCGGAATCACGGCCACGAAGACGAGCGCCCCGACCGCGGCCAAGCCGCCCGCCGCTGCCGCGTTGAGATGTTCGCTCGCGGCCAATGCCGCCGGGATGAAGAAGAGCGCACCCTCGAGCAGGCCGATGAGGATCTCGAGCCAGTACGTCAGCGTCAACTGACGCGTCGCGAAGAGTGCGGGCGCCACGACCGGCTCGGCCGCGCGCCGCTCGATGAAGTACAGCGCGACGAACGCGAGCACCGACGCGTACGGCGCGGCAAAGACGACCGCGGGCGGGATCGCGGCCGAGGCCGCGTCGAGCCGGGTCAGGGCGATCATCACGCCCAGCAGGCCGACCGCGAGCGTGGCGATGCCCGCGACGTCGAGCGGACCGCGGCGCCGCGCGGCGAGCGTGGGCACGTTGCGCTGGGCCATCGCGATCACCACGATCGCCAGCGGCACGTTGGCTGCAAAGATCCAGTGCCACGAGAGGTAGTGCGTCAGCACGCCGCCGAGGCTCGGACCGATGATTGCGGCCAGGCCCCAGATCGCGCCGAGCATGCCCAGCGCCGAACCGCGGCGTTCGATCGGCACGCGGTCGGCGATCGCCGCCGTCGCAACGGGGAAGATGCCGCCCGCGCCGATCGCTTGAATCGCGCGGGCGGTCAAGAAGATGCCGAAGGTCGGAGCGACGATCGCGAGCACGCTG
Organism: Vulcanimicrobiota bacterium; assembly: GCA_003136655.1. Lineage (GTDB taxonomy): Bacteria > Vulcanimicrobiota > Vulcanimicrobiia > Vulcanimicrobiales > Vulcanimicrobiaceae > Hesperobacter > Hesperobacter lustricola. The sequence goes on from PLFC01000131.1 coordinate 22,606, forward strand.
CCCGCCGCGAAGATCGAGACGCAGAGCGTGTAGATCGGCCGCCGCCCGTAAACGTCGGAGAGTTTCGACATGACCGGGATGGCCACGATGTCGGCAAACAGATAGAGCGTGAAGACCCAGGCGATCGCGCGCGGCTGAGCGCCGAACGTCTTAGCGATCGACGCGAGCGCCGGCGAGAGCACCCCGAGATCGAGCGCGCCGGCAAAGACGCCGAGCCCGAGCGTGATCAGCAGCAGCAGATCGCCGCGGTCGAACGAGTGGCCGGCGACGCGCGCCGGCTGCGCTTGCGCTGCAGTCACCCGCGGCGCCTCAGCGGATGACGCTGTCGAGCACCATCGCCACGCACATCAGCGCGAGATAGAGCAGCGAGTATTTGAAGAGCGCACGGGCGGCGGGCTTTACCGGGCCGCCGCGCAACAGCTTCCATGCGTCCCACATGAAGAACGCGCCGAGCCCGAACGCGGGCACGAAATACCACAAGCCGAACACGCCGAGCGGCGTGAGCGCGAGCGAGGCCAGCACCAAGAGCACCGAGTAGACGAAGATCTCGATCTTCGTCTGCGCCACGCCGCGCACGTTGGGCAGCATCGGCACGTTGGCGCGCGCGTAATCGGTGTTGGTCATCAGGGCCAGCGCCCAGAAGTGCGGCGGCGTCCACAAGAATATCACCGCGAAGAGACCGACCGCCGGCCAGCCGACGTGACCCGTGATCGCCGCCCAGCCGACCAGCGGCGGAACGGCGCCCGCTGCGCCGCCGATGACGATGTTGAGCACGGTCGTGCGCTTGAGCCACAGCGTATAGACGACGACGTAGTAGACGTTGCCCGCGAGCGAAAGCCAGGCGGCGAGCGGATTCACCAAGAGGTACAACATCGCGAACCCGAGCACGCCGAGTACGCTCGCGAACACGACGGCGGGTATCACGGCGATGCGCCGCGCCGCGACGGGCCGCGAGGATGTGCGCGCCATCAAGCGGTCGATGTCGCGATCGAGCACGCAGTTGAACGCGCCCGCCGAGCCCGCGGCCAGGCCGCCGCCGATCAGCGTGAAGATGGTCAGCTCGAGCGGCGGCACGCCGTGCGCGGCCATGATCATCGCGGCCAGCGTGGTGAGCAACAGCAAGAAGATGATGCGCGGCTTGGCCAGCTCGTAGTAGTCGTTGATGGAGCCGCGCCACCCGGCTGCGAGCGCGGGTGAGGTGCCGTCGAGGCGCGAGAGGGTCGAGCTCACCGGCTCGTCGCGATCCGCGTAACGCGTCCGCTCCGCACGGCGACGCTTTCGCGCGCGGGCGCGCGTTCGAGCGTCGCAAAGGTTGCGCCGAGCACGAAGGCGATGAAGGTCAGGCAGGCGTTCGCCGCATGCAGTTCGCGCAGCGCGACGGGCATCGCCGCATACACGTTGGCCGCGCCGAGCGCCGCTTGTAGCACCACGAGCGCGCAGGCGCAGTAGGCGGTTATCCGCACGCGCCGCGAGGCACCGGTTGCCGCGACGAGGGCGGCGACGAGCGCCGCCACGATTACGAGCAATGCGGCCGCACGGTGCAGCATCTGGGCGATCTGCGCGTCGCCGGACCCGAACGGCTCGGCGCCGCACAGCGGGAAGGAAGCGCAGGCCAAGCCCGCATGGCTGGAACTGACGTAGGCGCCCAGGCACATCGCCACGAGCACTGCGGCGGCCGCGGCGATCAGGGCGCCGGCCGCCCGCGCCGTGCCGGTAGCGCGCGCCTGGGGAGATCGCACGACCACCGCTCCGGTGAACCCGAGCGTCGCGAGCACGGTCAGCGTAGCGAGCAACGCCATCGCCATGGCCCAATGCAGCACCACGGAAATCGGGCTGTTGCCCAGCTCCACGGTGGCGCCGCCCAGGAGCACCTGCACCGCGAAGACGCCCGCCAGAACGGCGAGCCCCCGGCCCAGGAATGGAATCACGGTGCGTAACCGCCAGCCCGCGACGAAGACACCCAGCACGAGAAAGCCTTCCAGAAAAACACCGGCGCGGTGCGACCACTCCAGCACGACGCCTCCGCTCAGCGCCGGCACGACCGAGCCGCGGCAGAGCGGCCAGTCGGGACAGGTCAGCCCTGCGTCGTTGATCCGTACCCAACTTCCGAGCACCGCCACCAGAAAGGCGAGTCCGGCGGCGCCCAGCGCCAAGCCGCGAAAGGTTCTCACGTCGTGCCTAAGTGTATGCCCGCGACGCGAGCCGGGCAACGACAAGCGTCAAGAACACCCGCTGACGGCCTCGTCGCCGTGCAGCGCCGCGCGCGTCTCGTCGGCCGACACGGCGCCCAGACGGCTCGCGAAGTCGCTCGCCGCGGCCCGGGCCATGCGGTTGGGCGATCCCGCCGACTGATACGGCGACGAGAGCGGACCGCTGGGCGGGTCGTTGCCGGCGAGGTGGTGGAGCGGGTCGGCCGCGGCCTGATGCGCCAAGTCGTTCTCGGTCATGTTCTCGCCGCGCACCTCGACGTTGGTCAGGTAGACGGTCAGGGCGGCGAGGTCGGTCCCGATGCGCCGGTGCTCGGCCGACGAGGCGTACAGCGCGTCGCTGAACGTACGAAGCTCGGCGCGATGCGCCGCGGGCAGCCGGTCGGCGGCGTCGCCGAGACGGTGCAATTCGTCGTCGGTGCGGACCGCGTCGTCGTGAATCTGCGCGGAAAGGCCGCTCAGGTCGCCGAGCGCGCCGTGGGCGGCAACGGCATTGCCCTCCACGTCGATCGAGCGCAAGCGAGCGATCGTCCGTACGAGCCATTGGCGGTTGCGCAATTCGGCTGCGATCGCCGCGTTCGCGTGCACCACCAGCGCACCGCATACGCCCGCGGGCGCTCCGCGCTCGCCGATCTCGTGCAGGGGCGTGGTGTCGTTCGCGGCCGGCGCGCCGGCTGCGGCTAGGAATGCGACCAACCAAATCCCGGAGGCGAGCATGGACGATCCTCCCATCGACGCCGTCACCAGCGCGAATTCGCTAGGCCGAGGAGCCCGTTCCTCGAAGCGTCAGGGTGATGTCAGGTTTAGGGAGGCTCGCTGCGGCGGTGCTCGCAGTCGGACTTCTGAGCGGATGCCGGGAAGTGCGGGTGCGGACGTACGCGCAAGGGACCACGATCGTCGCCGGAGGCGCGCACGTTTCCGTCGTCCGCGACCGTCGCGATCTGGAAGCCTACGGCGTCCACGCGCCCGTGCGCTTCAACCACGAATTCGGGGTGCTGCTGGTCATGGGGCCGCACCGCGAGACGGGCTGGCGTCAAGTCATCGAATCGATTCGCGCCAACGAGAGCAGGGTCCGCATCGTCGCTTTCGAACGCGCGCCAGCGGACGGCGGCGAACCCACCGCCGAATATCACACGTATACGCTGTGGATCGTGCCGAACTCGGTCTACCGTTCGGGTTCGGTCATCGACGTAGTCACGCCGGACGACGTTCCGGTCGCATCGACCGCTCTGAAATGAGGACGTCCGACCCGTGAGTGAGCACGCGCTCGAATCGATCGAATCCACCGTCACGCGGCTCGGCGTGGTTTTGCGCGCCAACGACGATCCGGCCGAATCGGAAGGCGTGCTCAATCCCGCGAGCGCGCGCACGCGGGACGGCAAACTCTTGCTCTATCCGCGCGCGGTTTCGCGCGGCAACGTTTCGCGCATAGCGCTCGTCGAGGCGACCGGCGGCGCGGACGATCCCGCCTTCGAACGGCACGGCTACGCGCTGGAGCCCGATACGCCGTACGAATTTCGGGATACGCCCGGCGGCTACGGCTGCGAGGATCCGCGCGTCACGTTCGTACCCGCGCTGGATCTCTACGTCATGGCCTATACCGCCTATGGACCGGAAGGGCCGCGCATCGCGCTGGCCACCTCGCACGACGCCTACGAGTGGACGCGACTCGGTTTGGTCGACTTCTCGGGGCCGGGTTTGCCGCGCGGCGACGATAAGGACGCGGCGTTTTTTCCCGAACCCGTGCTCTCGCCCAAAGGCCAGCCCAGCTTCGCATTTTATCACCGTCCGATGTTGCACTTGTCCGCGCTCGACGGATGCAGCGCGGTGCCGGTGATCCTCGACATGCCGCCCGATCAGCGCGAGTCCACGCACATCGCATACGTGGCGCTCGAACCGGCCTTGCGCGATTCGCGCAATCTGCTGAAGGTGAGCGAGAGCGTGCTGGTGCTCGCGCCGGAGGCCGCCTGGGGCTCGATCAAGACGGGCGGCGGCACGCCGCCCGTGCGCGTCGCCGAAGGCTGGATGTCGCTCTTCCACGGCGTCGACGGACGCTTCGATGCGAGCGGTCACTGCGTGGGCATGCGCTACAGCGCGGGAATGGTGATTCACGACGCGCAGCATCCGCACATCGTGCGCTATCGTTCGCCCGCGCCGCTGCTCGCGCCCGAGACCGGCGACGAAATGCACGGCATCGTGAACGAGGTCGTCTTCCCCACGGCCATCGACGTGCGTCCCGGTTCGCCGCCGCGCACGTACGACGTGTACTACGGCATGGCCGACGCCCGCATCGGGCGCGTGCGCTTCGCGTTGGGCGAGAGTACGGCTGCGGCGGACGAGGAGAGCGCCGCCTAATCGGACGGCCCGACCGGCCTTCGATGCTGCCCTACTACGGGATCGCGGCGGTCATCGTGATCGCCGGCGTGATCCTCTTCGCCGCGGGCGCGGGTCGCGGCCGCGACGTGGAGGTCAAGACGGAGCCCGCCCACGGCACGCCGAGCCCGCCGCGCCACGAAGCCGCCTCGACGTTCCGGCCCGGGCCCGTCACCGGCAGCGCCCCCTGGGCGCTCTCGGCCGTGCCCGAATGCTTTCGGCAAATCAAGCACGATCGCGGCACCGCGGCCTTCGCGGCGCGGCGGCTGCCGCCGGGGGCACGGCGTCTTGCGCCGGGCACCGTCATGGCCGTTGCCGATTGCAGGCTGCTGGTGGGTGCGGCGACCCTGACGCTCGAGCGCGGCGACGAACGGCTGGTGGTGCCGCCCCGGACCGCTGCGTACGCCGCCGGCGATACCCTCTCGGTGTTACGCACGACCGGAAATGCGGGCGATCTGCGCGTCTATCGCCGGGTTTCGGCGTCCGGACCCTGAACTGCGTTTCGGATGGACCACGACGCTCACGAACACATCGTCGAAGAAGTCGAGCGCCGGCGCACGTTCGCGATCATCTCGCATCCCGACGCGGGCAAGACCACGCTCACCGAAAAGCTGCTGCTCTACGGCGGCGCGATTGCGACCGCCGGCCAGGTGTCGGCACGCCGCCGCGCGCGTCAGGCCACCTCCGACTGGATGGAACTCGAGCGCGAGCGCGGCATCTCGATCACCTCGACCGTGCTGCAGTTTCCCTATCGCGAGCACACGATGAACCTGCTCGACACGCCGGGTCACCAAGATTTCGGCGAAGACACGTATCGCACGCTGCTCGCCGCCGATAGCGCGGTCATGCTGCTCGATGCGGCCAAAGGCGTGGAGCCGCAGACCAAAAAGCTCTTCGCCATCTGCCGCGCGCGGCGCATTCCGCTCTTCACGTTCATCAACAAGATGGACCGCCCCAGCCGCGATCCGCTCGAACTCCTCGACGAACTCGAAAACGTGCTCGGCATCGGCGCCTATCCGATGGTCTGGCCGATCGGCAGCGGTCCCGCTTTTCGCGGCGTCTACGATCGCCGCTCGCACGAGGTGCATCTCTTCGAGCGCACCGAGCACGGCGCCAAGCGCGCGCCCGTGCGCGTGACCGACGTGCGCGATCCGGCGATCGCCGCGCTCAGCGACGAGTATACCTATCGCGAATTCATCGACGGCCTCGAGTTGCTCGAGGGCGCGGGCGAAGGCTTCGATCGCGACGCGATGTTGCGCGGCGATTCCACGCCCGTGTTCTTCGGCAGCGCGGTGACCAATTTCGGCGTGCAACTTTTCCTCGACGCGTTCCTGGATATGGCGCCCCCGCCGCGGGCCCGCTTGGCCACGCGCGCGGGCTCGCCCGAACCCGCGCCCGTCGATCCGGAATCGGATCAGTTCTCGGGCTTCGTGTTCAAGATCCAAGCCAACATGGATCCGCGCCACCGCGACCGCGTGGCCTTTCTGCGCGTCTGCAGCGGCCGCTTCGAGCGCGACATGCTGGTGCGCAACGTGCGCACGGGCAAGGAAGTGCGTCTCACCCGCGCGATGAAACTCTTCGCGAGCGATCGCGAGGTGGTGGAAGAAGCGTTCGCGGGCGACGTGGTGGGCTTGGCCAACCCGGGCACGTTCGCGATCGGCGACACGCTGTGCAACGGTCCCGCGCTGCGCTACGACCGCATTCCGTCGTTCGAGCCCGAACATTTCTCGAGCGTGCGCAACGTCGATACCGGCGGCTACAAGTCGTTCCAGAAGGGCATCGCGCAACTCGCCGAGGAGGGCGCGATCCAAGTCTTCTACGCGGCCGGCGACGTGCACAGCGAGCCGGTCTTTGCGGCCGTGGGTGAGTTGCAATTCGAGGTGGCCAAGTACCGCCTCGAATCCGAGTACAACGTCAAGACGCAATTCTCTCGGCTGCCCTATTCGCTGGCCCGGCGCGTGGTGGGCGATGCGGCCGGCGCGGCGTGGCCGTCGAGCGCGAAACTCGTCGAAGACGCCTCGGGTACACCGTTCGCGCTCTTCGAGAGCGACTGGAGTCTGCGGCTGGCCGAGGAGTGGAATGCGGGATTGCGCTTCCTACCGTTCTCCGCCGAGCCCGAAACGAGGGAGATCGTCACATCATGAAGCAAATCGGCCCCGCCCCCGGCACGCCGAGCGCGCCCGTTACCGCCGCCCGCCGCTCGCCGCCGACGGTGTGGCTCGTGCTGCTGCTCGTCGTGCTCGCCGCGTGGCTGCTCTTGCGCCCGCACGAGAACAAAGCCGAGCATCTGGCCAACGACGTGACGCAGGCGATCTTGAAGAACGACATGAGCCCCGTGCGCCAGGACTTCAACGCGATCACCCGCGCGCAGCTCGACAACCGGGCCAAAGTCGGCCGTCTCTCCGACGACCTGCACGCGCTGGGCACGCTCAAGAGCATCAAGGAAGATACGCCGAAGGATGCGGCTGCCGGCTATCACCATTTCGCCGCGCAGTTCGAGAAGGGCACGTGGGCCGAAGATCTCACGATCGATAGCGAGGGGAAGATCTCGGCATTCCACGTACACCCGACCGACGATGCCGGACACTAACGCAGCGGGATGATCTCCCAAGCCGAAGCGGCGACGTTCGCCGACGTCGTCGAAGCCGCCGCGCGCTTACGCGGCGTGGCGCATCGCACGCCGGTCGTCACCTCGCGCACGCTCGACGCGCGCACGGGAGCGAGCGTCTTTCTGAAGTGTGAAAACCTGCAGCGCATGGGCGCGTTCAAGTTCCGCGGCGCCTATAACCGGATCGCGCAACTCGACGCCGGCGCGCGGGCCCGCGGCGTGGTGGCCTTTTCGAGCGGCAACCACGCGCAGGGCGTAGCGCTCGCGGCGCACCTGTTGGGCGCGCCCGCCATCATCGTCATGCCCTTCGACGCGCCGGCAGCCAAGGTCGCGGCGACGCGCGAATACGGCGCCGAAGTGGTCTTCTACGAGCGCGCCGCGATGAATCGCGCGGAACTCGCCGGGACGATCGCGCGCGAACGCGGCGCCACGCTCGTGCCGCCGTACGACGATCCGAACGTGATCGCGGGTCAAGGCACGGTCGCGCTCGAGTTGCTCGAAGACGTTCCGGATCTCGACGTCCTCTTGGTCTGCGTCGGCGGGGGCGGACTCCTCGCGGGCAGCGCGCTCGCGGCGACCGCGCTGCGCCCCGGCATTGCGATCTACGGCGTGGAGCCCGAAGCTGGCGACGATTTCGCGCGCTCCTTCGCGAGCGGCGAGCGCATCGAGATCCCGGTGCCCGATACGATTGCGGACGGTCAGCAGACGACGTCGCCCGGCGTATTGACCTTTCCGATCGTCAAGCGCCTCTGCGCCGGTTTCCTAACCGTCTCCGACGACGATCTACGCGCGGCGATGCGCTTCGCCTTCGAACGCTTGAAGCTCGTCGTCGAGCCCAGCGGTGCGTGCGCGCTTTCGGCGCTGCTGGCCGATAAGCTCGACGTTCGCGGCAAACGCGTAGGCGTGCTGATCAGCGGCGGAAACGTCGATCCCAGCCGCTACTCAGAAATCCTGAACGCGCGATAGGTCCGTTCGGCTCGTTGGGCAGGAAGGGAACGTCTGGCCCGGGAGGCGCCTCTTCCGGCCACGGCTGATCCGGTGGTTCGCCGGGATTGGTCGGTGGAATCGGATTCGGCACGTAGGCGTGGAGCGACATGCCGGGGTGATACCCTGCCGAACCGCGACGCAATCTCCGCTTGGCCATAAACTAGTGCGTTCGGCTCGAATCGGCCGGCGCTCGAGCGTGATTGGCTCAGCGAATGAACGGCTACGTTGACCGGCGCAAGGCTGCGGGCTTGAACGCGAGTGCGTCGTCGACCGAATCGAAAACGCCCATCTGGTGGGCCAGGCCCGTAATGTCGAAGATACGCCGGGTCTGCGTGGCGGGCGGCACCACCACGGCGAACGCCTCTCCGAGTTCGTTGGAGAGTCGCACCAGCACGCGCAGGCCGCTGCTATCGATGTATGGGCACTCGGCCAGCGAGACGATGATGAAGTCCGCGCCGTCGGCGGCTTGATCGAGGCGTTCCCCCAGTGCGTCGGCCGATGCAATGTCGATCTCCCCGCAGATATCGACGATGCGGGCCCCGTCGTGAAGGCTGAGCTGGGTCAAGGTCTGATGCATCGGTTGGCGGCTCCTCTGCCTGGTTTGTCGCTGACCGCGCCTATACCCAAATTCTCAGCCGGAAATCCTCGCCGGGTCGACCGGCTACAACGGGAGTAGAGGGCCCGTCAGGCCGCCCACCCAGCGATATGCCGCCCGCCTCTTGCCCACGGTCGCGCTAGCCGCGCAAACGCGCTCGCCCGGCGAGCGGCGTCGCCGTTTCGCGCCGCACTCGCGGGGTAAGCATCGGCACGTGAGTTTCGGAGGGACGAAGGTATGATGGATACGACGGATGTGATCGAGCGCCGCACGAGCGAAGTGGGCGAACACGTGGGGGCCGCAGCGCAGGGCCTGCACCAATTCGCTGATGAGTTGCGCGACAGCGCCGGCGGCAAGAATCTGTTTTCGGCGGCGGCCGACGAGGTCGCACGCCGCGGCGACGGTCTCGCCGATTACTTGCGCAATTGCACGACCTCGCGGCTGATAAGAGATGTGGAGCGCGTCGCGCGACGCGCGCCGCTCAGCGTGGCGGCAGCCGGTTTCGTTGCCGGCTTTGCGGCTTCACGCGCACTGAAGATGCGCGAGTTGCGCGACGGCTTCGGCGGCGCGCTCGATGGAGAGGCACGATGAAGAAGATGTGGGAACGCGATCCGTTCAACTTCGCGCTCGGCGCCACGACCGTCGGGTTTCTGTTGGGCTTGATCGTTCCGGTGACGCGCCTGGAGACCGAGAAAATCCCCGCCGCGGTCGAGGCCGTGCGTTCGAGCCTGCAAGAGAGCACGGCGTGAGCCGCGCCGCGGGCGCCCTCGCGCTCGGGCTCGCGCTCTGCGCGCTGCCGGCGGCGGGCCGCGCGCAGAGCTCCAACGATGCCACGTTCGTCCGCCAGGCCGCCGCCGCGAACGAGCAGGCGATTCGCGACGCACGTTTGCAGTTGCGAGCGGGCAGCGGCGAATCGGTGCGCACGTACGCTCAGTCGTTGATCGACGACGATTCGCTGGCGCTCGTGATGTTGCGGGCGGCCGCGCGCGACGCCCACCTGGTCGTGCCAGTCGACGCGAGTTTGCCGCCCTCGCCCGTGGTCGCTCGCGGCGCCGCGCCCGTGGTCAATGCGGTCGCGCCCGATTACTTCCGGGTCGTGATCGCGGATCAACGCCAAATGCTCGCGCTCTTACAGGCTGAGGCCTCGGGAACGGGTTCGGCCGCGCTGCGAACGTGGGCCGCCGACGAGCTTCCGGTGGTGACGCGACAACTGGCGCAAGCCGAGGTGCAACTCGCCGAAGCGACGCAGTTCACGCACCCGTAGGCGCGCGGCGCGCGTTTAGATTGCGCGCATGACCATGATCGAGGCGTCGTCGCGCAGGGTACCCGCGGCGTGCTCCTCGACGCGTGCGAAGAGCACGTCGGCCAGTGCCTGGGCGCCGAGCGGAACGTGCTCGAGCAAACACGCCTTGAGGTGCGCCAGCGTAAACTGTTCGCCGCGCGGGTTGCGCGCTTCGGCGAAGCCGTCGGTGTACAGCACCACGAAGTCTCCCGGCCCCAGCGGCGCGCGTTGCTCTTCGAAGATCCAGGCGCGTTGGATGCCGAGCACCAGCCCCGACGATGGCAATTCCTCGACCTCGTCACGTTCGCGGCGGTAGATCAGCGGCGGATCGTGGCCGGCGTTGACCACCGAGAACATGCGGCCTTCATCCGTGATGGAGCAGAGGAGCATCGAGAAATACTCGTCGGTCAGGAGCGCGTCGGCCATGACCGCGTTTGCCGTCGAGACGACCTCGACCAGCGTGTGCCCGGCTGCGATCAAGGCGCGCACGACGAACTTCAGCGTCAGCGAGCGCAGCGCGGCGGGCAGCGAACGGCCCGAGGCGTCGCCCATGGCGAACACCGGCGCGTCGCCGTTGCGCGCGACGACGTCGAGATAGTCGCCGCCGGCGATGCGCGCGGGTGCCGCGCGGATGCCGACGTCGAGACCGGCATAGCGGACATCGCGCACCTCGAGCAACGTGCGCTGAATGTCGCGCGCCACGTTGTCGAAGTCGTTGAACAAATCGCGGCCGTCGAGCGCGGCAAGCGCTCGACCCAGCGAGAAGATGTCGACCGGAGGACCCACGCTGCCTTCCTACCCAGCACTCGTCCGAGCCACCTGCGCGAATTCCCGTTTTGGACCGGCTCGATGAGGGCAACAATCGGGACGTGTCCATCGAGCGCCTCATCGTGTGTCCCTGCGAACACGATATCGACCAACACGATCACCGCGGTTGCTTGATCCGCACCTCCGCCGGCCGGTGCGGCTGCACGCGCCACCGCGACGCGGTGCTCGAAACGCTGCTCAGTTTGGAGCGCGAGGAGATCCGCCGGCAGTGGCTTCCGACGGAACGGCCTGAGCGCCGTTCGGGCTAGGCGCCGCCCGGCGCCGCGGCCGCCGCAATGGCGGGAGGACCGCGCGAGCGTGGCTGCCCCCGCGCGCGCGCCGAACGACGCTGAAATCCTCGGCGATGCTCGCCACGATGTAGAGGCCGCGCCCGCTCTCACTCAGTTGACTCGGTAACTGCGGCGTCTGGGAACGGTAGCCGGGCCCGTCGTCGAGCACGTGAATCACCGGGTGGGTGCCGGCCCAGACGAGCGAGGCTTCGATTTCGCCGTTGGCGTGACGAATGGCGTTTCCCAACAATTCGCCGAAGACCAACTGCGCGCCGGCGATCTCGTCGGCTTCGAAGCCCGATTCACGGAGCACGTCGGCCAGCGCGCGCCGCGCCTCGACCGCCTGACGCACGTCTTCCGCGGCAAACCGCCAGGTGCGAATCGTGCGTCCTTCGGCCACGGGCTCGCGCACCGCGTTCACGCGTACGGTGAGGATCGCGACGTCGTCGCGGGAGCCGTTGGGCAGTAAGCGGCGGCGTAAGGCTTTGGCCGGCGAGTCGTTTTCGAACAGCGACGGCTTCGCCAGCTCCGCGCGCAGGCGCGCCTCGCCTTCGAGCACGTCGCGCGTCGACTCGGTCAGGCCGTCGGTGTAGAGCACGAGCAGCGCGTCGCGCGGCACGACGATGGTCTCCGCGTTGCTGCGCAAGTGTTTCCCGCGCAGCCCGAGGGGCAGTCCCGAGGTCCACAGTTCCGCGATCGTTCCGTCGGCTTCGCGCAGGAAGGCGGGCGGGTGACCCGCGCTCGCATAGGTCAATTCGCCGGTAAACGGATCGAGCACGCCCACGAACGCCGTCACGATCCGGTCCGGGTCGTGCGCGCGCAAGGTGCGGTCGGCGGCATCGAGGATGGCTACCGGATCAGGCGTCGTCTGGCCGACCGCGCGGATCGATTGGCGCATCAGACCCATCGTGACGGCCGCGCTCAAGCCGCTGCCGCAGACGTCGCCGATGGAAACCAGAATGCGGCCGCCCAGCAACTGCACGGCGTCGTACCAGTCGCCGCCGACCAGCGCTTCGCTGCGGCCCGCCTCGTACACCGCGTCGAAGAAGACGTCGCTGCGTTCGGGCAGGGTTTGCGGCAATGCTGCGCGTTGAAACGTTCCGGCCACGCGTTGTTCGTGCGCGTAGGTTTCGGCGTTGTGCAGCGCCAGCGCGAGGCGGCGAGCGAGTTCGCAGAAGAGCGGCAGGTCCGCGTCGCCGAAACGCTGCGCCGTGTTGCGCCGAAACGCAACCAGCACGCCGGCGTTGCGATAGTCCAAGCGGATCGGCGCGGTTATCGCGCTGTCGGACTCCACGCCGGCAAAAGCATCCTGCGCCACCGGCGAGAGATTGCCGAGCCAATCGGGGCCGAGTTGCGTCTCGACGTACGGAAAGCCCGAGCGAGCCGAACGCAACGCGGGCGCGAGCGGATCGAGCACCGTGTTCTGCAGCAATCGAGCCGCGCGCGATGCGTCGTCGCGGGCCCGGCTCGTCGCGACGATGCGCGTCTCGCCGTCGGCATCGGTTGCCGCGATGAAGGCCCAGTCCGCGCCCGCCGGTACGACGGCGTCGAGCAGCGCCGCATACGCGTCGGAGGCATCCAGCGACGCGGCCAAGCGCGTCCCGGCGTCGATGAGCAGGCGTAGCGCCGCTTCACTCTGCGCGCGCTCGTCGATGTCGGTCTCGCTGCCCAGCCATCCGGTCAGTACGCCGTCTTCGAAGATCGGCAGCACCTTGGCGAAGAACGTCCGGTAGCGGCCCGTGCGCGAGTCGAGCAATCGCGTTTCGTACGAAAACTCGGCGTGCGAACTGAGCGCGCGGCGCCACTGTTCGCGCACGTACGCACGGTCTTCGGGATGTACCGCGTTCTGGATCCAACGCCAGCCGTAACTCGAGGCCGGCTCGAGGCCGGTCTCGCGCTCCCAGCGGTCGTTGGAAGAGAAGCGCTCGCCAAATGCGTCGCAACGCCAAATGATGTGCGGCAACGACTCGAGCAAAGGAGACTCCATCGATGAGCGGTGCTTCGCGTCCAAACGGCTACGTCATAGACGCCGAGGGATGGCTCGCTCGCACGGAGTCCGGCGCGCCCGTTAGCCCGGAGGCGGTCTCGGGAACGTGTCGGGCATGATCGAAGAACGTGCTACCGACGACCATGCCTGGGAGAACGAACTGACCGAGGAAGACATGCCTTCGCCCGAACAGCGCGAGGACGAGGCTCACGAGATCACGCTCGATCCGCAGTAGTCCGCGACGGGGTCGGGCCTAGAAGTGCTCGTCCTCGGTGGGATGCTCTTCGTCTTTGTGGTCGTCGGCGTTGGGCTCGTACGAGTTGTCGCCGTAGACGGTTTCCGGCGTCTGGCTGATGCCGGCTACGTCGGCCTCGCGGCGGGTGAGGGTCGGTTCGTCGTCGGGGCTGCGTTCGATCTCGTCACTCATACCGTCACCATACCGCAGAAGGCGCCCGGCGTCACTTGCAGCGTCGTGGACTAGCGCGCGGCCTCGACGGCCTCGGCCGGTTCGAGCGAATCGAGGGCGCGGCGCAACACGTCGCGTAGCAGGCGCTGGTCGGCGAGACTCAAGTTGGCGATGGCGGGCGGAGCCTGCTCCATGCGCGCGGCTAGGCGTGCGTGGGCGATCTTGCCGCTGTCGGTGACCACGAGAACTTTGACGCGCCGGTCGTGACCCGCCGCTTTACGCTCCACGAATCCGCGCGCTTCCAGCCGATCGATGATTGCGGTGACGTTTGAGGCGTCGCAACTGAGCGCCGTGGCCAATTCGCTCATCGTCGACGGCTCGTCGGCGACCAAGAGTTTGAGCGTCCACGCCTGGACGGGCGTCATGTCGAAGTCGGCGGCGATCGCCTCGATGTGCGGTTTGCTCGCTTTGGAAACTTCGAACATCAACTGCCAGGCCTGCGCACCGGGCGACACGGGCCGACGTCTGGATCGCTTGGGAAGCGCGGTCACGCAGGTATCTTAGCGCACCTCTTCGGAACTAGCAAGACTGTTGACTTGGTCAATAGTTGGTGATACAAAGCATTTGCCCCATGCCGGAGTTGACTCGTTGACGATCTTCCTCGCCGTCCTGCGAACGCTCGTGGGACTGGTCTTCGTGGTGTCGGGAGCCGCCAAGCTCTTCCAGCATCAACTTTTCGCGGCAAAGTTCGCCGGTTGGGGTGTGCCCGCGCCGGATGTTTCCGTGCTCGCGGTCGGTGCGTTGGAAATCGTTTGCGGCGGGCTGTTCGCGCTCGGCGCGCTGACGCGCCCGGTGGGCATGCTGTTGGCGACGATCATGGTGGCGGCCGCATATTTTGCAGGCCGCGCGGAACCCGTGCCGCACCTGATCGTGACCCCAATCCTTTTCGTTTTATGCGTGTTCTTTGCGTGGCGTAGCGGCCGGGTGCCCGGCCGCACACCGCTGCGGCGCCCGGGAGTGCAATGAGCGATACTGGAGACACGGCGCTGGTCGATGCCGCGCGGCAAGGTTCGGATGAAGCGTTCGCCGAGCTGGTCGACCGGTATCGCGCGCCGGTCGTGCGCCTCGCCTACCGGCTGACGCACGATCCCGACGAAGCCAAGGACATCGCACAGGATGCGTTCCTGCGTGCGTACCGCGGTCTGCGCGACTTCCGCACCGACCGGCCCTTCGCGCGCTGGCTCTTCGTGATCGCCCGCAACGCGTCGCTGGATTCGATTCGCCGGCGCAAGCGCACGAGCAGCGTCGACGCGGTGCCCGACGAAGATCAGAGTCCGACGCCTGAAGAATCGGCGCTGCGCAACGACGAGGCCGTGCGCGTGCGCGAAGCCGTCGCCGCGTTGCAACCGCGGTACCGCGCGGCGCTCGAGTTGTATTACGTGCGCGGTTTACGCTATCGCGAGATCGCGCTCGAATTGGGCATCCCGCTCGGCACGGTAAAGACGTATATCTCCCGCGCGAAGCGCAAGCTGCGCGAAGAGTTGGAAGGCGACCTCGGCCTAGCGGCCTGACGCGCCGGGCGGCGCGAGCCGGCCCATCTCGTAGAACTCGCGATTAGGGCGCATGTCCATCAAGCCCGCCATGCGGTTGGAAAATCCGAAGAATGCGGCGATCGCTGCGATATCCCAGATATCGTCGCGGGAGAAGCCCGCGGCCTGCAGCGCGTCGATCTCGGCATCGCTCGCGGCGAAGCCGCGCTCGTTCACGCGCGACGCAAAGGCGAGCATCGCGCGCCAGCGCGGCGTGAGATCGGCCGTCGTCCAGTTCGTCGCGATCTGGTCGGCGAGAATCGGATCTTTACTCAGGATGCGCAGCGCCGCGCCGTGCGCCGTGACGCAATAGAGACACAGGTTTTCGGCCGACACCGCCACGACGATCGCCTCGCGCTCCGCGCGCGAGAGACCGCTCGGACCGCGCATGAGGACGTCGTGGTATTGCATGAAGGCTCGAAAGTGCTCGGGTCGCTGCGCGTACGCCCGGAAGACGTTGGGCACGAAGCCGACCTTGGTGCGATTCTGGGCGTAGATCTCGCGGAGGTCGTCGGGCAGTTCGGCCTCGGGCGGCTCGCCGAAGCGCGAGGGCCGAAAGCGGGCGCCGTCGTGGGTTGAGGATTCGCCGGGAGAGGGCATGCGGCGCGGTTCGGCGGTCGAACGAGCGTTCCGCTTGACGTATCGCGATATATCGTGATAGTGTCGCGATATGAGTTTTGAACATAACCTTTTCCACGACCTCGGCCGGGTCGCCGTGGCTTTCAGCGCCGGCAAGCGCTTCGGCCGCGGACGCCACGGCCGGGATTTCGGCGTGTGGGGTCCGCCTCCGGGCGCCGGTTGGCCGGGCGAGCGCCGCACCCGGCGGGGCGACGTCAAGTACGCCATCCTCGAAGTGCTGGCCGAACAGCCGCGCCACGGCTACGACGTGATCCGTGCGCTCGAAGAGCGCCGCTCCGGGATTCGCCCGAGCGCCGGATCGATCTATCCCACCCTGCAACTGCTCGAAGACGAAGGCTGCGTCACCTCGGAATCCGTCGACGGCAAGCGCGTCTACACGATCACCGATGCCGGCCGGACGCTCTTGGCGCAGCGCCCCGTCGAAGCGACCGATGAAGACGACGAACACCATGCCGGCCGCCACGAACTGCGCGAATCTGCCTTTCGCCTCGGCGCCGCGGTGTGGCAGGCTGCGCGCGACGGGGAACCCGGCGCGCTGACCAAGGTGCGCGAGATCCTCGACCGCGCGCGTCGCGAAGTCTACGCGATCTTGGGCGGCGACTCGCTCTGATGCTCGCCGTGCGCTGCGTGTCGCCGCGCGTCGCCGCCGACGCCGAACTGCTGGCCTGCGTGCGCCGCACCACGGCCGACGTCGACGCCCTGGTGGCCGACGCGGCGGGCGCCGATGCCGCCGGCCTCGCCGCGCTGCGCACGCGCATTACGTTCGCGTGCCGGCGCGCGATCTTGCACCCTGGGGGAGCGGAGCGCGACCGCGCTTGGCGCGAGTTGTGCCGCGGCATCGCCGCGCTGCTCGACTTCGCGCCGCGCGCGACCGCCGGCGAACCGGCTGCGCCCGCACGGTCGCGCTTGCGCGCATTGCTGCGCGAGAATGAGGATTTGCTGGTTTAGCGCCGATTGCGACTCGTAGGCAACACCGGCCGCCGTTTGGGTCCGAACGGCGAACCGGGCTCGAAGGCGCGATTGCGCTTGAGGGATTCGTCGACGTCGGAACAGCCGATCGGCGTGAACGCGCCGCAGTCGTGCGGTCGCGACGTGTAGATGCCGCAATAGTAGCGGCCGCTGCCGCTGCCCTTGAGGAAGATGCACTTGTCGGTGATGTCATCGCCGACCTTACGCAGATACCCCACGATGTAGCCGTCGGCCGAAGGCCGCTGGACCACGTAATTCTCGAGTGCCTCGGCGTACGGAATCGCGAAGTGGTCGGCAATGCGTTGCACGTCGGCCTTCGAAACGAACGGCTCGTAGCCGCTGCAGCACTCGGCGCAGCCGGGTGGGCAGGCCAAATTGTCGGGCAGGTCGCGCAGATGTTTGCGCGCGAGATCGATCACCGCGCCGATCGCTTTCACGAACTCGGGGTCGTCGTTGTATTTATACGACCATTCCTTGTGCGAGACTTCGTTGACGTTATAGCGGTGCGTCGTCTTCTCGTTGTAGGTGATCGTCACGTGCTCTTCGGTGATCTCGATGTTCGTCACGTGTTCCATCGGCGCGAGGTCGAGCTGCCCGATTTCGGTCGGTTGCCCGGTACGCCGCGTGAACGAACGGAGTTCTTTGAGCGCCGCGTGTGAGATGAGGTCGATCGGCTCGTTCATGGGGGCGTTCCTTCGCCGTGCGGGCGGGCCGCGCCCGGCGGCGTGCTGAAGGAAGAAGTATGCCGACTCATGCGCGCCGCGCGGCGCTCCTGTCGATCCTGGGACTCTTTGCTTTACCCCGGCCCGCTCCGGCCGCAACCGGCGATCAGGCGTTGCGCGACCATCTCTTCGCGGCCTACGCCAAGATAACGTCGTACAGACTCGCCGTGCTGGGCTCCGTGCGCTCCAACGGCTTCTTCCTCGCGCCCGACCGGTATAAGGTCACGACGGTTTTCGGCGGGAAGGCGACCAAGACGATCTTCATCGGCAGCGACTACTGGATCTTCGGCGACGGCAAGTGGCAGAAGTCGGACGCACCCTCCGACAACCTCTACGTCGACATCTCTGGGCTCTTACGCGACGCCAAGGCCACCAACTCGCCCATCGAACGCCGGCCCGACATCGTGCGCGACGGCAAGAGGCTCGGCCAGTTCGCCTATACGTTCAAGAAGGACGGCACCGAGGAGACGTGCGACTTCGATCCGCAGACGTACCTCGCGCAGCGCTGTAAGGCCGAGGACCTGACCATCCTCTACTCCGATTACAACGGCGTGCACGACACGATCGAACGCCCGCGGTAGAACCTACGGCGCGTGCGCGCCCGCGTCGAGCCCGAGGGCGGTCATGATGCGCACGCCGGTTTCGAGCGCGCGTTCGTCGATGTTGAAGCGGCCGTGGTGGTGCGGAAAAGCGCTGTCGGGGTCGCCCATGCAGCCCAGCACGAAGTACGTGGCCGGCACCTTTTCGGCGAAGAACGAGAAGTCTTCGGCACCCATGTGCTTTTCCGACGTCAAGACGCGATCGTCGCCGAACTCGGCCTCGGCCAGCGCGCGCACGTACGCCGTCTGTTCGGCATCGTTGCTGGTGACCGGGTAGCGCCACAGATAGTCGAAGGTGTACGAGGCGCCGGCCGCTTCGCAGACGCCGCGCAGCACGCGCTCGATGCGCTCGGCCATCTTCGAACGCACCTCGCCGTTGAAGGCGCGGACCGTGCCGAGCAGCGTTGCGACGCTGGGAATCACGTTGTGCGTGGTGCCCGCGTGGATCGCGCCGATCGTAACGACCGCCGGCTCGAGCGGATCGATCTGCCTGCTCACCACCTTCTGCACCGAGGCGACGAATTCGGCCGCCACCAGCACCGGATCGACGGAGAGATGCGGCGCCGCGCCGTGACCGCCGAAGCCTTGAATCGTGATCTCGATCGAATCGCTCGACGCGTAAAATGGACCTTCGCGAAAACCGAGTAATCCCGTCGGCATCAGCGAGAAGAGGTGGAGTCCGTAGGCGCGCTCTACGCCGAAACGCTCGAGCATGCCCTCCTCGACCATCGCTTGCGCGCCGCCGCGGCCTTCTTCGGCGGGCTGAAAGCAGAGGACGAGCGTGCCCGAGACGTCGGCCGCGCGCGCGGCGAGCAGTTCGGCCGCGCCGAGCAGCATGGCGACGTGCCCGTCGTGACCGCACGCGTGCATCTTGCCCGTGATCCGCGACTTATAGGCGACCTCGTTTTCCTCGGGTAACGGCAGCGCGTCCATGTCGGCGCGCAGCATGATCGTTTTGCCCGGTTTGCCGCCCTCGAGCACGCCGACCACGCCGGTAACGGCGATGCCCTCGTGTACGTCGTAGCCCAAACGGCGCAGGCGCTCGGCGACGATCGCGGCCGTGCGCGTCTCCTCGAAACCGAGTTCGGGATGTTCGTGCAGGTCGCGGCGGATCGCCACGACCTCGTCGAGCAGGCGTTGCGGGACGTCGAGCGTGAGCGGCATGCGAGCGCTTCTTCCGTTCCGGAGCGGGCGCTCCCGCCGCCGCGCGAGGTTGAGGCCGACGGAGGCAGAAGCCGCACCGCATGCCTGATGCCATCGGAATCGACCTGGGCGGCTCGCACGTCATGGCCGCAGTGGTCGACGATGCCGGGAAGATAACGCTTCGCGCCGAGCTGGATCTCGAAGATCAAAGCTTCGAAGCGGTCGTCGAGGCGATCGGCACGGTCACCGATCAAGTCTTGGCACAGGTGAAGAAATCGGATATCGCCGCGGTCGGCGTAGGCGCGCCGGGAAACGTCGAGTTGAGCACCGGCACGATCGCCTATTCGCCGAATCTGCACTGGGCCGACAAGCCGCTCGGGGCGGCGCTCGGGAAACGGATCGGCCTGCACGTGCACGTGGCCAACGACGCGCGCTGCGCAACTATCGGCGAGCATCGTTTCGGCATCGGCGCAGGCAGCACCGACTTTGTGTTGCTGACGCTCGGCACGGGCATCGGCGGCGGCATCGTGTCGAGCGGCGTGCTCGCCATCGGTCACGGCGCGGGCGCCGGTGAAGTCGGCCACCATCAAATCCGCGCGACCGACGGTTTCCAGTGTAACTGCGGCAAGACCGGCTGCTTCGAAGCGCAAGCCTCGGGCACCGGACTCATTCGCCAAGCGCTGGCGCTGGCGCCGTCGTTCCCGCGCAGCACGCTGGTGCCTTCGAACGTGCAGAAGCGCGGCTCGAAATCGATCCGCAAAGCCGCGCAGGCCGGCGACCCGCATGCGCTCGCGGCATGGGAGCGGTTCGTCGACGACCTCGCGCGCGGCTTGGCCAACGTCATCGCATTCGTGAATCCCGAAATCATCGCGCTCGGCGGCGGCGTTTCGTCGGCGGGCGATTTCTTGCTGACGCCGCTGCGTCCGAAGGTGGACATCTTGACGACCATGGCCCCGCGCGGCTCCACGCGCATCGAGATCGCCGAACTCGGCAACGATGCGGGCGCAATCGGCGCCGCCGAAATGGCCCGGCGCGGCGGCCTGATCGCGGCGGTGCGCACGTGAACGGCGAGGTTGCGCCCAAGCGCTACGCGCTGGTTACCGGAGCCTCGACCGGCATCGGCCGCGCCTTCGCAGCGCTCTTCGCCGCCGACGGCTGGATACCGATTCTGGTCGCCCGCAACGAGCAACGCCTGCGCGCC
The DNA here is from genome assembly GCA_003136655.1 of Vulcanimicrobiota bacterium. Taxonomy (GTDB): domain Bacteria; phylum Vulcanimicrobiota; class Vulcanimicrobiia; order Vulcanimicrobiales; family Vulcanimicrobiaceae; genus Hesperobacter; species Hesperobacter lustricola. The sequence goes on from PLFC01000131.1 coordinate 43,010, forward strand.
GTCGCCGACGCGTTCAAGGCCGACCACACGATCGACGCGCCGGTCATCGCACTCGACCTCGGCGTGCCCGACGCAGCGCAAAAACTCTTCGACGAAGTCAACGCCCGCGGCCTCGAAGTCGAAGCCCTGATCAACAACGCCGGTTTCGCGACCTACGGCAAGTTCGCCGAAACATCGCTCGCCGACGAGACCGAAGAGATCAATCTCAATATCCTCACCCTCACGCAACTCACCAAGCTCTTTTTGCAGCAGATGATCGCCCGCGGCAGCGGCAAAATCTGCAACGTCGCGTCGACCGCGGCGTTTCAGCCCGGCCCGATGATGGCGGTATACTGCGCGACCAAAGCCTACGTGCTGTCGTTCAGCGAAGCGATCTCGAACGAAGTGCGAGGCACGGGCGTAACCGTAACGTGCTTCTGCCCCGGCGCGACGGAATCCAACTTCCAAGAACGCGCGCGCATGGAAGAATCGGCGCTCGTGAAGGGCCGCAAGATGCCCGACGCCGTCAGCGTCGCCGCAGCCGGCTACGCAGCGATGATGGCCGGCAAACGCTTGGAGATCCCCGGCGCCGTCAATCGCGTCGGCGCGTTCTTGCCCCGCGTTATCCCGCGCGGCCTCGTCTTGGCGGCCGGACGCAAGATACTCGACCGCACATAGCGGCGGTCGCTGTTTGTCGGCGGCCCGCAGCGGCAGACGCGACGGTGCAAGAGCCCTTAGAGTGCGGCGGCCTTCACAACGGGCGGCGGCGGAGCATCGCCCAGCACACCGCATGCGATGGAGCCGATCAGCTCCGCAATCCGCCGCGAAGAGCCACGGGGTGCCACGGTCGATTGATGTGCGCGCATCGTGTGTAGCCGTTCCTGACTGGAGACGATGCGGCGGACCGAGTGCACCACGTCGCTGGCGTTGAGTGCGACGACGCCGATCCCGTTGGTGCGAACGTAGTCGAGGTTGCCGCGTTCTTGGCCGGGGATGAAGTCGTAGACCACGACCGGCACTTCGGCCACGCTGGCTTCTGCGATCGCGCCGGGACCGGCTTTGGTGACGAGCAGGTCGGCGGCGCGCATGAGTTCGGGCACGTTGTTGCAGTAGCCGAGGATCGTCATCGGCAGGGGCAGCGTCGGTGCGAGTTCTTCGAACTTTTGGCGCAGCGCGGCGTTGCGGCCGGTGACCACCACGAGGTGCAGCGGGAGGTTCGAGCGGGCCAGCGCGAGCGTGGTGGGCAGCAGTTTGCCGCCGCCTTCTCCGCCGGCCATCAGCAGCGCGATCGTCGCGTTCGTGGGAAGGCCGAGCTGCTTGCGCAGTTCGGCCTTGGTCTCGGAGACATCTTCGAACTTCGGATGCACCGGATGGCCGAGCTGGAAAATTCGCGATGAGGGAATGCCGCGTTCGCGGGCGCGTTCGTACACTTCGCGGGCGGGGACGACCACCGCGTCGACTTCGGGTACGAGCCAGCCTTCGTGCACGCGGCCGAGGTCGGTGATCACGGTCAGCACCGGCACGTGCATCAGGCCGGCGTCGGCGCGGGCGCGCAGCGCGGCGTGGTTGAGCAGCGGGTGCACCGAGACGATCACGTCGGGGCGGTACTCGAGGAAGAGGCTCTTGAGGCGTTCGCGATAGAGCGGCTCGCAGAAGCGGACGACGCTGCGGAAGCGGCGCTTACCGTTGGTGGCGTGGAAGAGCGCGCCGTAGAGCGGCGGAGCGAAACGCAGGGCCGCGCTATAAGCCGGACCCAGTTGCGAGAGCGGGAACGTGCAGTGGGCTGCGACGTCCTCGATACGGTGGGTGAGATGCAACGGCTCGCCGTGCGGCCCCAGTTCCACCTCGTCCAGGGCGGCGGCGATGGCATTGGCCGCGCTACGGTGCCCGCCTCCGGTGTCCGAGATGAGCAACAGGATGCGTTTGGTCATCAAGCCTCTGCTACCGCGTCCGGTTACGCGCGTTGCGTCCCGCGCATCATCCGCAGGGCGCGAATGCGCTCCAGTCGTTTGAGGGCGGTGCGACGGCGGCGGCGGAAAGCGCGAACCGAGTTGAGCAGCGCCCTAGCCGGCGCGTCGTAGAAGCGGAACAAATCGCCGAACTCGACGTCGGGATCCTTGTGGTGCTCGTTGTGGTCCTCGGGCAGCACGATCTGCGTGACCTTGGCGAAGCGGACCAGCCACGCGGGGCTCTTCCAGCCGATCTCGCAGGTGTGGCGCCACCAGACGTGCATCTGACCCAGCAGCAGGCCCGTCAGCGCTCCGGCTGCGGACCACGGGCCGAGCGTGCAGAGCGCGCCGGCCAGAACGATGTAGGGCAGCGCGCCGAGAAATCCGTCGAGCATGATCGCGGGATCGCGAGAGAGCACGGCGTGATCCCAATACGACCGCGAACGGTCGTGATGCGTTCGCAGGTGGAGCTTGCCCCAGATATGTTGCGGAACGTGATACAGAAACGTCGAGGCCAGGTCGCCAACCACGATGACGACGCCCAGAGCCACGAAGAACATCACCATGCCGAACCCCTCACTGGAGTTTCACACCTCTCGCCGGTCAACGGAGACACGAACCGACTCATTTTTGGGCTATGCGGAGGGAGTCACCTGCCCCGGGCGGTGCTCGTCTGCCTGCTGGTCTCATTATCGGCATGTGCCGGACCATCCCATCATGGCTTGTACCCCGACCGGAGCCGTCCACGCGCCCTCCACCCTCATCGGGTGAAGATGCCGGTCGTGCGGACCGACGTGCTCGAGGCCGCGGCGCTGAGCTGGCACCTGCCGCTGGCCGTGCAGTCGCTCCGCCGAATGCGACTTTTGTACGACGCGCCGGTCCCGGCCAAGCCCGCACTGGCCGTCACGCGGTCGATCCTGCGCAGCAACCCCTACCTGGACCCCCTCGAGGCGCTCCAACTCGCGAGCGCTTCCGTCCACCTGGCGCAGGGCCAGGGTCTGGACTACGGTTTCTTCGCCGCGACCTTGCTCCAGGAGTCGGCCTTCGAGCCGCGGGCGCTCTCGGCCGCCGGGGCCGTGGGAATCGCGCAGTTCACCCTCGACACGGCGAGCGACTACGGGGTCGACCCGTTCGACCCGCTCGATGCCATGCGCGGCTCCGCCCGGCTTCTCGGCGACTACGTACGCGCCTACCAGGGCGTCTACCCCGACCCGTACGCCACCACGCTAGCCGCCTACAATGCCGGTCCGGGCGCGGTCGAGCACTACGGCGGCGTGCCGCCGTATCCGGAGACCAAGGAGTACATCGCGCTGGTCTACGACCGTTGGGGACGGATCGTGCGCGACGCAACGGGTGCAGGCGCGTGGATTCAATAAAACTGCGCGCAATGGAAACGATCTCGGCCGACCCGTTCGGCTATCTCGAAGACGGCGCCGACCCGCAAACCCGCGCCTGGACCGATCGCGAGAACGCGAAAAGCCGGGCCTTCCTCGAGGCGCTGCCCGGCCGGCAAGCGCTGCACGAGCGTTTCGATGCGTTGTTGGCCATCGGTTCGCGGGGCGTGCCCGTCGAGCGCGGCGGCCGTTATTTCTATACGGCGCGCGACGGGCGTCAGAACCAAGCGGTCTTGCGCGTCAGCGAAGACGGCGTCGACCGCACGCTGCTCGATCCGGCGGCCCTCGACCCCAGCGGCCTCACCGCGCTCGACTGGTGGTATCCCAGTCCCAACGGCACCTACGTCGCCTTCGGCATCTCGCGCAACGGCGACGAGCGCAGCACGCTGCACCTGCTCGACACGGCGCGCGGTGCGACCTTCGGCGAGACGATTCCCGACACGCGCTACAGTTCGGTCTCCTGGCTGCCCGACGAACGCGGCTTCTTCTATACGCGCTATCCGGCGGGCGAGATGTATTCGCCGCGGCTCTACGTGCACGCGCTCGGCGCCGATTGGCGCGACGATCCGCAGATCTTCGGCGAAGGCCGCGCGCCGGAGGAGTCGCTCTCGGCCTCGCTCTCGCCCGACGGCAGATGGCTCGTGGTGACCGTGAGCCTGGGCTGGTCGGCCAACGACGTATACGTCGCCGATCTCCGCGCGCCGGAGCCGTATCGCTTTGCGGCGCTCGCCGAAGGACGCGACGCGCTCTTCTCCGTCGGTTTCCGCGGCGACGATTTGATCGTGCACACCAACGAAGGTGCGCCGCGCTATCGCGTGCTAATCGTGCCCGCGTCGACGCCGTCGCTCGAGGTGGCGCGCGAACTCATTGCGGAAGACGAACGCGCGACGTTGGAAGACGTTGCGGTCGCGCGCGGCGGCCTCGTGCTCGGCTATTTGCGCGACGCATCCTCGGTGCTCGAGTATCTGCTCGACGACGGCACGCGGCTGCGGCCCGGCGGCAGCGAACTCGGCGTGAACGGTCCGTTTAGCCTGTTCGGACTCTCCGCGCGACAAGCTTCGTCCGATGTGTTCGTGATGACCGTCTCGTACTTGCAGCCGCCGCGCATCACGCGGCTGCGCTTCGAAGGCGATTCCGTCGATGCGGAAGTGTTCGCCGAGATCGCTTCGCCGATCGATCAGACGCGGTACGCCGTCGAGCAGCGCTGGTTTGCCTCGAAGGACGGCACCCGCGTGCCGATGTTCGTCGTCTCGCACGTCGACACGCCGTTCGACGGCAGCGCGCCCGCCGTGTTGCACGGCTACGGCGGCTTCAACGTGAGCATGACGCCTTCGTTCACGCCGTCACTGGTGCCCTGGCTCGATGCCGGCGGCGTCTATGCGATCGCCAACCTGCGGGGTGGCGGCGAATTCGGTGAGGATTGGCATCGCGCCGGCATGCTCGGAAACAAGCAAAACGTCTTCGACGACTTCATCGCAGCGGCCGAGTATCTCGGTACGTCGGGAATCGCCGATCCCAAGCGCCTCGCGATTACCGGCGGAAGCAACGGCGGCCTCTTGGTAGCGGCCGTCGAGACCCAGCGCCCCGAGCTGTTCGCAGCTGTAATCTGTGCGGTGCCCCTGACCGACATGCTCGCGTATCCCAAGTTTCTGATCGCACGCCTCTGGATTGCCGAATACGGCGACCCCGACGACGAAGAAGCGGCCCGTTGGCTGCGGGCCTACTCGCCCTATCACAACGTCCGCGACGGCACGGCCTATCCCGCGACGTACGTGGTCACTGCGGAGTCGGATATGCGCGTCGACCCCGCGCACGCCCGCAAATTCGGCGCCCGGCTCCAGGAGGCCACCTCGTCGGATGCGCCCGTTTTGGTTTATGTGGAGCCCAATGCGGGGCACGGTGTGGGCAAGCCGCGCGCGAAGCAACTGGAGGAATTGACCGACCGCTGGTCGTTCCTCGGTGCTCGGCTCGGCGTTACTTGGTAGGATGGTGCAACCCCGCGCGGTCCGGCCCCCTTCGGAGACATCGCGATGCTCGTTACGAAGAACGATCCTGTAAACAACGGCGCAGCCCCGGTCGCCGAGCGATTTTCCCTCTATAGCGCGCCCGCGCCGCTGCAGGCGGTCACCTTTGCCGATGACGTCCGGCTGGGTCTGAGCGCCGCGCAGAAACGCCTCCCGCCTAAGTATTTTTATGACCAACTGGGCTCCGCGCTCTTCGAGGCCATCTGCGACCTGCCGGAATACTACCTGACCCGCGCCGAGAGCGAGATTCTCGACCGGCATGCCGACGAGATGCTCGCCGCACTCGACGAGCCGGTCGAACTCGTGGAACTCGGCAGCGGCAGCGGGCGCAAGACGCGACTCTTGATCGAAGCGGCGCTGCGCCGTCAGGAATCGCTCGACTATCATCCGGTCGACATCTCGTCGAGCGCGCTGATCGCAGCATCCACCGCGCTCGTGGGTGCCTTTCCGGCACTGCGCGTGTGCGCGTATGCAAGCGATTACTTCGACGTGCTGGCCGCGCGTCGCGTGCGTACCGAGCGCCGGACGCTGACGCTCTTTCTCGGCTCGAACATCGGCAATTACGATCCCGCACACGCGGGCGAACTGTTACGCGCCGTCGCACGGGCGTTCTCGCCGGGCGATGCGCTCTTGCTCGGCACGGATCTGAAAAAAGATCCCTCGGTTCTCGAACTCGCTTACAACGACCCCACCGGCGTGACGGCCGCATTCGATAAGAATCTCTTGGGTCGGATCAATCGCGAGTTGGGCGGCACGTTCGACTTGCGCGAATTCGAACACGTAGCGGAATACGATGCGGAACGCGGCGTCGTGCAGTCGTTTCTGGTGGCGCAGCGCGCACAGGTCGTGGAGATCGAGGGTCTGGGACTGACCGTGCCCTTCGCCGACGGCGAACGCATCCACACCGAGTCGTCGTACAAGTTCTCCGAGGACGACGTTGCGACCGTAGCAGCCGAAGCCGGTTTCGCCGTGGCCCGGCGCTGGACGGACGAACGCGAACGGTTCGCGGTGAGTTTGCTCGTCGCGCGGTGAGCGAGAAGCCGGTCGTCGGCATCACCACACGCACGGCGCACGGACCCGACGGTGCGTGGCATAAGAACGTGGCGCCGTATGTTCGTGCCGTCGAACGCGCGGGTGGCGAGGTGCGCGTGCCTGCCAACGACGTCGCGAGCGTCGATGCGGTGCTCGCGGAATGCGATGCGCTCGTGCTCAGCGGGGGCGGCGACGTGGATCCGGTGCATTACGGTGCGGTCCGGCACGCGGAGACCGAACCGCCGAATCCCGCGCGCGATGCATTCGAAATCGCGCTCGTGCGTGCGGCCCGCGAGCGCCGCGTGCCCGTACTCTGCATCTGCCGCGGCTTGCAAGTCGCCAACGTTGCCTTCGGCGGCACGCTCGTGCAGCACGTGCCCGACGTGCTCGGGTCCGGCGCGGCGATCGAACACAGCCAAGTCGCGGTCTACGCGCTCAATCGCGAGGAGTACGCGCCGGGTCACGTCGTGCGTTTGCGCCCGGAGAGCAAACTCGCGCGGTTGCTCGGGCGGACTGAATTCGCAAGCAACTCGATGCACCATCAGGCGGTGGACCGGGTTGCGCCCGGCTTCACGGTCGCCGGGACGACGCCGGACGGGATCGTCGAGGCGCTCGATGCGACCTTCGAGCATCCGTACTTCGTGGCGGTGCAGTGGCACCCCGAAGCCTTGCCCGAGAGCGACGAGGTCAGCGCAAGGCTCTTCGCCGGGCTGGTGGCGGCCGCGTGCGCCGAACCGGCGAAATAAAGCCGGCCGCTCCGGCGTACAACGGACAGATGCTCGCAAACGCGGCCTCCGGGCCCTTCGACGACCTGTTCGTTATGGAGTACCCGCGACTCGTCGCCATCGCGCGGCGATTCGTCGGGGCCGATGCCGAGGACGTAGCGCAAGACGTCTTTGCGACGTTCGCGCGCAATCCGATCGGCGATCGCGCGCACGCTCGCTCGTGGCTGCACCGCGCCACGGTGCACCGTGCGCTCTCGCATCTGCGCTCGGGCCAACGGCGCGGCGCTCGCGAACGGCGCCATGTCGCATTGGAAGCGCCGACCTCGTGCGGCCCGCTCGAACCGCAGCGCGCGGTCGAGCGTCTGGAACTGAGCGAAACCGTGCGTGCCGCGCTCGCCGGTTTACCCGAACGCTACGCCACCGTGCTCGGCCTGCGCGCCGCCGGGCTCACCTACAAAGAACTCGCCGACGTCATGGGCGTCACGACCAACGCCATCGGGACGCTCTTGATACGAGCCGAGGCGGCGCTTCGAAAGGAACTCTCCGATGACCCATCCCTCCGCTGAACTGCTGCGTCGCCATCGCGACGAACCCGACGCCCTCTCGAGCGCCGAAAAAGAACATTTGCTGAACTGCGCGGCCTGTCGCGCCGTGCGCGAAGAGATTGCGGGCAACGCGAACTTCGCCGAACGCGCGCTGACGTTGCCCCCGGCGAGCCTCGATATCGAAGCCGCCCGGCGCGCCGTGGCAGCCCGTGCGTCGAACCAACTCTTCGCCGTCTCGCCGGCACGGTCGCGATTCTCGCTCGCCCCGCGCGCGGGATGGTTGACCGCGGCCGCTGCGGCCGTCGTTCTCGGCCTGAGCCTCTCGCTGGCGCCGGTGCGCAGCACCGCCGCGAACTTCCTAGCGATCTTCGAACCGCACAGCTTCCAGCCGATCGCGATCACGAAGTCGGATATGGAAGCGCTCAACGGTTTTCCCAACTTGAGTTCGTTCGGCAACGTACAGGAGACGGGCGCCAAGGACGTGGCGCCGCAGACGTTCTCCAACGTTTTCGATGCGATGCGCGTGTCGCGTCAGGCCGTGCTGCATCCGCGCTATCTGCCCACGGGCATTCCAGACACGCCGACGTACACGGTGCTGGCGCCAAAGACGGGCGCCTTCACGTTCAGCGCGGCCAAGGCGCGCGCGGCTGCGCAAAGCAAGAACGCGGTGTTGCCGCCGATGCCCGCCAACCTCGACGGCTCGACATTGTACGCGACGTTCGCCCCGACCGTCATCACGACGTATGGAAGCGGAGGCGCCCACGGACTGCACATGTTCCATCATGGCGGAACGCATCGCGTGAACTCCGGCATGAGCGGTCTCGCGATCTTCCAGTCGCAGGCGCCGCGCATCTACTCGACGGGCGCCTCGGTGCGCGACATCGTCGACTATCTGCTGGCACAGCCGGGCATCTCGCCCAGCCTCGCCGCGCAGATCAGAGCGATCGGCGATCCCTCGACCACGTTGCCGATTCCGATTCCGGTCGACAAGGCGCTCGCCCAAACCGTCTCGGTCGGCGGTTCCCCGGCACTCGTGGTGGGCGACGAGACCGGGGTGGGTTCGGTCGTGGTCTGGGAACGTGCGGGCATGGTCTACGGCGTCGTAGGCCCGCTGCGGGAGAGCGAACTGCTGGCGGTGGCGAACTCCCTGACTCGATGAACGAAGCCGAGCGACGTCCCGCGATCGAAACGCGGGACGTCGCCAAGAAGTATGGCACCGTGCTCGCGTTGCGCGATCTCTCGCTCACCGTCGAGCGCGGTGAAATCTTCGGCTTCTTGGGCCCCAACGGCGCGGGCAAAACGACGTCGGTCAAAATCTTACTCGGCCTCACGCATGCGACCTCGGGCTACGGTGCCATCCTCGGCCAGCCACTCGGCGCGATCGAGGCGAGGCGGCGCATCGGCTATCTACCCGAGCTATTTCGCTATCAAGATTGGTTGACGGCGCCCGAAGTGCTCGCTTTCCACGCGGGCCTTTTGGGCATGCCGGGGCGTTTGCAGAAGGGCGAGATCGCGCGCGTGCTCGAGGTCGTCGGGTTGGCCGGGCGCGAACGCGCCAAGGTCGGTACGTTCTCGAAGGGCATGCAGCAACGGCTCGGGCTCGGCGTCGCGCTGATCGGCGACCCCGAGTTGCTGATCCTCGACGAGCCGACTTCAGCGCTCGATCCCGTGGGACGCGCCGACGTGCGCGCCATCGTCTGCGCCGCGCGCGACCGCGGCGCGACGGTGTTTCTCAATTCGCATCTGCTCAGCGAGGTGGAAGCGGTCTGCGACCGGTTGGCCATTCTCGATAAGGGACGCATCGTGGCCAGCGGCACGATGGCCGAGATCCTCGGCGCCTTCGAAGTGCGCATCACGTTCGCGCAGGTCCCGGTCGACGGCGCGCTCGACGCGCTGGTCAGATACGCCGCCGAAGCGGAGGGGCCGCGGACCTTCGTGCTGCGCTCGATTGCGGAAGCCGACGTTCCCGATTTGGTCGCGAGGCTCGTGCGCTGCGGCGCGCGCGTAGCGGCCGTCGAGCCGGTGCGCGGTTCGCTCGAAGAGCGCTTCCTCAATCTGATCGGAGCCGGCGATGCCGACGCTGCTGATCGCTAGGCTCGTCATCCTGGAGGCGGTGCGCCGGCGCTTGGCCTTGGCCGCCGCCGGATTGACGCTCGCCGGCATCGGCTTGACGGGTTGGGCCTTCGTGAAGCTTGCGGAACAGTTCGGCCGCTCGAGCCTACAGCTCGCGGGCGCGGTGTCGGGCATCGTGATCCTGATGGCATTCATGTTCGTCACGGTGCTCGCGCTCGGCGCGGCGTTGATCGGCGCGACCGCGCTCGGCACCGAACTCGAGAACGGCACGCTGCTGTCGATCATTCCCCGCCCGCTGTATCGCATCGAATTGCTGGCTGGCAAGTGGCTCGGCGCGTTCGGCGTCGTTGCGATCTACGGCACCTGCGCGATCGGGCTGGAAGCGGTAATCGTGCGCATAACGACGGGCTATGTCGCGCCGCAGCCTCTCTTCTCGCTCGCATTCTTCCTGGCGATCGTTGCGCTGGTGGTGACCTGCGCGATGACGCTCTCGGTGCGACTCGCGCCGCTGACGGCGGCGATCGTGACGGTCGTGTTCTACGGCGCGGCGTGGATCGACGGCATCGCGCACCTGATCTCGAGCAGCTTGGGCAATGATGGCGTCGCGCAAGGCACGCTCGCCGCCGGTTTGCTCTTCCCGAGCGACGGTCTCTGGCGCGGCGCGCTCTTCGGCCTCGAACCCGTCGCGATGCGCGCTGCCGGAGTCAACGGAGCGGGCAGCGCAGGGCCTTTTGCGGTGCTCGGTCCACCACCGGAGGCGTTTCTTGCGTGGTGCGTGGTGTGGGTATTGCTGGTCGCCTGGGCCGGCGTTGCGTCGTTCCGGACCCGGGATGTTTGACTCGGGTTTATACATTTACCGCGAAATGGGCGTCGGGCAGCAGAGTCTTGGGCATCGGGTGGGCGAGCGCTTCGGACGAGCCACGGAGGGCACAGTGGCTTACATTATCTTAAAGAATCGGAAGGACGAAAAGCGCCCTTGCTTGAAGGCCTCAAAATTCCCATTCTTTCGCGAAACGAATAGCGGGGGCGAGTCTTAACCTCTCGGCCTTGCCGTAACCAGACCAGAGCCTGTGTAGGTAGGTGGTTGGTGTCGCATTTCTCCAAGGATAAGCAAGACTCAAGAGCCGGACGACCCGTCGAGGCTTCTATTCTGTGCGTATCAGATTTATGGTTTGCGGGTTGCGCTACGTGAATCTGCGCCAATTATTCATCGCTCTCGTGAGCCTGACCGTCTTTCTAGAGCTTGGTCAGTCATCGGCTCTTACCCGGCTTTTCCATCCGATTGCGGCACAAGGGTTGCCGGCTCTGTCTTTTGGACTTGGTCGGCCTTGTTTTAGCATCATCGACTTTGGCGCGGATCCGACCAGCATGAGACCGTACGAAATTGTCTCGTAAACGGAGGATCTCACGAATGCAAAGATGGGTTTCGCTATTGGCGATAGCCGCTGTCGCTCTCGCGCAGGGTTGCTCGAACAGCCCGGCGTCCCTATTGCAGGGGTACTCGCAGGAGCAGCTGGCGAGCAGATCTGTCGCGTTTGTCTCGACACAAGAGGAGCCGGCGATACGGCAGTCGAAGGAATCCTGTGTGTCGTCTGGAGGTATATTGAAGATACCTGGCCTCGGTGGCAGGCTATCCGGCCTCATTGGTTACGGTTCGAACGACTGCTTGAAGAAAAGTCATTTCGTATTAGACGGAGGCACTGGGCGCGGTGGAGGTCCATGCCCGAACCAGCAGGGATATTCAACATCTGGCGTCGGCATTCAGATCACGGCTCCGATTGCAAAAGCTCAATTTCTGGGCTCGAACTCCACAGTCACCATAAAGTCGAATCAATTTGTCAGCACAACGTCGTACACGGCTTTTCTACTTGATCAAGATCAGCAATACGCGGTTCTTTTCGAGTTGCCGGTTGGAACGCCGATGAATGACTCTCTGACATTTACTTCGCCCTTTCAAGAGAGTTTCGCGTGGCCATCGGCGGATACGCTATTCCTTACACCTTGCTACAAGTCATAAGAGCGAGGATTCAATGAAACGGGCCACGCTAAGGTCGTTCCTTGCTCTTGTCTGCTCCGGACCCGGGGTCAGTT